>NZ_JADEWG010000051.1 GCF_015207735.1 [Phormidium] sp. LEGE 05292
CCCCATCTCCTTGTCCCCTTGTCCCCTTGTCCCCTTGTCCCTTTATCTATATGCTTGATTATGATTTAGTGGTAATTGGTGGTAGTCCAGCTGGAATTTATGCTGCTGTTAAAGCAACTCATTCTAATGCTCGTGTTGCTTTGGTAGCTTCTCCATTATTAGGTTCTACTTGGTCAGAATCTAGTTCTAAATATAATAAAGCTCTGACTTATATAGGAAAAGTGGCGCGAACGCTGGAAGATGCGGCTATATTTGGTTGGTCTAATAAGGAACAGCTAAATAGAAGTTTAGAATTTGGCGAAACTATAAAGTGGGCGAAAGGAATAGTTGCTAGTTTAGATGAAAATTATTCTCCAGCTGTGTTGGCTTCTTTGGGAGTTGATGTAATTTTTGGGGAAGGGGAATTTTGTCGCCATGCTCCTGATTTTGCTTTTGCGGTTAAAGACCAATATTTGCGATCGCGCAAGTACTTAATCGCCACTAATTCTACTCCAGTTATTCCCGAAATAGAAGGTTTAGAAAGTGCTGGTTATCTGACTCCTGATAGCATCTGGCAATTGGCAAATGTTGAACTACCAAAAAGCTTAATTGTTATTGGTAACGATCCGGTAGGTGTGGAACTGGCACAAACTTTTTCTCGGTTGGGGACACAGGTTTCTCTTGTAGTCAGTAGTTCCCATATTTTAGCTAAGGAAGATCGCGAAGCTGCTCTTTTAATTCAGTCGCAATTAGAAGCTGAAGGTATTCAAATTTTTACAGAATATCATGTAACTCAAGTTAGATGGTTACAAGATAAAAAGTGGATTCAAGCGGGAAATAAAGCGATCGATGCTGATGAAATTTTAATTACTACTGAATTCCAGCCTAATACTTCTGCTTTAAATTTAGATGCTGTGGGTGTCAAGTGCAATAGTCAGGGCATTATAGTTAACTCAAAACTCCAAACTACTAATCACCGGATTTATGCCTGTGGTGACGTTTTGGGTGGATATCGCTTTCCTCATATTGCTAATTATGAGGCGCAAATAGCTTTAAAAAATCTGCGAACTTTCCCAAATTCCCAAGTTGATTATCGCTATATTCCTTGGGCAATTCTTTCCGATCCCGAATTGGCAAGGGTAGGTTTGACTGAAGCTCAAGCGAAACGCCGTTATGCTGATGTTTTGCTGACACGCCGCTATTTCAAAATGGTTGATAAGGCTCAAATTCGCGGTGAAACTACAGGTTTTTGTAAAGTGATTACTCTGAGCAATGGCGAAATTCTCGGCGCTCATATTGTGGGTGCTGAAGCTAGTGAGCTAATTCATGTCTTTGCTTTGGCTATGCAGCAAAAGTTGAAAATTAAGGCGATCGCTAATCTCACTCCCATCTTCCCGACTTTATCCGAAATTAACTGCCAAACTGCTGCTGATTGGCAATATTACCACCAATTCCCAAACTCCTCTAAACCAAACCTATGGGAAGGGTTTTTGAATTTAGTTCGCTCTTGGTTTAATTGATAAGGCAGAAACCAGAAAGAATGAAAAAATGCAAAATGTTATAAGCTTTTTGTATAGTTTGGCGAATGA
The DNA here is from genome assembly GCF_015207735.1 of [Phormidium] sp. LEGE 05292. Taxonomy (GTDB): domain Bacteria; phylum Cyanobacteriota; class Cyanobacteriia; order Cyanobacteriales; family Aerosakkonemataceae; genus Floridanema. Next base: position 1,569 of record NZ_JADEWG010000051.1, read on the forward strand.
TAAAAGAAGCGAAATCAGCTTGTGTTTGGGCGGTTTTTGGCGTATAATTTAGATAATGGGAATATTGACTAAAATAGTATTTTTACAAATATTCCCATTATCTAAATTATAAAGTTAAAAGGGCAAAAAAACAATCCCAAAGGACGAAAAAATAAAAATTTTTTTATTAAATTTAAGAATTTTTTCAACAATTTGATTAACCAATGTGGTATGCGGGAGAGCTAATTAGGACGGGGAGAATAGGATTAGGAATTGACGATCCGGGATTACTTTATGGGGCGACAGTTTTCACAACTTTAAGAGTTTATCATCATTCGTTGGATGATGGGAGAACGAACTGGAAAGGACACTTGCATCGCCTAAGCAACAGCATTCAAACATTCGGCTGGCAAGAGCCGAATTGGGAGAGCATCAGACAAGGTGCAGAAATATTGCAGAAGGAGTTTCCCGTATTAAGAATTACAATTTTTCCCGATGGCAGAGAATGGATAGTGGGGCGGGATTTACCGTCAGATTTAGTGGAGAGACAACAGCAGGGTATAGTTGCTTGGTTAGCAGAAGGAGCAGAATTTAGGCGCAGTTTAGCAGACCATAAAACAGGCAATTATTTAACTGCTTGGCTAGCATTGAATCAAGCGAAAAAGTATGGAGCCAAGGAAGCGATACTAATAGATGAATCTGGCAATTGGTTAGAAACCAGCACCGGAAATCTTTGGGGATGGCAAGATGGGAGATGGTGGACACCGCCATTAACGGCGGGAATTTTACCAGGATTAATGCGAGAGCAGTTAATGGATTGGCTGAAAAGCCAAAATCAGATCGTTGAGGAAGAACCTTGGACACCCGATCTAGTATTGGGGATGGAAGCGATCGCTTACAGTAACAGTGTCGTCGAAGTCGTACCCATTCATAGGGTGATTTGAGGGACAAGGGGTTCAGGGGGTGACAACGGGGCTGAAACGCTTTTGAATCAAGCTTTTAGGCTGGTTACACTACCCAAAAAAATTCAGCTTATTGACAGGCTTATTGATAATGAATAGGCAGACTTTGAGCCTAAAAGGACTTTAATACGTTGTCTAGTCCTTAAATAGGCTCAAAGTCTGCCTATATTTTAAGGGAAGAGGAAAAGCTGAAACTATTGGTATTCATGAGTTTTGGCTCCGTTGTCACCCCCTGAAGACAAGGGGACAAGGGGAATTTTTACTTCTGCCTTCTTTCTGCCTTTCTTCCCTTCTGCCTTCTGCCTTCTGCCTTCTGCCTTCTGCCTTTCCCAGTCCCCAGTCCCCATTCCCCAGTCCTTTTCTCATATTTAGACTGAAAAACTGCGAAATTCCATACCTGATATGTTGCGAATTTCTCAGATAGGTTAAGATAAATTAACATAAGAGTACGCAATAAAGCCTGAACGATAAAAAACCTTGGAGGATTGACCAAGAGTGAATAAGCAGTGGAGAAATGCAGGGCTATATGCACTGCTAGCCTTAGTAGTAGTTGCATTGGCAACAGCTTTTTTTGACAAACAACCCCAAACTAGAGAGACTTGGCGCTACAGCCAGTTGATCCAGGCAGTTGAAAGCAAAAGAGTAGCAAAAGTCAGTATTAGTGCCGATCGATCCTTTGCCCGTCTGACAGATCCAGACGATCCGAAAGGCAAAACAGTTATAGTCAACCTCCCCAACGATCCCGATCTAATCAACTTTTTAACTAAGAACAACGTTGACATCTCAGTTTTACCACCAGCTGATGATGCTTTCTGGTTGAGAGCACTCAGCAGTTTATTCTTCCCGATCTTACTTTTAGTCGGACTGTTCTTTTTACTCAGACGCGCTCAAAATGGGCCAGGTTCGCAGGCGATGAACTTTGGTAAGTCGAAGGCGCGTGTACAAATGGAACCACAAACTCAAGTTACTTTTGGGGATGTGGCGGGTATTGACCAAGCGAAACTGGAACTTAACGAAGTTGTAGACTTTTTGAAGAATGCCGATCGCTTTACCGCAGTCGGTGCGAAAATTCCCAAAGGCGTACTCTTGGTTGGCCCTCCGGGAACTGGTAAAACTTTGTTAGCTCGTGCGGTAGCTGGGGAAGCTGGCGTTCCTTTCTTCAGCATTTCCGGTTCTGAGTTCGTAGAAATGTTCGTCGGCGTGGGTGCTTCCCGCGTCCGCGACTTGTTTGAACAAGCGAAAGCTAACGCACCTTGTATCGTATTTATTGATGAAATTGATGCGGTCGGTCGTCAGCGTGGTGCTGGTTTAGGCGGTGGTAATGATGAACGGGAACAAACCTTAAACCAACTACTTACTGAAATGGATGGTTTTGAGGGTAACACTGGCATCATTATTATTGCAGCTACCAACCGTCCTGATGTATTGGATGCAGCGTTAATGCGTCCCGGTCGTTTTGACCGTCAAGTAGTGGTAGACCGTCCTGACTTTGCGGGACGTTTGGAAATTCTGAAAGTTCATGCTCGTGGCAAGACTTTAGCGCAAGATGTAGACTTGGAAAGAATTGCCCGTCGGACTCCAGGTTTTACTGGTGCAGATTTGTCTAACTTGCTCAACGAAGCGGCAATTTTGGCAGCAAGACGCAATTTGACGGAAATCTCTATGGATGAAGTCAATGATGCGATCGATCGCGTACTAGCAGGCCCGGAAAAGAAAGACCGGATGATGAGCGAAAAACGCAAAGCAGTAGTAGCTTATCACGAAGCTGGTCACGCAGTTGTTGGTGCTTTAATGCCTGACTTTGACCCAGTACAAAAGATTAGCATTATTCCTCGCGGTCAAGCTGGTGGGATTACATGGTTTACTCCCAGTGAAGATAGACTAGATTCTGGTTTATTGAGCCGTTCTTACCTGCAAAACCGGATGGCGATGTTGTTGGGTGGACGAGTAGCAGAAGAAATCATCTTCGGTGAAGAAGAGGTGACTACTGGTGCTTCGAGTGACTTGCAGCAAGTAGCTAGGGTAGCACGTCAGATGGTGATGCGCTTTGGCATGAGCGATCGGGTCGGACAAGTTGCTCTCGGTCGTCAGCAAGGTAATATGTTCTTAGGCAGAGATATCATGTCAGAACGTGATTTCTCCGAAGAAACAGCAGCGTTGGTAGATGAAGAAGTTCGGATTTTAGTTGATGAAGCTTACAAACGAGCTAAGGATGTGTTAGTTAGTAACCGTGCTTTGCTGGATCAGTTATCAGCTTTGTTAATTGAAAAAGAAACTGTAGACGCTGATGAGTTGCAAGAAATCTTGGCAGACAGTGATGTGAAAATGGCTTCTTTAGCTTAGTTAGATTAAAGAGTGATTTCAAAGGGGTAATTCAGGTTTTTCCAGAATTACTCCTTTTTTTTTGAACCGCAAAGAGCGCAAAGAACGCGAAGAAAGAAGAAGAGAGGCGGAAGAAGGTCAAGGGTGAATTTGGGATAAAATACTTTTTACAGGTTACAAGGAACTAAACCGTGACTATTTGGGTAAACGAACAGATCGATCCATCGGGTATTATCTATTCTTGCATTGCTACTTGTAACGAAGAGCAAGCCAAAGATTGCCATAAATCATTTCAAGATAATTTGACGGAAGAGCAAAAGTCCGCAGGTTGGGTGGTGCGTTTGCGAACTGTAGAATCATGGGATGAAGTGCCAGTTAGTGCTTTGAAATTGAATTAAGTTAGCAATTGGCGATCGCTAACAGTTAAAATATCTATATCTCGAAGACTTAAACAAGTTGTCATAGCTTAATGAGTGCGATCGCACATCAATTGATTCTAAAATTTAGAAATGAAATTACTTACAAAGGCAAATATTGAACTCGATTAACAAATTCTTCCAACTCACCCAGTTTAGCAATTATTTCCAAATCGCGAATACAATCACCAATGGAAACGCGAGACTGACGAGCAAAAATCACACCTGAAAAGTTTATTCCTTCAGCTTGACGGCGTTTTGCTTCAATTAAAAAATCTTGGTCTTGGGAAAACATAACTCGTCCAAGTTCTGTAGATCGATCAAGTAAAATAGTATCTGGAGTTCCAGCACGTCCATCTTCTTGAATAGTTAAAACATCAATATCTCGCAGACGTAAACCAACTGTAATAGCTGAATGTATGTGTTCATCCATGTAAAGTGCTAGACTCATTTCAATAACCCTTGAGCACGTAATCTAGCAGCAAAAGGAGATTCGCCAGCTTCAATTTCTGCTTGTTTAATATAATCTTCTCGTCGCTTGATTTCTGCATCGAGTTCTTGTTTATGATCCCAATAATAAGCTAAGGCAGAAAGAATTTGGCTCATGGTTAAATAGCGATGATTTAAGTGTAATTCGGCTGGACTCCAACCATAAGCTATTTGAGCTTCTACCAATTCAACTATTTTCATCGTAGTTCCGGCTATAATAGGAACATTATCATCATTTAGTTCTATATATTTGTAATCAGTTTTTGTGAGTGTCATAGTTCCTGCTTTGTTGATTGGCTCTTAAATAAGATGTTTCTATTATAATAGAACCGTAATTATCCTTTCTTTGCATATATCTGAACTATTGGATACAGGTTAAAAAATTACCCAAAAATTTTACTGTAGGGGCGAAGCATTCGGGCGACAATATTTCTGGATAATCAACAATTTACATTCCCGAATGCTTCGCCCTCCCCCCGCGACAATTTATATGAACAAACATTTTTGTTTTCACATCAAAACAGGGCGTTCGCGTAGCGTGCCGTAGGCATTAGCATTTGGACATAAATATTTTAGTTATGCCACATAAATTGTCGCCCAAATGCTTCGCCCCTACAATTCCTACAAATTTTCCATCATTTTCTCTCTGATCCAACCGACAATATCTGCGATTAAATTTGGTTGAGTCGGTGAAAATGTTTGCAACCCAAATTCCCCGGTTTCCCATACTACACAAATCGCGCCATCAAATTTGCTCAATGCTGTCAGAAATGTATCGCTAAATCCTGTGGGTGTGGCTGTGAGTGCTGTGGAATCGTAGCAGATGAAAAACAGGGGATTTTCGCGGCTTCGGCGCAGGTAATTCCAATAAAGTTTGAGTTTTTGCATTGTTTCTGGATACCCATTCTGCCACTCTGGACAATTTTGATTTAGCATCAGGTCGTAAATTTCTGGGGCGGGGTTTTCGGGGTCGATGAATTGGTGTGTGTCGATGCAAATTAGCTTTACTTTGCTGCATAATTCGGGTTGATTGTTAATAGCTTCGGCAAGGACTTGGGGTAAGTTTGCTATGTTGAGGTTTGCTGTTGCGGTGTTGGTAAGGTGTTTTGGTGCCAAGCTTGATAGAAGTCGGGGTAGGGGAGGTTTTGGGCATAGTGCCAGAGTACATCGTAGCAATGACCGTAAGTATTATAAGTGTCAAGCGTGTTATTGGTGTAAACTCGATCCAAAATCCCCATTTTAAGACCTGTAACAACTGATGGGAACAATTCAATTCGGTTACAAAATTTTTTGCTCAGAAGAAGCTTACTTAGGCTCCTAACAGCATCCTCACGTTCTTTCCTATCTTTACTTAGGTGTATAAAATTAATTAACAGATTTACTATTTTTTGAGGTTTGGAGTTCAAAACGTCTATGTCAAAATTTCCTAACCCTAGTATTTCTAACCTAGATATGACTGAAGTAAAACTAATCTCATCATTATCATCATTGTAAGGTTCAGGAAAAATTAATGTGACAGGTACTTCAGGTGCAACTTGCTTAAGACGGTGAGCAGCAAAATCATTAACCCATGTCCCTAGCAAATTTTTCAGGACTTTAATAGCTTCAGACTGCTCAGATTCAGTCTTAGTTAATATAGAAGCCGTTAGGTAGCGTATATATTCATCCTGACTAATCAAAAATTGTTTTAGAATACTGCTCAATTCTGAATTTAAAACTCTAACTTTTGCTAAACATCCAATGATATTAGCCTGCTCATCATGATAATTGCTGGTACTTAATAGTTGAATTAGCGTTATAAGGTAGCGCTGCTTTTAGCCATTTATCGAGTAAAAAATATTCCAGAAATTGCTGCTTGGGATTGATTTCTGGTAAATCTGCCAAGGATATTGAAATGGGAAAATATGGGGTATTTTCTGGCACCCAAAAAGCAATTTTCCGTAACAACGTAGTTTTTCCCGCCCCAGGTTCGCCAATAATAGCTATGCGCTTACCGTTATGCTTACCTTTCCCGTCTTTGACGATATCCAACAAAAACTGTTCGTGTTCAAAACGCTGCTTTTCTTCATATTCTGGCTCGTACAGGCGCGAACCTTGCTCTGGTAGAATTTCCTCACATTGCTTGTCGGGTTTTTTGCGTTCTACTAATGCTAGCGGTACGTGGATTTCATCTAAATCAAAGTATTCATCCTCATCGCGCATCAGCTGATTTGTAGTTAGCTTTTGCTGTTTTTCAGCTTCCAACATGGCGAGGCAAACTTTTCGCCAGTCAACTTCTATAGTTTCGTTGCGATTTAACTTTGCCCGATCGCTTTCGGACGATGCCAGTCATATAATCGTTTGGTTTATGCTGTTGATAAAACCTTGGTTAACAACACCTTTTTCTAACAGCTTAGAGAAATTTTGGATTGTCGGCTGTACCGTTTGGGCAAGTTTAGGATTTGTGGTGGCTGCTGCTGCCAATTCGATTAATATTTGTTTCAGTTCGTCATTGCGATCGCTTACAGATTGCAATTCTAATATTACTCGATCGTCATTCAACGCTTGCTCTGGCGCAAGTTCGATCGCACTCGCCGTATCTGGAGACTCGTCCTTGAGTAAAGACCAAAACTGGCGAACCCTTCCCGTTACGGCATCTCCAATATTTTCTCCGGTTTTTTCCAGGGCTTTGGTTGCGAGTACGGTTGCGATCGCAGTAAATATAGTAATAGGTTCCATGTGTAAATTCGATACAATCAGCTAATTATTACCTATTCTACTTATGGTGTTGAGCGATCGCACCAACAACCGCTTTCAATTGTCCTTTTTCTCTTAGTTTTTTGGTTCAATAGTAGTGATTATCTCTCCGGTTTGAGAAGTGTCGTAACCGCCAAGGGAAATTAACTGAGAATGCAGGCGTTGGTGTCCGAGAATGTTGAGGAATTGTTGTACAGGTATTTCTTGCAAGTAATCTTTAATAATTACTAAATCATATTGTGATTTATGCAGGGGAACAAATCCTAATCCAAAGGCGGTTGCTATGGCTTGAATACTAATTCCGGCATCAACTTTGCCAGAGGCAATTGCTCGAGCAACTGCAACATGACTATTAACAATTTGATTAAATCCTTTCACAGCAGTAAAGGGGATTTTGGCTTGATTTAGTAAATGTTCTAATAGTTGACGACTGCCAGATCCTAGTTCTCGGTTGATAATAGTAATTTCAGGGTTAGCTAAGTCAACAATATTTCTCAATCTTTGGGGATTACCAGGTTGTACTATCAGTCCTTCTGACCAAAAACCTAAGTTAATTAATACCACTTCCTGATTGGTTAATATATCTTTGATGAAGCTAACATTATGGGAGTTAGTTTCTGGATTGTATAAGTGCATTCCTGCAATATGAACTTCGCCTCTGAGCAATCTTTCTAGCGCTTCCTTGCTGTTGGCAAAACTCCAGTGAACTCGCAAATTGGGATACCATTGCTCTGCGACTTTTGCCCAAAGTGAAAGTACTGGGGTACAACCTGCGATCGCTACTGTTTGCTTAATCTTATCCTGAGAATCCCACAATTTGACGATAATTTTATTATCATCTGTTTCTCGCCAACCTTCACCATCTGCGGGAATCATTTCTGTCCGAAAAGCTTCTTCTCCCAGCAATGGATAAGCAATTAATCTTCCTCCTACTTGGGCTAAATTCATTCTTAATTTCTGCGCTAATGGAACTGCTTGGGTAGGTATTGCTTCTACACCAATACACTCTTCTTGCAACCAAAATAAATCTTCTACTTGACATCCTAATACTTTGGCTAAACGCAAAGCAATTGTTGCCGAAGGTGCGTATTGTCCAGATTCTACACCACTAATTGTTTGACGGGAAACCCCGGCAATTTTCGCTAAATCCTGCTGACTCAAGCCTAAGCGGATACGAATTTGTTTTAAATTGTTACGTAGCTCACTTTCTGGCTTCATTACTAATTCCTTTAAGCATAAATTTTTCTAAACTAGGACTTTTACAACACTAACTTTCCTACTTTTACCTATCTGTTAAAAAAGTAACCATAAAAAAAGTATTACGATATACGCAAGTATTTCGTACAATGTGCTTGAATATTAGCATGGCATGATATCACCGCCTCAAAGCTAAAAGCCTTACTGGTAAATATATCCAGGTAAGGTTTTTACCTAAATGTTGGTGAAACCGATAAATTAAAAGAATAAACGCTTGATTTTAGTAATTCTCTCCCTATCACCGATCAATTTATTGGAGAGTATATGATGTTAGTTTGGTTTGAAGTAAACGGTTATACAGTTTTGTTAGATTCAGATGTTGCGCCGGGAAAGGTGAAGTCTGAGCGAAGTAGTTATGGTGAGGTGATATTGCGCGATCGCTTTTTTCAATCACTGAGAAGAATTAATCCTAATGTTCCCTCAATGGCGATTACAGAAGCTATTAAAGTACTTAATTCGATTCCTGGTGATACCCCTCAAGCCAAAAATTATAATTTCCGAAATTTTTTGCAAAATGGGATGAATGTATCTTACCAATTAGGTAAATATAAACTTTATAATGAACTAAAACTTGTAGATTATTCTCATGTTCAAAAAAATGATTGGTTGGTGATTCAAAATTATACAGTTTTTGAAGGAAACGTTCGCTATTCGCCAGAAATGGTGATTTTTATTAATGGGTTGCCCTTGGGTATAATTGATTTAATAGAAACTAGTTCTAATGCAATTCCTTTAAAAAGGAATTGTGGTAAAATTAAATTTTGTAACTATAAATTACCTACAATTTTTTCTTATATTCAAATTTTAGTAATTTCTAATGGCAATCAAGCTAGAGTAGGGAATCCTTACCTTAATTGCGAACAATTTATTCCTTGGCACAGCTTATGTAGAGAAGAAAAGTTAATCAATGGGGTAACAGAATTAGAAATATTAATTCAGGATTTTTTTGATAAACGCTCTTTTTTTAAGTCAATGAAAGACTTTATTGACTTTACACAAATACAGATAGAGACTCTACCAAAAGAATGTAAATGTCGTTTGTAAAAGGGAACAGGGGACTGGGGATTAGGGACTAGGGACTGGGATTCCTTACAATTTCTGTTATTTTGTTCCAGCTTTGTTTGATAGCATTTAAGAATTATGTTTGGGTAAACGCAGTCTCTTGGAACTAAGAGGACTGAGAATTTGGTTAAGTAAACGTAATTGTTCTGGTGTACCCATGCAAATCATGGAATCTCCAGCTGATAGGAGGGTATCTGCTGTTGGGCCTCCAATTAGAGTACCATCGGCGCGACGAATGGCGACTACTAAAGCACCAGATTGACTTCGCAGACGTGCATCTTTTAATGTTTGACCAACATAAGGACAAACGTGGGGATCTAAAAGGAATTCTTCCATGTAGAACGATCGATCTATCCCCGTAAGAATCCCATCGACAAAATCCATTACTTGTGGTCTTAAAGCCGCTGCTGCCATGCGTTTACCACCAGTAATATAAGGAGAGACTACCGCATCTGCGCCGCCACGTTGTAACTTTTTCACTGCTTCTTCTGTGCTCGCACGAGCAATTGTTCTCACTTCTGGATTAAGCGATTTTGCCGAAAGAACAGTGTAAAGATTTTCAGCATCCGAAGGTAGCGCCGCCACCAAACAAATTGCCCGTTCAATACCCACTTTTACTAATGTTTCATCTAATGTAGCGTCACCTTGGATGCTAACGTAACCCATTTCTTTTGCTAATTCCACAGATTCTTGATCCGAATCAATAATTACAAAAGAAATGCCTTCAGCTTGAAACTCCTGAGCAATTTGCTTGCCAGTGCGTCCATATCCACATAAAATGTAGTGTTCTTTCAAATTTTCAATCAAGCGTCTCTGCTGCCTCAGTTTTCTACCTTCTTGAAAGTAACCTTGAATTATAGCTTCTGTAAATCTGTTAACAATGTAACCGATAATAACGATTCCTAATCCGATCAAAACAATAGTAAATATTCGACCCCGACTTCCTAAAGGTCGAGTTTCTCCATAGCCAACTGTAGCTAGGGTAATTACTGTCATGTAAATAGAGTCTAACCAATCCCATCCTTCGATAAACCTGTACCACAGTGTACCGAGTAGAAATATGGCAATGAAAGCGATTACTCCACCAATTAGCTGTTTTTGTATGCGTTCATACTTAACCTCAATAGCTGTTTGTAAAATTAATCTATTTTGAGAGATCACAGAAGTAGAAGCTTTTTGTTAGCTGTTTAATCATATACAACAGTAGAATACCAATTGCTCTGTTAAATTTGATAGTAGGGAAATAAAAATGTATGTGTTAATTGCTGGAGCCGGACTAGTCGGGATAAATTTAGCGCAAAAGCTGGTAGAGTTGGGACATACTGTAGCAGTAATTGATATCGATCCTAATGCCTGTCGCTATGCTCGCGAACAAGTGGGAGCAATGGCTTTTGAAGGTAGTGCTGTGAGTACGGAAGTTTTACTAGAAGCGGGAATTCGTAAAGCTGACTCTGTAGCTGCTGTTTTACGGAGTGATGCCTTAAATTTAGCAATGGTAACTTTGGCGAAACATTACGGTGTTTCTCATATTATCAGCAGAATGCGGCACCGAGATTTTGAAGCGCCATTGCGTCTGGCGGGGGCGCATCATATTATTAGCACGATCGATCTTGCAGTATCCACAATGGTAAATGCGATCGAATATCCTGAAGTAGAATCGATGATGCACTTTGAACAAGGGCAAATCGAAGTATTAAAACTAGCCATTCCTGAACGTTGTAATGTTGTCGGACGTAGCGTAGCGGAAATTGCTCAAGATGCTCGATTTCCTTCTGGTTCTTTAATTATTGGTTATCAACCTCATCCTCATACGGATTTAGTAATTCCGAATGGAAGTACTGTTTTAGAATCCGGTTCAACTATATTGATTGTGACTAAACCAGGAACTTTACATCAAGTGATTGATTTTATCGAAGGTTGTCCTTAATCTATTCCTCAGATTCAGTAGAAAGATTTTTTTTGAACCACGTTCGCGTAGCGTGCGCGTAGCGCGTAAGACACGAAGAACACGAAGGAAGAGGAGAAGAAGAAGCAATTTTCACAATTCATTTAGACTGGCTATATAGCAGCTGAAGTATAGTTTAGGACGTTCACAAGAAGCTTAATACCAAATCCGGGTTAGTTACCCCCGCTATCTTCTTGGGTTTCTTTGTTTTTCTTTCTTCTTCTTCCTTCGTGTTCTTCGTGTCTTACGCGCTACGCGCACGCTACGCGAACGTGGTTCAAAAAAAGTCTTTTTCACGAATCATTTAGACTGGCTATATAAGCCATTTGTCTAGAGGATTCTGTTGTCCTCAGCTTTGCTTCCATTGCTATATACTCATTCATCTTCTAATTGTAAAAGTTGTCGATCGATATTACGAATCCGGTTTTGAGCAATTTCGTCAGAAATAATCCGTTTTCTAATTGCTTCATTTAAAGCCCCTTTTTCTGCTAATAGTAAACGCCGTTTAATTGCATCAAACTTGCTGCGATTACTATCATTAATATCAAATTCATCTTCGCGACGGTTGTATAGATCTCGTAAAGCTTTTTCGGCGGCGGCGACTTTGACTTGGTAAGTCGATCGCATTTCCTCATAAATCGATTTTGGCAAAACTCCTGCCTTCAACAAACTATCTAATTCATCTTGTGCAGCTTTAGAAGTCATCAATTGAGCTTGCAATTCTTCCGTTTGCTGACGAAACTCGGAAAAATGGGAAAGCTTTAACTGTCGCACGAACCAAGGTAAACTTAATCCTTGTCCGACTAAAGATAACAAAACAGTGCCAAATACCAAGGCAATTAACCTTTCTCTTCCGGGGATAATTGCAGGTAAACTAAGAGCCAGAGCCATTGAAAGAGAGCCTTTAATATTACCAAAAAATAAGACGTGCTGCCAAGGTAAAGGAATTGCGCGATCGAACCAACGTACTGCCCATAACAATGGATAAACAGAGAGTAATCGCCCCACTTGATAAGCGACTATTGCGAGTAAAATTGCTGGCAAAGTTTCCCATATAGTAATCAGATCGATTTCTAAACCAATCAGCAAGAAAATAAATGTATTAACCCCAAAACCTGCATATTCCCAAAAACTCAACAAAGCAATTCGACTCGATGCCGAAATATTACTAGAAATCCCCATATTTCCCACAATTAATCCGGCAACTACCACAGCAACAACACCAGATACATGAATAAATTGTCCTATTTGAAAAGTACCCAATGCTACTGCTACTGTTAGTAACATACTGCTTAAGGGATCGTCAGAACGAGTGAGCAAACCAGTACTTAAATAACCCAAAGCTAGACCAACTAAAATACCACCAGCAATCACGACAAAAAGCTCTTGCAATCCATCGATCAAAACAAACTTACCTGTGGAATTCAGCTTCAGAATTAAGCTGAATAAAACTAAAGCTACACCATCATTAAATAAACTTTCTCCTTCAACAATTGTCGAAAGTCGAGATGGTACTGCCACTTCCTTAAAAACAGCGATTACCGAAACAGTATCAGTAATCGCTAAAATTACTCCAACTAGTAACGCTGGTATCCACAACAAACCCAAGCCGAATTTTAACAGGATTGCGGTGATCGCAGAAGAAATCAGCACTCCTGGCCCTGCTAGTAGTAAAATTGGTTTTACCGTGCTCCGTAAACGGCTAATATCTGTATTAATTGCTGCTTCAAACACCAAAATTGGCAAAAATAGATTGAAAATCAGGGACGGATCTAAACCAATTCGTCGAGGTAATAGATCGGTAATTGCTAAACCTGCTAAAACTAAGCCAGTAACATAAGGCACACGAAACTGCCGGGATATTAAGGCAACGCCAGTAGCTACCAATAGCAAAATAATTAAGGCAATGACTAATTCTGCAAATTTTGCTTCCAAGGAGGAGTTTGTAGTGTTAGAACTGGCAAGGATAAACTGTTGCAGAAAGTACGACATAAATATTTAACTCAGAGTTACAATACCCAAATATGCAAAGTTTTGGATCGTTGGCATATCCTGAAATACAGGTTTGGTAGCCTCGATCAATGTACCTTACAAAGCAAACCAGTAAAATCGCATCGGAATAAGTTTTGAATTAAGGATTGAGCAGTGAGTATAGAAACTGTTGTTGAGAAGTCTCAAATAACTACAGAGTCAGGATTAGAGTCGGGTAATTACGATCCTGCTAGCTTCGATCGGTTTGTCATGTCCACTTACGGACGATTTCCCTTAGTTTTGGAAAAAGGCGAAGGTTGTCGAGTGTGGGACAATGAAGGGCGCGAGTATCTAGATTTTGTGGCGGGAATTGCTACTTGTACCTTGGGACACGCACATCCGGTGATGGTAGAAGCTGTGACTAAGCAAATTAAAACCTTGCACCATGTTTCTAACCTTTATTACAATTCACCGCAGGGTTTGCTGGCAAAATGGTTAGTAGAGCATTCTTGTGCCGATCGCGCTTTTTTCTGTAATTCTGGCGCAGAAGCTAACGAAGGCGCAATTAAATTAGCCCGGAAATATGCTCACACAGTTTTAGGAATTGATGAACCTGTAATTTTGACGGCGAATGCCAGTTTTCACGGACGGACTTTAGCGACAATTACCGCAACTGGACAACCAAAATATCAAAAGTATTTTGATCCCTTGGTGCCTGGGTTTCATTATGTAGATTACAACGATATTCAAGCGATCAAAAATGCGATCGGAGATATCGACACCGGAGACAGAAGAGTAGCAGCAATTCTCTTAGAAGCATTACAAGGAGAAGGCGGAGTTCGTCCCGGAGAAACAGAATATTTCCAACAAATTCGCCAAATTTGTGACGAAACAGGCATTCTCCTAATTATGGATGAAGTGCAAGTAGGAATGGGTCGCACTGGCAAATTGTGGGGATATGAAAATCTGGGAATAGAACCAGACATTTTCACTAGTGCAAAAGGTTTAGGTGGTGGAATTCCGATCGGTGCAATGTTATGTAAATCTAAATGCGACATTTTCCAACCCGGAGAACACGCCAGCACCTTTGGCGGAAATCCTTTCGCTTGTGCAGTTGCACTCACAGTTTGTCAAACTTTGTCACAGGAAAACATTTTAGAAAATGTCCAACAACGTGGCGAACAATTGCGTGCTGGATTGAAAGAAATTGCCGTTAAATATCCCGATAAAATTACCGAAGTCAGAGGTTGGGGTTTAATTAATGGCATGGAATTAAACGCAGAAACTCAATTAACTTCTGCTGATATAGTCAAAGCAGCAATGGCAGAAGGCTTGTTATTAGTTCCCGCAGGGCCAAAAGTTGTCCGCTTTGTTCCACCATTAATTGTAACTGCAAAAGAAATTGATTCAGCAGTACAAATTGTCGGAAAAGTCATGGCAGATTTGACTGCTTGACAAACTTAATTAAGCTGGCACAACAATTTTGTTGTGCCAGGTCTGTTGTAACGACTTAAGTCGTTTTTTGATCGAGAGAAGGACTAAAGTCCTCACAACGAACTGATTCAAATCGAAGGACTAAAGTCCTCACAACGAACTGATTACTTATCGTTACTTTCAATTTCACCATCTGGCATGGTAGTTCTTTTCAGAAAAGTTCTGCTTAAGTCAACACCAACAACGTTTGCATCTCGAAGAACTGCACCCATTAAAACAGCACCACTTAAGTCAGCGAAACTCAGATCGGCACCTAATAAATTAGCGAAATTCAGAAGACTTAATCTCATGTCAGCACCGCTTAAGTTAGCGTTAGCCAAGTGTGCTTGTTTAAGATCGGCACCGACAATTAAAGCTTGGCTTAAATTAACTCTGCTCAAGTCTGCTCGCACCAGTCTAGCACCACTTAAGTTAGCTCCTTGTAAGTTAGCACCAGCTAAATAAGCATTCCGCAAGTCAGCTTCTCTGAGGTCTAATTGACTTAAGTTAGCATCACTTAAGTCACATCCGGGACATTGCTTGGTTTGTCGCAATATTTCTAAGTGTTGGAGATTATAGGCATTTGCAGGAGTAGCCAAGCCAAGAATAGTGAACAAAACAATAGAAGCTAGTTGTTTGATTTTCATATTTCTAACAGAGTAACTTTAGCTAGCATAACTTGACACCAGCTGCTATTTTTCAGTTCCTTGCAGTACAGGAGGTAGAACCTCGCAAATCTCGTTACCAGGTTGAACCTGGTAACGAAAGACAGAGGCTCTGCCTCTTGGTGCAAGATCTGAGATAACGTTGGATAAGGTTTAACTGCTCTTTTGTGCGCCCTTGCTACCTCAATGAGTAGTTCATCAGTTGCTCAATTCTGGGGATGAAAATAATCGTAAATTTGTTGTGCTAAACGCTCACCGATTCCGGGAACTTCGGCTAATTGTTTAACAGAGGCTTCGCGGATATAATCAATGGAGTGAAAGTGCGCTAATAATTGTTTTTGTCTTTGAAAACCTAAACCGGGAATTTCTTCTAAACGAGAACGACGCATTTTATCGCTTCTTTGTTGGCGGTGGAAAGTTACGGCAAATCGATGTGCTTCATCTCTTAATCTGCGTAATAGTTGCACACCTGGTTGTTCGGGATCGGTGTTTAATGGTAAAGATTCACCGGGAAGGAAGATTTCTTCGCGTTGTTTGGCTAAACTCACGACTCGCAAATCTTCTAATAAGTTCATTTCTTGGAGTGCTGCGACAACTGCGGAAAGTTGACCTTTTCCACCGTCAATCATGATTAAATCAGGCCAATCAGAATCAGTATTTTGGGTTAATGAAAGGTCTGTTTCTGATGTTTTGGCGTATTTGCGAAAGCGTCTTTGAATGACTTCGGCTAAACTGGCAAAGTCGTCGGAATGTCCGGCAGTGACGGTAGGATTTTTTATTTTGTAATGTCGATAGTTTTGTTTGGCTGGTAAGCCATCAATAAATACTACTTGAGAGGCGACGGCATTTGATCCCTGGATGTGGGAAATGTCGTATCCTTCTATGCGATGGGGTAAGTCTGGTAAGTCGAGTATGTTGGCTAAGTCTTGTAAGGCTTGGTTGTTACGATCGCTATTTTTCCGCGTCCGTTCAAGTTCATATTTGGCATTGCGTTCTACCATTTCGATGAGTTCGGCTTTGCTTTGTCTTTGGGGTGCGATAATGCTGACTTTTCTACCTTTGCGATCGCTCAAATAATTCCCCAACATTTCTGTATCGGGTAACTCATGCTGGACTAAAATTTCTGTGGGAATTTCCACTGATTCAACATTTTGATAATGTTCTTCTAATACCCTTTGTAAAATTGCTCCCGCTGTTCCTGATTTCGCTTCGGCAATAAATCCCAATCTACCGACTAATCTCCCGGCGCGAATTTGAAATAGTTGAATACAAGCGTGTTGTTCATCGGCGGCTAGTGCGATCGCATCCCGCGAGATACTATCATTTGGTAATGAGACTTTTTGGGCTGCATTTAAAGACTTAATTCCATCTATTTGATCCCGAATCCTGGCTGCTACTTCAAAGTTTAATTCTTCCGCAGCTTTCTGCATATTTTCTGTCAGAATATCGATTAATTCTTCTGTTCTGCCTTGAAAGACCATGGCAATTTTTTGAATGGTTTTGCGATACTCTTCAGGAGAGATTAAACCTTGGCAAACTCCGGGACATCTGCCAATATCATAGTTTAAGCAAGTCCGGTCTTTAAATAAAGGTTGGGGACGCTGACGCAGGGGAAATAAACGTTTAGCTATTCGTAAGGTGGTGCGTAACAATCCTGAGTCAACGAATGGGCCATAATAACGGTCTTTTTCTTTAGCAATTCGGCGATTACGAGTAATAAAAATTCGCGGATAATCTTCTGACCAAGTAATTAAAATGTAGGGATATTTTTTATCATCTTTCAGCAGAACATTAAAGTATGGTTGATGTTGTTTGACAAGGTTTGCTTCTAAGGCTAAGGCTTCCGCTTCGGTGTCGGTGACGATAAATTCAATGTCGATGATTTGGCGCACCATCATGTTGATCCGATCGCTTAATCTCTGGGGATCGCGGAAGTAGGAACTGACACGCGATCGCAATTTTTTGGATTTACCGATGTAGAGGATGCGATCGTTCTCATCCTTCATAAAATAGACACCCGGTTCTTGGGGAATTTGCTTAAGGGATTTTTCTAAGCGTTCCGGGTCTTTTACCAATGGCAGAATTTTGGCAGAAGTAGTCATTTGATTTCAGATTTTACAGCTTGGCTTGGTAGCCTTTTCAATGAATCAATCTACAATGTCCATTTCTATAATAGAAAGTTTATTTATAAACTGTTCATGGATATTTGATTTTTCTCGGTACTGTTACTGATAATTTGCTAATATTGATAACATTTTTCGCAAAAAACCAATGATTTCCTGAAAATTTGTTCTTCTTATACTTAGGAAATTAAATTTATGAAGAACTAGATAAAATTCGGAGAAATACTAGGTTAAATTAAAAATACGAATTCCGTCAAAAGTTCTGTTCACGCAATTAAACACTGGTTAAAAATATGTCTCTAGAAGATCTACAAACCGATTATAGAGAAGCCTTAGATGAAACGCTCAATCATCTAAATGTAGTCAATTTATTAGTGGCGCAAATAGAATCTAAAATGGAAGAAGTGAGAGATTCTATGCTAACTCTCTGCCAAGTCGTTGAACAAATCATAGAAACACAAAACCAACAATAAACTTAGGTAAAATTTTCTATTTTGTTAAACCACCCAAAATTTCTTGAATTGCGTCGCGTAACTGAGAAAGATTGATTGGTTTAACGAAATATTTTTTCGCCCCTAAACTTAAGGCACGTTGTTGATCTGATTTAAAAGCATAAGCGGAAACAACAATGATTGGCACTTGTTGAGCGATCGGTAATGCTTGCAATTCTTTAAGTATACTGTAACCATCAAGGTGAGGAATTTTTAGGTCTAGTAAAATTAGGTCTGGTTGAAAATTAGACAAGGCCCAAAAGAATGCTTTACCATCTGCGATCGCTAACACCTGATATCCCAAACAACTCAAGTAATCACTCAATAGCTGTCGAGAAATTTCATGGTCTTCAACCAGTAGAATACGACTAGATAAAAATTGTTGTTTTTTTGAATTAATAACAGAATTTTGTCCTGATTTCGCCATAATTTTAGCACAGTTAAAATTCCAGTGTAATTTCCAGCAATCCCATTGCCTGCTAATTTAGTAAAACATTAATAAGCTGTCTATGAAATAGTCGGGAATTCGTTAGTTTGGGTTGACCGCTTTTCCCTAGATAAAAAAATAATAGCTAATTGGCTGTGGGCAATTAGCTATTACTTAGAGACTATAGTGTATTGAAGAAAATAAGTAACCAACTGGAAAATAACTTATCCAGCTTGCTGTTGTTTACGTTTGGCTGCTAACAAACAACCCAAACTAACTAAACCAAATACTACGGAAGGTTCTGGTACTGATGCAGGAGGAGGAGGAGGAACAACACCTGCAAGTTTAACTTCGTAGTTGCCGCTGTGAGACTTACCATCACCAACTTCGAGTAAGTTAGTTTTTGTCGCGCTAAAGCTGTAAAGCAACTTCTCAATACCACCATAGTTAACCTTGACTACTTCACTGACTTGGAAGCCATCTTTAATAAAGTTGGCATAGCTTCCTAAGATAGGAGCATAGTAGGCTTTGGCATCGTAGTGACCTGCTAAACCAATCAAGAGGTCGCTACCACTGGTGGTGACGTAAGAAATATTGGGGTCACTGCTGCGTTGGAAACCTTTCACTTCATTGCTTAAATAGGCGTTGTAGACAAACCCACGTACTTGATCGCTAGTAGCTGCGTTCCAAGTATTTTTCACCAGCTGTTGTGCCAATGGATTTGTAATTGAGCCTTTCTGAATTATTGAATCAGCAATCGCGCCTCTTAACCCAGTTTCTTGGGTATTCAAACCTGCTTGGACATAAAATTCGTTAAACCATTGATTAGCAAAGTTATTGACACCGTAGGCTGTATTTAAGCTTGAGCCAAACCAATCTGCTGCGGTCAAGCTGCTGAGGGTAAGGGATTTACCTGCTACTGTACCTTGGACGCTCGTAACGTTCTGGGATGCTAAAAAGCTTGCTAGGTTGACTTGTTCGCTGCTGGCATAAAGTTCTATGTTACCGCCAGGAGAACTGCTGTTGCCTGCCAAAATGCTATTTAAGTTGGCATTAGGATTGAGGAAGGTGCTGGTGCTATTGGCATCGTAGAGTAGATAGTCGGTGCCGGATACGGTAAAAGCAGAAGCAGCGGTGGACGCAAGCACGTTTACACTAGCAACAACTGATGCGCCGATTAAAAACTTCTTCATAATACTAGACATTTTAGTGATCTCCAGAATCTACAGGTGTGTTTACAGCCGAGCCAATTACTAGGGTTGAGTGCTTGATTCTTATATAGATGCAATTTCTAAGATTTTATAGATTTATTATGCACTCAGAGATTGCGATGGTCTTTCTTTCATCCTAAGTTTATTCTATGCAATTAGCAGACTGCAATAGGTGAAATTTATTTATCTTTCACCTAAAGTTTCCATGAAGAATTCCGCAAACAGAAGTTTTTTTTGCCAGTGATTTTACGGATACAAAAATTTCGAGATTCTGGTTACTGCTGTTTCGAGAATTTGTGGTTGATGTACTAGAGCAAATCTGACATAACCCTCCCCAAATCTACCGAAACCTGCCCCAGGCGCTACGGCAACCCCCGTATTTTCTACGAGTTTAGCGGCAAAAGTGAGGGAATCACTAGCCCAAGCTTCTGGTAATTTTGCCCAAATGTACATAGTTGCGGGGGGGGTTGGTACTTCCCAACCGATGCGATGTAGGGCTTGGATAAAGGTGTCGCGCCGATCGCGCAAAATTGCCACATTTGATTTAACGTTATCTTGGGGGCCACTTAAAGCGGCGATCGCACCATTCAAAATTCCCTGATATTGGTTAAAATCAACTGCTGCTTTGACTTGGCGTAAAGCCTTAATTAAAGCTGGATTACCAATGGCAAAACCGATGCGAAAACCACCCATGTTATAGGATTTAGACAGGGTGAAAAATTCGATCGAAACGGTTTTTTCTGGATCGGCTTGTAAAATTGAAGGGGCAATATCCTCAGAAAATACTAAATCCAGGTAAGGGAAATCGTGAACTAGCACCAAGTTATGTTGCTGACAGAAAGCCACTGCTTTTTGGAAGAAAGATAACGGTGCGATCGCAGTTGTTGGATTATGAGGATAGCTCAATACCATCATTTTTGCTTGAGCTAAAATCCCTTGGGGAACTTCTTCAAACACAGGCAAAAACCCATTTTCTGCCCGCAATGGCATGGGGTAAATTTGACCACTAGCTAGGTAAACACCTCCCATGTGCGAAGGATAACCAGGATCTAAAAGTAGAGCAAAATCCCCTGGATTCAGAACTGCTAAAGGTAGATGGGCAGTTCCTTCTTGAGAACCAATTAAAGGTAATACTTCGGTTTCAGGATCGACAGAAACCGCGAATTTTTTTGTGTACCAATCAGCAGCGGCTTGGCGAAATTCTCTAGTGCCGTGAAATAACAAATAACCGTGAGTACTAGTATCGGTTAAAGCTTGTGCGATCGCATCAGTAATATGATTAGCTGCTGGTAAATCCAAAGATCCTAAAGACAGATCGATAACTGACAAACCTGATGCTCTAGCTTTAGCTTTCGCTTGGTCCATATCAGCGAAAACATTATGTTGTAGAGGTTCTAAACGTTTAGCAAATTGCATATTCATAAAATTTTACTTCTTTCATGGTTCATCAGACCTCTTGCAAAAATATATTTTGGTTAAAAATTGCTTGAAGGTCAAAGGGTAAAGGTCAAAGGATTTTTCCCTTTTTCTCTTTCCCTTTTCCCTAATTTCTACAAGAAGTCTAATTACTGATTTGACAGATGTGCTTCTAGCGTATCGATGATTTTCTGTTTGGTAATGAGTCCCTCAACAGATTCAATCAACTTGCCAGTTTTAAACAACCTGAGTCCAGGAAGTCCTTCCACGTTGTAGTTTTTTACTGCAATGGGGTTAGGATCTACTTCCATTTTGACTACTTTTAGGCGATCGCCATAAGTTTGGGCTACCGAACTAACCAATGGAGTCATCAATCGGCATGGCCCACACCAATCTGCCCAGAAGTATACTAATACTGGCTGCGTCGCTTTCAGCACTTCGGCTTCAAAGTCAGAATCGACGATGGTTATCACGCTGCTCATAGCACACCCAACAACAGTCAATTATCAGCTTATCCCACTCAACACCCTAATCGAACAAGTTTTTCCCAAGGTACAGTGCGTTCGTTGGTATATTTTTGCTCAAGAAGCCCTAACCGCCTCCGTTTCTATGTTGGCGCAAAATTAGCCAAAACTATATATTTAACAAGAGAAAACTTTAAAAACTCTTCATCAAAACTAAGTGGAAATACGAAAATTCGCTTGTAAATTATATGCTAGCGTGTGTTAGCGTGCATCTATACCTAACTTTCAGAGGGTTGTCTATTAAGAAAAATCAACTAAAAATCCAGAGTATTTACTACTTGTGTTCATCACAGCATTCTGAATGATAGGCGATTAGTGCTAAAGGCTGTGCGATCTACTTACTCCCTCTGAATAGCAGTTACATCAGCAATTTTCATAATTCATACCCACTTAAAGTTGGGAGGGAGTACCCTAATGAGAAGCTTTACAATCAAAGATTACTGTCAAATTGGCTTGTCCCTAACTGCCTTGAGTGTTGCAGCTTTCATCAATGCTGAGTCAGCAAAAGCCGCAACCTTTTCCGTTGGTGGTTATACTTGGGATGCTGCCAACTCGGTAGTTAGTGGATCGATCGTGTCAGGCAGCCAAAACATCTCCGGTTTTCCTGCTTTTTTCATGGGAAATCAACCAGAAGTTGCTAATAAAACAGTCGGCTCAATTTTAGGTTTTGGTTCCGATACCTCAGTAGAACTTGGTGACGACAAAAATCGTGGCGTAATTGAACTCAATTGGGGTTCTGGAATGTCTTTAGCAAACGCAGCTGGCAAAGACTTTGTAGTATACGAAAACGGTAGTTGGAGTGCACCAGAAGCATTTGCCGTAGCTGTTCGCAAAGTTGGTCAGAACACTTTTAGCCAGTTTCTCTATCAATTTAGTAATGGTTTTGAAACTCCCGTTTTTGCCACAGGTTTTGATCTAAGCGATTTTGGCATTGGTGAAAATGAAGAAATTGATGCTATTCGCATCATGAATTTAATTGCAACCGATAAAGTAAGTGGCGCTGACGGACAAGGTTTTGTGGGAGGTAACTTTGACCCCTTAACTGGTCCATTTGGCCTTGGAAGTTATACTGCTGATAAGTTCGATTCTGATATTACTTATGTAGTAGGTCTGCATTCCCCAAAACCAGTACCTGAACCAAGTTCTATCTTGAGTTTACTAGCCTTGGGTACTCTGGGTATTACTTCTAGACTAGTACGCAGAACTTTGTAATTAGTGACAAGAGGGAATAAGAGAAAATAATATTTCCCTCTTGCTTTTTCCTTTTCCACTGCCACCTAAGAAGTTTTCTTCTTGCTAGTTGTAGTTTTAGTTGTCTTTTTGGCAGTGGTGGTTTTTTCGCTAGTTTTAGTTGCCGCAGTAGTTTTCTTGCTAGTAGAAGAAGTGGTTGATTTCTTCGACTTACTAGTAGATTTAGTCGATTTTTTAGCGGCTAAAACTTCCAAAGCCTTTTCCAAAGTGATCGTTTCTACAGTTTCTCCTTCTGGAATCGCCGCATTGGTTTTCCCATGCTTGATATAAGAACCATAAGGGCCTTCGTAAATATTTACTGGTTCATCATCATTGGGGTGATTGCCTAATTCTTTTAAAGGTGTTTTCGTCTTGGAACGAGCACCGCCTCTGGTTTTCTTGGGTTCAGCCAATATTTCTAATGCACGATTGAGGTCAACTGTCAATACATTATCGCTGGCTTTCAGAGAGCGAAATTCTTTACCTTCCTTGCCTTGGTCGTAGACAACGTAAGGGCCAAAACGTCCTAAGCCCGCCTGGATTTTGCCTCCGGTTTCTGGGTGAACGCCGAGATGTCGGGGTAAAGCAAGTAGACCTAAAGCCATTTCCAGGGTAACGTCTTCTTGGTTAATACCTTTTGGCAAGGAAGCGCGTTTGGGCTTTTTGTTTTCTTCGGAAACTTCACCTAGTTGGACATAAGGGCCATAAGTACCGATGAGAATAAAAATTGGTTCCCCAGTTTCTGGGTCGATACCGAGTTTTTCTGGCCCTTCGGTTTTTTGCCGGAGGATGGTTTGTACTTGTTCTGGGTCTAAGTCAGCGGGTGTGAGGTCTTTAGGAATAGAAGCGGTTACTACACCATCGCCATTTTCAGCTTCGATGTAGGGGCCAAATTTGCCGATTCTGACTTTAGCGGCTAGGTTTTCTAGTTCTACGGTACGGGCTTCTCCTGGGTCAATTTGACTTTCCCGTTCTTTGACTTGGGTTTCTAAGCCTGTTTCTCCCTGATAGAATTGCCGCAGGTAGGGTAGCCATTGGGCTTCACCTGTGGCGATGTCGTCTAGGGTTTGTTCCATTTGGGAGGTAAAGCTGGTGTCTACCAAGTCGGGGAAATGTTTTTCTAACAGACTGGTGACGGCGAAGGCGGTGAAGGTGGGAACTAGGGCGTTGCCGTTCATTTGGGCATAGCCGCGATCGATAATTGTACTAATAATGCTGGCGTAAGTACTCGGACGACCAATACCTTCACTTTCTAAGGTTTTCACCAAAGAGGCTTCGGTGTAACGGGCGGGTGGTTGAGTTTCGTGACTAACGGCTTCCAGTTCCTTACAATTAGGATGATCCCCGACTTTTAATGGTGGCAGAATTACTTCTTGGTCTTCAATAGCTGCGTCTGGGTCGTCAGAACCTTCCACGTAAGCGCGTAAGTATCCGGGAAAGTCGATGCGTTTACCAGTGGAACGGAAACCTGCCTCTTCTACTTGCAAGTCTACGGTAATTAAAGTTTGGCGGGAGTCTGCCATTTGGGTGGCGACGGTACGTTTCCAAATTAAATCGTACAGTCGGAATTCTGAACCACTTAGTCCGGTTTCTTGGGGGGTGCGGAAAGTGCTACCTGCGGGACGAATGGCTTCGTGGGCTTCTTGTGCGCCTTTGCTTTTAGTGGTGTATTTGCGGGGTTGGGGGCTGAGGTATTGAGTACCGTACATTTGTTCGACGCAGTTCCGGGCAGCTGCGATCGCTTGTTCCGACAAATGCACCGAATCTGTCCGCATATAGGTAATATAGCCCTGCTCGTACAAACTTTGAGCAATCCGCATGGTGTCACGGGCGGAAAGGTGCAGTTTGCGGTTAGATTCCTGTTGTAATGTGGAAGTGGTAAAGGGCGGGGCTGGTTTGCGAGTTACTGGACGTTCTTCAATATTGCTAACTGTCCAAGTTTTGTCTAAAAGTCTTTCTCGCAAAGCCAAAGCTTCGGCTTCGTTGAGGACAACTACATTGCGTCCGACGATGATTTGCCCGGTAGTTTCGTCAAAATCGCTGCCAGTGGCGACTTTTGTCCCCGCTAAACTGACTAATTTCGCATCAAAAGGCGATTTTTGCTGTTCTAAAAGGGCTTTTAAATCCCAATAAGTTGCTTGATGGAAGGCGCGACGCTGACGTTCTCTTTTCACCAACAGACGAACGGAAACGGACTGGACTCTTCCGGCTGAGAGTCCCCAAGCGATTTTTTTCCAAAGAAGGGGCGAGAGGGTGTAACCTACGAGTCGGTCTAGGATACGCCGAGTTTCTTGGGCGTGGACTAACTGTTCGTCGATGTCGCGACAGTTTTTTAAGGCTTTGCGGATAGCGTCTTGGGTAATTTCGTGAAATACCATCCGCTTAATAGGAACTTTGGGTTTTAGAACTTGCTTTAAGTGCCAGCTGATGCTTTCCCCTTCACGGTCTTCGTCAGTTGCCAGTACGAGTTCGGTAGCTTCTTTGAGGGCATCTTGTAGTTGTTTAACTACTTTCTTCTTTTCTTTGGGGATCACATACAGGGGTTCAAAGTCTGCTTCTACGTTCACTCCCAACTGTGCCCATTTTTCCCCTTTGACAGTTTCGGGTATTTCGTCAGCAGATGAGGGCAAGTCGCGGACATGACCCATCGATGCTTCTACCCGGTAGCTGGAGGGGAGGAAGTTGCGAATGGTGCGTGCTTTGGTGGGTGATTCGACTATAACAAGGGTTGACATGAGAACTTATACAACAGCAGCTAGGCTAGAGAGTTCAATTTAGAGTACTTTTTTGCCCAATTGTCAATAGGGGCTTAGGAAGGCTCCAAGGTAGAGGGCAGAGGGCACAAAGGTTACTGGGTACTGGGTATTGGGTATTGGGTATTGGGTAAACTCTCCCCCCATCTCCCCATCCTCGCGTCTGTCTCAACCAACTACTTTTGACCATACTATTTACACTTATATAGGATAGGAATCACTACAGTTTGATTTACTGTACGGTTTAAGCCTTGTGTGCTAAGGGTTTGAGGAATTTATTTTGGTTGAAGCAAGTTTGTTAACTTTCTTTATTCACTGTTTGCCGTCACTCTGGAATTGCTGAGTTGGAGTTGCGATAGGACTATGCCAAGCTAATGCGATTTGGCTAGGCCACGCTGACGCGATCGCTCTTGAGTAATAAACTTTTATTTTATAATATCCAAAATCTTGAACTTCGCAATTTCTTCTGGGAATATTTTCTAGCTCAACGATTGTTAGTGGTGATTTATGTAGAACGTCAAGTGCGAATCCGAATTATTTCCGCTCGTCCTGCTACCCGTAATGAAAGGAAATTATATGAACAATCATGAGGAAGAAGTTAATTTACAGTTACGTCCCCGATCTACTGAAACAATTTGTCTCGAAATTCCTCAAGATACTTTAAAATCTTTGCAGGAAGTAGCACAAATGCGGGATATGTCTTTGTCTGCTTTGCTAAAATTTTATATTGGGCAAGGATTAAGAGAGGATTTAGCTAGGATGTTTGGCGATCGCATCATCGAAAAAACTGCTCAAGTTCTATCTCGACACATTGATTCTCCAGAAGAAATCTCTACTATTATTGCAGAAATTCAAGGGGAAATTGTACCCAGAAATCGCTGATTGATAAAGTTAAATTTGGCGTTAGGGAGCAATTTTGGGTATAAGTCTTAACCAATACTAACGGTAGATTGGGGTTTATTTGTGGAATCTCAATAGCCGGAAACGGGAAAAGTTGTTGAATATGTGACGGAGAACGCAATAATATTAAGTGTCCTGGTCTGTATGGCTAATCTCCAAATTTTATAGGATCTATGAGTTTTGCTGAACTTGCAGCACAGCTAAATGCTGGAACAATTTTGCCAGAGTCAATTGTAATTGCCACACTGATTGTAGTGATAATGGTTGACTTAATTGTGGGGCGGACTTCGACGCGCTGGACACCTTATCTAGCAGTCGCAGGTTTACTCGCCTCCGTTGTCGCCCTTTTCTCTCAATGGGATATAAATAACCCGGTCTCATTTTTGGGTGGCTTTAACGGTGATGCCTTAAGTGTAGTGTTTCGCGGCATTATCGCTTTGTCCGCAGCAGTGACAATTTTGATGTCGATTAGCTACATTGAGCAATCAGGCACTTCTTTGGGCGAATTTGTGGGAATTTTACTCACGGCGACTATTGGAGGAATGTTTCTCTCTGGCGCAAATGAGTTGGTGATGATTTTCATCAGCTTGGAAACTCTGAGTATCTCTTCTTACTTGCTGACAGGTTACACTAAGCGCGACCCTCGTTCTAATGAAGCGGCGTTAAAATACCTGTTAATTGGCGCTTCTAGTACGGCGATTTTCCTCTATGGCGTATCTTTGTTGTATGGTTTGTCCGGTGGGGAAACTAAGTTAAGTGCGATCGCTGCTGGGTTAGCTGCTGGTAGTGGTCAATCTTTGGCTTTGGTAATTGCTTTAGTATTTGCTATTGCGGGTATTGCATTTAAAATTTCGGCTGTACCTTTCCACCAATGGACTCCTGATGTTTATGAAGGTTCTCCTACTCCGGTAGTTGCTTTCCTTTCAGTTGGTTCAAAAGCGGCTGGGTTTGCTTTAGCTATTCGTTTAATGGTGACAGTTTTCCCATTAGTTAGCGAACAGTGGCATTTCATTTTTACCGCCCTTGCTATTCTCAGCATGGTGTTAGGAAATGTGGTGGCTTTGACTCAAACTAGCATGAAGAGATTGTTGGCTTATTCTTCGATCGCTCAAGCTGGTTTTGTCATGTTAGGCTTAATTGCTAGTACGGAAGCGGGTTACTCCAGCATGGTGTTTTATATGTTGGTTTACCTGTTCATGAATTTGTGCGGTTTTATCTGCGTAATTCTGTTTTCCTTACGGACGGGAACTGACCAAATTAGTGAATATTCTGGGTTATACCAAAAAGATCCGCTGTTGACTTTGGGTTTGAGTATTTCTCTGCTTTCTTTGGGTGGAATTCCACCTTTGGCTGGATTTTTTGGCAAGTTATATCTGTTTTGGGCTGGTTGGCAAGCTGGTCTTTACCTGTTAGTTTTGTTAGGTTTAATTACCAGTGTGGTTTCGATTTACTACTACATTCGTGTGGTAAAAATGATGGTAGTAAAAGAACCTCAAGAAATGTCCGATGCAGTAAAGAATTATCCGCCTATCAGTTGGAATTTTTCAGGAATGCGGGCTTTACAAGTTGGTTTGGTTGTGACTTTAATTGCTACTTCTCTGGCTGGTATTTTGTCAAATCCTCTGTTTAATTTGGCTAATGGTTCGGTTGCTAAAACTGAAATGTTGCAATCAGCTGTTATTAGTTCACAGGTGGTGGAAGCTACTACTCAGGTGTCGGTTATTAAATAGTGAGTTGGTCAAAAGAGAGTTAGAATTAACAGAACGCCTGACTTTTTAGGTCGGGCGTTTTTTTAACCACAGATGTCCACAGATGAACACAGATGAACACAGATGTTTTTTTAGGTTTTTTGTTGGGTTGCGGAGACTTTTTTTGAAACGCAGATGAATGCAGATGAACGCAGATGAACGCAGATATTTTTTTAGCTTTTTTGTTGGGTGCAGGAGGTTTTTTTGGGAACGCAGATGAATGCAGATAAACGCAGATGAACACAGATGTTTTTTTAGGTTTTTTGTTGGGTTTTAGAGGTTGATTGTTTAACCGCAGATGAATGTAAATGAACGTAGATTTAATTTAATTTTGGCTGATTTTTTGCCGATTGCTGCGATCGCTACTACTCCTGGTGCTGCTAAAGTTTTGTTACCTGTTTGTCTGTCGATAGGTGCAGATCTTTGGGTTTCGGAATCTTTGGGGGAAATTAAGGGATCTCAGGTTTATTCTGGTTCTTTAAGGGAACATATTGCTCATATTTGGTCGCAATATCACGGTTTTATTTTTGGTTTGGCAACTGGCGCTGTTGTTAGGTTAATTGCACCTTTATTGAAAGATAAATCTGTCGATCCGGCGGTTATTGTTATTGATGAAAATGGTAAATTTGTAATTAGTTTATGTGGTGGTCATCAAGGTGGTGCGGATCGGTTGGCGCGTGCGATCGCACTCTCATTAAATGCTACCCCAATTTTAACTGGTGCGGCTAATGGTTTGGGTTTACCTGCTGTCGATTTGTTGGGTGTTCCTTTCGGTTGGAATAAAGGCGCAGGTGATTGGACGAAAGTCGCTGCTACTATTGCCAAAAATGAACCTGTTCAAGTAATCCAAGAAGTCGGTTCTACTCTCTGGCAAAATCATCTTCCTAAAGGTCATCCTTTCTATTTTGAAGATCCAGAAAACCAACTACCATCTACCAACTACCAACTACCAAAAGCCAGAATTTGGATCAGTTTCACCCAAAGAAGGTTTTCCCCTGATTCTGATTTACCGAAAGTACAATGGCATCCGAGAGTTTTATGGTTAGGAATTGGTTGTGAAAGAGGAAGTTCTAAAAAGTTAATTGAAAGTGCAATTCAACAGGTTTGTCAAAAGTATCATTTGGCGGAAAGTGCGATCGCCGGAATTGCTACAATTGATATTAAAGCTGATGAAGTTGGTTTAATCGAAGTTTGTCAGGAAAAAAATTGGCCTTTAAAAACTTTTTCGGCGGAAATTTTAGGTAAAATTAATGTACCCAATCCTTCAACTATTGTCGCTGCGGAAGTGGGAACTCCTAGTGTAGCGGAAGCTGCGGCTATTTGTGCTGGATTAGAAATGACAGGCAAGATGCTTGTCCTACAAGATTGGACTAATTTATTAGTAAAAAAACAAATTTTTCGTTTAGAAGGAGAACGCGGGGCTGTGACAATTGCTGTGGGATTATCAGAGAAGGAATATAGCGATCGTACTGGGAAAATTTTACTAATTGGTACGGGGCCTGGTCAATTAGAACAAATGACTATTGCTGCACAAATGGCAATTTCTCAAGCTGATGCTGTGGTTGGTTATTCTTTATATATCGATTTGATTTCGCCGCTATTAAAACCTGGTCAAATAGTGGAATCTTTGCCCATTACTCAGGAAGTGGAAAGGGCGAAAAAAGCGATCGAATTGGCAGATAAAGGTTTAACTGTGGCGGTGATTTCTTCGGGAGATTCCGGCATTTATGGCATGGCTGGTTTAGTATTAGAAGAACTGCAAGCACATGGTTGGGATGGGCAAGTTCCGGGTGTGCAAGTGTTTCCCGGAATCACTGCTTTACAAGCTGCTGCTTCTTTGGTGGGTGCGCCGTTAATGCACGATTTTTGCGCTGTTAGTTTGAGCGATTTATTAACACCTTGGTCTGTGATTGAAAAGCGATTGATTGCAGCAGCAGAAGCGGATTTTGTGACAGCTTTATATAATCCGAAATCCCAAACTCGCACTGAACAAATTGCTTTTGCTCAACAGATTTTTTTAAAGTATCGTAATCCGACTACACCAGTGGCGATCGTCCGTTCCGCTTATCGGGAAACCCAAGAAATTACGATTACTACTTTAGAAAAGTTGCTGGAAAGCTCGATCGATATGTTGACAATTGTGTTAATTGGTAACTCAAATACGCTGGTTCATGGGGATTGGATGATTACGCCAAGAGGTTATAAGGTTGGTGTGATTGAATATAGCGATTTCTAGGATTTAAGGAGTTTTTGGAATACTGTAGGGGCGAAGCATTCGGGCGACTATCTCTGAGAAAAACCGATAATTTATATGTCCGAATGCTTCGCCCTTGCCTCGGCGACAATTGAACTATACAAATACTATTTCTGGTAAAAACCGACAATTCATATATACAAATGCTATCTCTGGTAAAAACCGACAATTGAACTATACAAAT
Organism: [Phormidium] sp. LEGE 05292; assembly: GCF_015207735.1. GTDB lineage: Bacteria > Cyanobacteriota > Cyanobacteriia > Cyanobacteriales > Aerosakkonemataceae > Floridanema. Next base: position 32,107 of record NZ_JADEWG010000051.1, read on the forward strand.
GCTATCTCTGGTAAAAACCAACAATTGAACTATACAAATGCTATCTCTGGTAAAAACCAACAATTCATATACCCAAATGCTTTTAATCTCTTGGGGATAACATAAAATTAAATTATTTTTATATTGTCGCGGGGGCAGGGCGAAGCATTCGGGATTTAAATATTTTGGCAGTGCGTCATAAATTGTCGCCCGAATGCTTCGCCCCTACAAAAGGAAAAATTCTTAACAGAGATTACAAAAAACTCAGCAAAAAAGCTTCTAGTTCTGCCCATCCTTGTTGAGTAATTATGTTGTAAATAACTTCGTGTTTTTCGTTGGGTGTGTAGAAGCGATAATATCTTTGATCTTCTGCGATTCTTCGCACGTAAATGAGGGGAACATTGACAGAGGCGAGGAGTTTGGCTTTTTTGCGATCGCGCAACTGTGCTTCTAAGGAATCATGCCAGTGAGATTGGCATTCTACTACTAATTTGGCTTTGCGGTTGGTGGGGAAAGTGCGATCGATTAAAGCAATATCTACTTTGGAACTAACCCAAAATTTCCAAATTTCATCGGGGAGACGAGAGAAATTTTCTGGACGAGAGCAGATGATTTCTAATGGTACTTGGGGACAGTAACGGAAGCGATTTCCTAAAATTAGTTCGAGAAGGTCAATAATCATTATTTCCAATTCATTGATGATTTCTCCGTTTTGGAAGTGGGGAAAAGTTTGCATTGAATCATCATCACTGTTGAAGTCGAAGTTTTCTGAATTTTTGTAGTCGAAAGCGTAAGCCATTGGCTGAATTTGAACTCGATAATTTGAGGTTATCGAGATAGAGTTGTTTAGCCCAGAGATAATAAGTGCAGTTAACTAATGCTGTTAGAGAACCCTTAACTGCACTTATCCGCACTCCCACATCACCTATGCGGTTGGCTAGAGTATAAAAGACGACTAGCGCAATAACTGATAACAGCAATGACAACAGCCAGCAAGAGAAGAAGAGGTTTTCTAGCAAGTAGAGAAGGGTTAGCAATCTTAGAAGCGGAGAGACTGAAAAAGGGTTTTACCCATGAGACGCTTACAGAAGCAGCAAAACTTAATAGCGATGATCAGGTAAGAAGGCTATTTAATCCGCACTGGGGTAAGGGGATTCAAAGAGATGCAATAGAAAAGATTGCTGCGGTATTAGAATTGCAACCTACAGAATTTATTGAAGATTGGCTTCCCAAATGCAGAAGTTCTAAACAAAAACAAACAGTTATGAACCCAAATGATATTGATTTACGGGAAGTCTGCTTAGTCATGCTGGAACAACAACAGAAAGAACAGCGAATTAGACGAAAAGCAACTGAACAGGGATTTGAGCTTAAGGTTTATGTGCCATTGGGATTGGTGGAACGTCAAAAGCAACAGCGCCGCAGTGGAAATGTGCCAATGGATTTGGTGCATCAATTGGAAAAGGAAGTTATTACTCGCATTTACCAGCATGATGAATTTCTAAATGATGTAATTGGACACGAATTTGTTGGTAAAAATAAGCATATTGCTATTGTTGGTGAACCGGGAGCAGGTAAAACAACATTACTCGATAACATTGCTACTTATATTCAAAAAAATACTGAAGATTTACCGATTTGCATTTCTTTGGCAAGTTTGCAAGGAAGGAATCTCAAAAATTATATTCTTGAGGAATGGCTACCGGAAGCATTATCACTAACTTACCCTGATATTGATGTAGAGACGTTGCATGAAACGTCTCTACAAAAACGTTTGCGCCAAGGTGGGGTTTGGTTGTTGTTGGATGGCGTTGATGAAATGGGGGAAACTAATATACTTGAAAAAATTCAAAGTCAGCTTACTGATTGGCTGGGTAAAGTGCGGGTTGTGTTGACTTGTCGCACTAATGTTTGGGATGCTAAAACTAACAATCCACTTACAGGTTTTGAGACTTATAAAACTCAGAATTTTAGTCAGGGAGATGTCCGGCGCTTTATTAAGCAGTGGTTTGGATTTGCGAGGAAACCACAGTTAGGTAAAGTTCTGCGGGAAAAGCTCAATGAACCACAAAGCGATCGCATTCGTCAACTAGTAGAAAATCCGTTACGGTTAGCTTTGCTATGTCAAGTTTTTAATCGTGATGAAAAAGCGGAACTCCCCGAAACAAAAGCAGGTCTTTATGAGTTGTTTGTTCGCTATTTTTACGAGTGGAAACCAACGTTGTCTAGTGTTGATTGGACAACTCAACTAGGATTAAAGGAAGAATTACATCAAGCTCTTGGTCGATTATCTATAGCGGGATTAGATAGTGATGCTCGATTTCGATTGCCAGAAAGTTTAATTAAAAAAGAATTGGATGATCGGCTTTTTAAGTTAGTTTGGGAATTAGGTTGGCTGAATTTGGTAGATAGGGAAGCTAAAAATGATGAATCTGTTTATGCTTTCTTTCATCCTACTTTTCAGGAATATTTTGCGGCAGTTGTTATAGATGATTGGGGTTATTTTTTGCCCAAATTACATAATAATCAAAACCCTAAGCTTGTGCAAGATAGATATCGGATTTTTGAGCCGCAATGGGAAGAAGTGATTTTAATATGGGTTGGTCGAAATAATGTTCAAACAAAGGAATTTATTGAATCTTTATTAATGTTCAGAGATGGATGTGGAAATGAAAATTTTTATTGGTATCGAGCTTGGTTTCTCGCAGCAAAGGGTATTGTCGAGTTTAAAAACTGCGATCCTAGTTTAGTTGATAAAATTATTTGGCAACTCATACAATGGAGTTGCACAAGAAGGTGGGTAATGTCTGATCCCCTTTCTGATGAGGCAAGAGATGTATTGCCAAAAACTAACACGATTAGAGCAATTTATTATTTAACTCTTGTACTACGCAGTGAGCAGTCTGAGCCAATTCATTTACTTGCTGCCACCAGCTTGGTAAAAATTGCTCCTGGTTATCCCGAAGCTATTGATACTCTAATAAAACTAATGCGTTACTCTCAGTGGGAACCTAATGAATGGTTAGCGGCTAGGGTTTTATTGAGTATTGATCCTAATCACCCAGAAGCAACAGAAAAGTTAGCAGATGACTGGGCATGGGAAATACATCAAAATTCATTGCAAACGTTTTATGAAAAGTCTGAAACTATTGCTAAGGTGATTAAAATATTATGCTTTAGCTCAGATAAATTATCTTGTCTACAGGCTGCTGAAAACTTATTAAAAATAGAAGAACTTGAACATTCTTCCATTGTTTCGATGTTAGTTGATGCACTTCGCGCTAATAAAGATACAGTTGCTTGTCTTATAATCGCTGAACTTCTTGGAAAAATAGGATATAAAAATCAAGATGCCATTACTTTTTTAATTAGACTAGCCTATACTCAGAATCTGTCTGATGATTCAGTTATAACTGAAGGCTTTGACAGTTTTTCGAGAGGTTTATTACTGATTCATATTCGTAAGCAGGCTGTAGAAAGCTTAGGCAAAATTGCTTTTGGTAATATAGATGCTATTAATGCTTTAACTTATATGCTTAAAAATGAATCAAATCAAAAGATCAAACACCAAGTCGCTGTAAGCTTGGTGAATATAGATCCGACTAATCAAGAAGTAATTCCTGTATTAATTGAGTTTCTAAGTATAGAACAATCCAGAAACGATATCCCTTTTCTAAAAGATGAACTGCTTCTGTCAGCCCGAACTATCTTATTTATGGCTCTCCTTAAGGGAAGTTTTCATCGAGAAGTTGTGATGGGATTAAAGGACTGCGTGCAAGAGTATGTAGATAAGCAGCATCGTGTCCTTAGTAATCGTCTTCAGTTCTGCTATGAACTTGTCTGGCACTGCGCCCAAAACATGAGTTACCCGGAATTTTATAAAGCTTGGCACGAACCCGCTACCACGCATCTAGAAGCACTTGATAACATTCAAGTTGGTAAATCTTCTATTACTCAAAAGCTCAACTTTACTCAACTTCCTTCAATTCTTGATTCTGCCATTGCTAAAGATGATGAACTCAACAAAGCAATAAAACTAATTTGCATTGATGGCAGCTACTTCTCAGAGCCAAATAACCCTGCTACTGATATCTATATTGAAATGGTAGAACAAGGTTGTCCAGAAAAGCAGGAAGAACCAAACACAATGCAACAACTTAAAAAGTACTGGCGATTAGATTTGAGAAAGCTAGAAAAACGAATTGCTTTGCTATTTTACAACTCGAAGAACGATCGCACCCTAAACCCATCCTTCCTATCCGATATCGCTACCTTTGGCGGTACAATTGCCATTATTAGCGATGAACATTGTAACAATGTAAGGCTAATTTCTCCCAACGATCCGAACCTCATTGATACAGTATTAAAATGGCTGAGGAGAAAAATTTTAGAAGATTAAAAATGACAACAAATAATTGTGTTATATCTTATTTTTATCTTTGTAGGGGCGAAGCATTCGGGCAACTATTTCTGATGAAAACCGACAATTCATATACCCGAATGCTTCGCCCTGCCTTGGCGACAATTCAGATATACGAATCCTTTGTGTAAACAAAAACCAACAATTTATCTATCCGAATGCTTCGTCCTGCCTTGGCGACAATTCAGATATACGAATCCTTTCTTGGGTAAAAAATCAGAATTGTCATATTTTAGTTTAGAGTAGTTTTCATATTGTCGCGGGGGCAGGGCGAAGCATTCGGGATTTAAATATTTTGGCTGTGTGTCATAAATTGTCGCCCGAATGCTTCGCCCCTACAAATTTATGGAATTGTGGAATTATGGAATTAAAGCAAATTTAAATCGGTTTAAATTTGGTAATATTTTCTTCATCGTCTTCCCATGTCAAGGGGTTTTCAATAATGTAGCGTCTGATATTATTATAGGCTTGTTCATCACGGATGATTTGTTCGTAGTAATTACGTTGCCAAATTGTGCCAGAATTTCGCGTTATGCGGTTAACTTGGCGAGTACTTACTGATTTTAAGTTTTGCAAAATTGCACCCAAGGAACCTGCTTTAGTTCCATTGGGTAAAGATGTTTGCGGGTTTGTTTGGGCTGTTAATAATTGGTTGTTAGTAATATTATTTTGCTGTTCGGTAATCATAATAATTCCATGTACGTGATTGGGCATAATTACAAAAGCATCGAGTTCAATAAATGGGAAATGACGGGGTAAATTATGCCAAACTGCGGCAACGGTTTCACCTGCAATATTTGGCTGCATGATACCATTGATAATTTCGCCTAGTAAACATCGCTTTTGGTGGCAGCAAATAGTGAAATAATATGCACCTTCTTGGGAATAATCATATCCTTTGACGCGAATTGAACGGCGATGGTGAATATCAGGATTATAATTCATACTAGGCAAAATTTTATTGCGTTTTTATTATATGGTAATATTAATCTGCTGTCATTAAATAGAAAAAATGAAAAAATTAACCTCAATCTTCCCAATAATTGTATTAGCATTTTTTGGTACAATAGCTATAGCCAAATCTCAACAAACACCTCCACCCGTTAATAGTTACACTCAATCTGTAAATCGTGAAGTTTTAGCTAGCGGTTATCCCAGCGAAGCAGAAGGTCGAATTTTAGAATTAGTGCGTTACACCATTCCTGCTGGTGCTAATCTTCCGGTTCATATCCATCCCGGAATGCAAATTGAACGAGTTGAATTTGGCACTTTAACTTATACTGTTGTTAAAGGTTCTGCAAAGATTGTTAGAGCCGATCGCACTGAAGAAACTCTTCAAGCAGGACAAACAACTTTACTTAAAGTAGGAGATTCATTAGCTGAACCTGGGGGAATGGTGCATTATGGAAAAAACGAAACTGCAAGTCCTGTGATTCTCCTTTCCGCCTCACTATTTGAAGCAAATAAACCCAAAGCAATTTTGTCCAAAGAAAATAGATGAATTAATCGGTTAATTACACATTCCACGAATTTGAATTACCAGTACAGGCTACGCCAACGCGACATATTTCTGCTAAATTGAATCTGTTGTTTTTCCCGAACTGAAATTGACAGCGTTGCAAATTTTTCAGGCAGGTCATGGTTAAATAAGATAAGGCTGTTAGCACGCAAAAAGTTCTTCAGTCAGAAGCCATAATAGAAAAATAATTTAGAGAACAGAGAAGTGGAATGTCTGACTATTTATCTGAACCGGAAAAAGTTCTAGTGCAGCAAGTGCAAGAAATGATGCAACTAGCAATTAACTCACTCAATAGCGATCGACCAGTTGATGCTCTGCGAATTGCGGAAAAAGCATCATCAATGGGGGTAAATGTACCAGAAATGCACTATCTCAGGTCTCTTTGTTTGTCTAATGTGGGACGGCATAAAGAAGCCCTAGCCGCAGCACAAGCGGAATTACTGCTCAACCCAAACCATGCCAAAGCACAAGCTCAAGTTGACAATTTAACTATAATCTTATGTAAATCGGAAACAAAAATTCCCACTCAGGAACGTACTTGGAACACAACACTTTCATACGACATCCTTCTGTCTATTCAAAAAGCCAGTATGACTCATTCATATCGTGGCATTCCCCTGCTGAAAAATCCTTTCGACTTGGCGATTTATCCCGTCTTAATTTGGAATTTAAAACCGCGTACAATTATAGAGATTGGTTCTAAGGATGGAGGTAGCGCTTTATGGTTTGGGGATATTTTAAATAATTTTGCTATTGACGGACATATTTATTCGATCGATATAGTTAAAGTGACTTCCTTAACACATCCTCGTGTAACTTTTATGGAGGGTAATGGAAGAGCATTATCAGAAACATTGACATCAGAATTTCTCAATAGCTTACCTCACCCATTATTGGTAATCGAAGATGCAGACCATGCTTACGAAACCAGTAAAAACGTTTTAGAATTTTTCCATCCTTATCTGAAAAAAGAAGAATATATTGTGGTTGAAGATGGAATTATTTCTGATTTAATGCAAGATCCTTCATATACCAGTGGCCCCCATCTGGCATTAAAAGAATTTTTGGCAAAATATCAAGATCAATATGAGATAGATAGCAGCTATTGTGATTACTTTGGGTATAATATAACCTGGTGTACAAATGGGTTTCTCAAAAAATTAACTGATTCACCAGAGTCTAATAAATTCATTTATGGCTTAAAGCTCAGAGAAATTAATTTAATTGCCTTCCCGGATTGGCAACAACCTGAAGATCTGCTTTATTTTGAGTTAGAAAGGGTAATTAGTAGTCTTTTAAATCATTATGATAAAAACAAAATAGCGTTACTATTTGATACTACTAATATCTCTGAAGAAGATGCAAATCTAACTTTATCTGCGGTAGCTATAAATCTGCTCATGGAAGCAGAGATAGAGGAAACAGATATTCCAGAAATTATCTTGATGCCAAAGATTAGCTCAAGGCAGTGGTCCGATCTGTTGCCTCAAATTCACGGTCGGATCGTTTTAGAAAATGAAAATAAACCAGCGATATTACAAGCTGGTGCAGAAAATATATCTATCTGGAAATTAGATAGCTAATTAGTAGCTATCCCGGATTTGGTATAAAAATCGACTTTTGCAAGAGGTCTAATCAATTACGATCGCAATCTCCCCGACCTTAAAATACTAATAATCAACCACAAACCCAAAAAACTCGCCACCCCAAATAAAGCATTACTCAATACAGAAAATTGGCTTGTTTGCCCTTGAGAAGAAATAATTGCCGCGCCAATAATTAAAGAACCAACTACAATACTAAAAGACAAACGATTAGCGGAAACATCCAAACTTCGCCGCAATCCATCGAAATCTTTAATAGCTAAATTCCACTTTAAAGATTCCGAGGTAACTCTGTCTAAAAGTAACTCTATTTGCCGGGGAGATTCTAACGACAAACTTTTAATATCTAAAGCTGTTCTTAATAAAGTTTGTAAGGGATTATCTCCCAACAATTGACGCTGAAATAAATCTGTCATTAATGGTTTAATTTCATCTAACAAATTCACTTCAGGGTCAAAAATCCTTGCCGATCCTTCTAAATTAGCAACGGTTTTTGCATATAAACCCATATTACTGGGTAATCTAATTCTATTTTCTCTAGCTATTTGTAAAACTTCATAAAATACCTGGGCAAAGCTGATTTTAGATAAACTTAAATTGTAATATTTTCGCAACATTCGTTCATAAGAAATTTCCAAATTTGCTAACTTTTCCGGTTCGGCAGAATCAGCTAATTGTAGAGTTAATTGAGTGCAACGTTGGGCATCCATATCGACGATCGCTAAAATCATTTCTGTCAAAATGCGCTGGCTGCGAGGGTCTAAACGCCCAACCAAACCACAATCTAGTAATGCAATTCTGCCGTCTTTTAAATAGAAGAAATTACCGGGATGGGGATCGGCGTGAAAAAATCCATCAACATAAAGTTGTTGAATAAAAGCCCTAAATAACAGCCTTGTAATTTCCCTTCTTTCCTCTTGTGGGGAAACGCCATTTGTCTGACTAAAGTTGGCTGTTAACAGTGGTTCGCCATCCAACCATTCTAAGACTAATAATTTGCGGGTGGTTAAATCCCAATAAACTTCGGGAATGACTAATTGTTGAGGATCAAACCAGCGACTTGTAGACATATTTTCGCGCAATTGTTTAGTGTAGCTGGCTTCTAAGATAAAATCTAATTCGTCTCTTAATGCTTTGGTAAATTCGTCCGCTAAACCTTTGATGTCGTAAGTTTGCCCAATTTCTGTGCGATCGACTAACTCCGCCAAACCTCTAATTAAAAAAGTATCCTGTTCAATAATGACATCAATTCCCGGACGCTGAATTTTTAACGCAACTTCTCTGCCATCGATTAATTTAGCACGATGGGTTTGAGCGATCGATCCCGCTGCGATCGGTTGAGGATTCACAAAACCAAAAACCTCTTCTAAAGGCTGTTTTAATTCTTGCCGCAAAACTACTTCAATATCTCCCCAAGAAACAGGCGGAACTGAACTTTGCAAAGTCGATAATTCTTCAATATATGATGCTGGCAAAAGGTCAGGACGAGTACTCAATAATTGTCCTAATTTGACATAAACTGGCCCTAATTCTATGAAAATTTTTCGTAAAACAGCCGGAGTTGGCAACTGCGGTTTATCCGCACTACCACCAGTTAACAACCCCCGCATATAACCCCAACCGTTACGCAAAACGACTTCGGCAATATCTCTTTGACGGGAAACAGTTTGAGTTAAAAACATAATAGGTAGTTGGTAGTAAGTAATTGGTGATTAATAATGCGCGAATGTAACTAGTATAAGAAGGTAAAGGGAAGAAGGCAGCAGGAAAGTAAGGTTTTTAAGTTTAAATAGTTATTTTTACCACCCCAGACTAGTTGTACAGCATCACTTATTTTTATCATTCATCGCACTTATGCACTGTAACATTAGCACAGTGATTTTAGCTTCTTCATAAGTGAGTATCCAAAAAGGCTTAATTTGGTACTCAGTAGATAATCTTATTTGATTGAGGTCAATTGAATAGAGATTTTAGATGAATCTGGATTTGGTGTAGTATTAAGATCAGAGGGCGAGCGAGTTTATTTTATTATGTTTCAGATTTTGCTTAAATTATAATTAAGTTATCTATAAGTGTCGCTCAATATTATGCAAATAATGTAAATTACAATTAGCTAATTTAACCGAAGTTGCTAGTTATTAATTTTTTCGGAGTTCTCCCCGTGATGTTAATAGCGAAGCTTCCGCTGTACCCCCCAAAATTCGGGGCACAGGGGAGATATCAAGGGGGGTAGTGGGG
>NZ_JADEWG010000052.1 GCF_015207735.1 [Phormidium] sp. LEGE 05292
CATCTCCCCATCCCCCCATCTCTCTATCGAACTATCGAACTATCAGCTATCTGTCAACTGGAAATTTGCTTAGTTTGGTTGAAGTGTGATAATAGAGGTATCAGGAGTGGTTGATTTTTTATTAAAAGAGTAATGTTACGCTAGATACACAACCCTCTTATCTTGTACGTGCCTGAACTAAACAATTTAGGTAACAATCTATGGCTACAGTTCTAGTTGTGGAAGACAATAAAGCTCAACGGGAAATGATCTCTGACTTACTTATCGGGATGGGGCTAAAAGTTAGAGTGGCTAGTGATGGAGTCGAAGCGCTGGAACAAATCGATGGAAATCCACCTGATTTAGTAGTTTTGGACATCATTATGCCGAACATGAATGGTTACGAAGTTTGCCGTCGGCTCAAAAGTAATACGAAAACGCAGAATTTAGTGGTGGTGATGTGTTCGGCAAAGAAGGAGGAATTCGATCGCTATTGGGGAATGAAGCAAGGCGCAGATGCCTACATCGCTAAACCTTTCCATCCGCAAGAGTTGGTAGGAACGGTGAAACAATTATTACGACCTTCTTAATTTGGTAGTTTGTAATGGGATGAAATTACTATTTACCAATACAAAAGCGGCTGAAAATGCGATCGAGTACTGATTCTGTTACTTCCTCGCCTGTAATTTCTCCTAATGCTTGGATTGCTCCGCGCAAGTCAATTGTCCAAAAATCTAAGGGTAATTGTTCAGCAATAGTGGTTAATACTTGTTCTAAGGAAGTTTTTGTTTTTGTCAGGGCTGCTGCTTGTCTTTGGTTAACTGCTAAATCTAGATCGGCGGCTTGTACTTTACCTCCATGAATCACTGCTAAAATAGCTGTTTCTAATTCTTCAATTCCTTGGTTATGTGCTGCGGCAGTGTAAACTTGAAATTCAAACTGGGGAATTTTAGCTAAGAGATTTTGCTTTTGATTTTCTGTTATTAAATCGATTTTATTAATGACTAAAATTACTGGACGAGTTTTGACTTGTTGGTAAATTTCTGCTTCTTCTACTGTCCAACTACTTTGAGCATCTATAGTTAGTAAAATTAAATCAGCGGCTTCGGCTGCACGGCGCGATCGCTCTACACCAATTTTCTCTACAATATCGCTAGTTTCTCGAATTCCTGCTGTGTCTAAAACTTGTACAGGAATACCACCAACAACTAATTGAGATTCGACAACATCTCTGGTAGTTCCTGGTAGTTCGGTGACAATGGCGCGATCGCTTCTACTCCAAGCATTCAACAAACTAGATTTTCCCACATTGGGACGACCAACAATTGCTACTTTAATCCCAGTTCGCAACAATTCTCCGCGATCGGCAGTTGCTAAAATTTGTTGCACTTTGGCCGTAACTTCGGCAATTTGTGCTGCAATATTTTCCTCATTTAATGGTGGTAAATCTTCCTCAAAATCGATTCTGGCTTCAATTTCTGCCAAAATATCTAAACAAGTAATTCGTAATTGCTGAATTGGTTCTCTTAACTTTCCTTGTAACCCAGCTAAAGCCGTTTGTGCAGCTTGCGGCGATTTTGCACCCACTAAATCTGCAATACTTTCTGCTTGGGTTAAATCAATTCTGCCATTTAAAAAAGCTCGTAGAGTAAATTCTCCCGGTTGCGCTAATCTAGCACCTTGTTCAATACACAATTGTAATACTTGTTGTACTGCCATAATTCCCCCGTGACAGTGGAATTCGACAACATCTTCTCGCGTGAAAGAACGAGGCGCTTGCATAATTAAAAGCAACGCTTCATCAATTAATTGTTGTGTTTGGGGATGGCGAATATAACCATAAAGGATACGATGAGTTTCCCATTTTTGCTTACCGGGTGCATGAAAAAGATGTTGCGCGATCGCGATCGCTTCCGTTCCCGAAACTCGCACAATTCCCACGCTACCTTGTTGAGGAACAATAGCTGTCGCAATGGCTGCGATCGTACCACTCGTTGCTAATGTCTGTGACATCAGTTTTGTTTTTTTCCTTTCGCACTACCAGAAATTTCTTCCCTCACCAGCATTAACTCATACAACTCGCCAAGAGTATAAGTCTTTCCCGTAGTAGGATTTTCCGGTTCTAAAGCTACCCGTAACGTTTCTAGGGTATCAGCTTGAATTTTTGTGACAAATCCATTTTCAATGCCATTAGCTGTGCTAGCTGGTAAGCCGCAAAAAGCCTGTAAATCTTGCAAACTCCAGCCTTTTGCTTCTCTAGCACTGCGAAGGATTTCCCCCACACGCACCACTCCTTCAGAGTTGAATCGATATCTACCTAAAGTTTGCGCCACTCGACTTTTGCCCACAGTTAATCGCTGCAAAATTACATTATTAATTGCAATTGTAAATCACTGTTATTCTTGATTTTATACGGTATGTCGTATACTATAAAAAATATGGAGAATTTACCTTACTACGAATTAGTCGAATATTTTTGGTGAAAAAACCAGGGGGAAGGCATCATGTTTCATTACCGTAGTCACCATAGTAAACAATACAATCTAAAAGGTCAAAGTTTAATTGTTGCGGGTAAAATCAACCCACTGAAATGGTTAATTTCCAAAACAGAAGCGGAGAAAGCGTTAAAAGAGTTTGGTGTTCCGATTCAAGAAGTGAAAAAAATTCGTTGTCTCCGGCATCAAATATGTATATCTTATTGGAATATAAACGGAAAAATTTGCTGTTCATTTTTCAGTTATCGGATATTTCAACGTTGGTTAAACGCAGTAGAAAACCTGATACATGACTGTAAAAACCTTGCAGAGTGGGAGACTGTAGGCGATCGCATCGAATACGAACTGAGCAAATTTTTCTATCCTCGAACAATGGCAAATCAAATTTGGCACAGTTTAAGGACTCATTGGTATCAATTGCAATCTACTTTAAGAATTGCCTAATAAATTGTCAAGGTTAGATCAATCAAATAGACTTTTCCCTTTCTAATTTATCTAATAAATCTTCCGCAAGATCGCACCACCGTTGACGATATTTAGCATCCTCTGGTTTTTCAGTTAAAGCGCGTCCTTTTAGTTCTGGATATTTGGTGTAAAATAGGCGATCGACTTGAGTATAAAAATTCCCCACTCCTAAAGCCTTACTGCGCCGCATAATTTCCGTTTGACGGTCTATTTCAGCTTTAGTTAAGCTAGCAGAATTAGGTATATTAGGTAAATTAGGAAAAGATATTTTTGTCGGCAATTTCAATAATCCAGCTTGAGCAAAATTCCAAGCACCAACTCCCACCACTACAACTGTACCAACTTTCAAACTATTGACTAAAAACTTTACTCCAAATAGCTTTTTAACAGGTAATTTAACAAGCGTTTTTCCTACATTAGCAATAACTTGAGTAATATTTGTTCCCCAGCGACGACCAACAAAATTAAGAGTTGGAATCTGAGAAATACTCGGATTACCCGCAGTAACAGGTTGAGGATTAGGATGAACAACAGGCTGAGAATTAGGGTTAGTAACTGTTGGCAAAAGCTGCAAAACTTCTCTAGCTGAATGATAACGATCGCTAGCGCGATAAGCCAAACATTTATCTAAAATAATCCCTAATTCTGGACTTACACTAATGTATTGCCGCCAGCACCAAACAGCTTTAGAATTATCATAAAGTTCCTTTGGTTGTTTCCCAGATAGTAACACCAAAACCGTCACCGCCAAAGCATATAAATCGCTGCTAGGAAAAGCTTTTCCCTGGCGTATTTGTTCTGGTGGTGCATAACCTTCCTTACCCAACAAAGTTACCAAAGGTTGTCCAGTCGCCTTAGAAACAGCAGTTGTTGCCGCTTGTTTCACCCCACCAAAATCAATTAAAACTGGCATTTGATCTGCACTACGCTGCATCAAATTTTCTGGCGAAATATCCCGATGCACCACACCTTGAGAGTGAATGTATTCTAACACTGGCAAAATTTGCCGCAGTAATTCAACTACTTCCGCTTCACTCAAACAACGCTGTTTTAAAAGTTGCGCGTAACTCTCACCTTCGATATAATCTTGAACTAAAAACAGTGATTGTTTGCTGTTTAAGTGCGATCGCAAAAACTCCCGAAAATTCGGAATTTGGGAATGTTGCAATTTATAGAGAACACTTGCTTCTCGTTCAAATAACTCTTCAGCTTTCTTTAACTCATGAGCACCTTGAATTTGGGGAGCGAATTCTTTCAAAACACAAGCTTCTTGGTAACGATTAATATCCCTGGCTAAGTAAGTACGTCCAAAGCCGCCTTGTCCCAACTCGCGGACAATTTCATACCGATTTTCTAGCTTCGAGCCAACAGTCAAAGGTGAAGAGTTAGACATTCTTACGAGTCAAGAAACACAACAGGGAAGTTTAAGAAATTTTAACTCATCAATTGGTAAAAAACACCAATCAGTCAAGCGATTTTCTCTGCACCTTCTAACATTATTTGAGATATCGCGGCAAAAGCTTCTACCCAAGCTTGTTTTACCTCTGCTGTCCAATTTTCTCCCAAGTATAATTCAAAAGTTTTCAATAAAGCAGCACAGAACTCAGGATAATATTCTTTCAACGCACCATATTGTACATGACGCGCACCCAGTTGTGTTAAAGCATCATTTACCGTTTCGGCATCCCGAATATTTTCTATAGTTAACATTAAAGCGCGGACTAAGTGCTTGTGTTGTTCCGTCATATTTGTCCGTGCAAACAAAGGCTGAATCTGAGGATAATCATGAAATAAATTTTCATAGAAACTGATGGCGAACTCATCGGTATTTTCTTTAATCTGTTGGAAAGTTTCTTGTAAAACTTCTACTTGCAAAGCCATCGTTGCTCCTACCTGTCAATTAGCTAAAAAATGGCTGGTACTGCTCAATCATAATCAGCAAGTTTGCCAAATACCAGGTATTAGCCCTGAGTATGTCTGAAGTTTAACCATTTTTTGAGTGTGATGCCAATCATTAAGCTTATGTATTACAATTTGTAAAAGAAATTTTCATTTAATCACAGCCTTGTATCGTGGTTGGTGAAAAATAGAACTCAAGGAAAGAGAACATGGAAGCTACAACAATAAACTGTGAGGAAGCCTGCGTTAATGGCTGTGTTTTGGGTGATAAATGCCCCAAAAAGGAATATGTTACCTCGGCATCCAAGTTTATCAACGAAGTTTCGTTAGATAGAATGCACGAAATTGCCCAAGCTGCTTTAAGAAAAAAAATGTCCCAGCCACCCCAATGGGTAATTCCTGATTTTCCCGAATAAAATTAGTTGACAATTTTTGGCGATCGCATTTTACTATTTTACATTTTGGTGGGGGAGTTTTGGGGAAGATGGTGCGATCGTCAATTCAATTTTAGATTTTAGATTTACCTTAATATTTTCCTGATTGCATTAATTATTTAATCAACTCATTAGTAAACATTGAATCATAGTTAATTTGGCTCATCAGCGAACTCTCAACTTGGCGTAATTTGAAATAGTCACCTCAAAAGTTTGTCATACTCAGCGTGCGATCCGATCCAGAACCAAACAATATCGTTATCATCTTCTAATGCTACTGCTCGATAGTGTAAGCCTACCCGTACTGACCAAAAGCGTCCCACTTTTTTAAAATGTAATGATGGATAATAAGAGTCCTGCTTCAGCAACTCGTAACATTGATCCGCGAGTTCCTGAATATCTGGAGGTAACTGTCGATAGTGATACCAAAAATCGGGAGTTGCACGGTATCTCACAAATCGGTGCAGCTTCCTTCTCGTAAATGTTTTAATGCTTTCTCCGCAAGTGCATCAAGCTTACCTGCTGCTACGTCGGCTTCAAACTGTCGATCCCAGACTTCCGCATCAAATTCCGCAAACCAGTCACGAAAAGCCGCTAGTTCCTCTGGGGAAAGTTGTCTAACAGCCTGTTCAATATCTTCTAGGTTATTCATGTGTCAGAACAACTAAGTCTTTCATTGCATTTATCCATTTTACATTTTTGTCTGGTTCCAAGCGATCGCTTGCCTCAATTTAGCGATCGCTCTTCACTATGTTGCAAAACTTAACACAGTCTCGCTTTCTTTTGTCCGACTACTTAATGTAGTTATTGTTTCTAAGTTTTATTCGCCCTATTTACTTGGAAATCTTCTTTTATCAAAAACTCGCATTTAGTGACACAAAACTACAAGATACTACAACAATCACCCTTCACAAATTTTAAATTTATTTTTTCACAAATTTTACATATCACGCATTCCTTATTCAGCAAATAATTCATCTTCTTCAGCAAATTCGTCATCAAGTGCTGTCAGTTTACTTCCGTTTTTCCCTAAGCCAGTGCGTTGAGAACGGAATTTTAGGAAAGCGATAAAATCTGCAACTTCTATAAGTTGGTTCTCGTTTAATGTTTCTAAATTTTGAGTGATTAATTCTTTAATTTCTGCGTTTTGTAACTCTTCTATATCTGACTCATCCATTGAATTTACCATCTCAAACCATAATGTTTTAGGGTAAAGACTAATCTACTCTAACGCTGATCATTAACAAAATTGTCCCCTTCTGTGGCAACCTGAAGAACAGAGAGGAACAGCAAAGTAAAGAACAGGTTATGCAAACACTGCCCAATCCCGCTACTACCAGTCAACCGGAATTTGATACCGTAATTAAACGGCGCAAAACTCGTCCTGTGAAAGTCGCTAACGTTACTATTGGCGGTGGCTACCCAGTGGTAGTACAGTCGATGATTAACGAAGACACGATGGATATTGATGGCTCAGTTGCCGCAATTCGTCGCTTGCATGAGATTGGCTGCGAAATTGTGCGCGTTACTGTTCCTAGTGTTGGTCATGCTAAAGCAGTTGGCGAAATTAAGCGAAAACTCCAGGAAACTTATCAAGATGTCCCTTTAGTGGCTGACGTTCACCACAATGGGATGAAAATTGCTTTGGAAGTTGCTAAATATGTGGACAAAGTGCGGATTAATCCGGGATTATATGTGTTTGAGAAACCTAGACCGGATAGAACGGAATTTACGCAAGCTGAAATTGATGAAATTGGGGAGAAAATCCGGGAAACTTTAGAACCTTTGGTGGTTTCTTTGCGCGATCAAGGTAAGGCGATGCGAATCGGGGTTAATCATGGTTCGCTGGCGGAAAGAATGCTGTTTACTTACGGTGACACGCCGGAGGGGATGGTAGAATCTGCGATCGAATTTATTCGCATTTGTGAATCCCTGGACTTTCGCAACTTAGTCATTTCTATGAAAGCTTCCCGCGTACCCGTGATGATTGCAGCTTATCGCCTGATGGCAAAGCGGATGGATGAACTAGGAATGGACTATCCTCTACATTTGGGAGTCACGGAAGCCGGGGATGGGGAATACGGCAGAATCAAGTCTACGGCGGGAATTGCTAGCTTATTAGCAGATGGGATTGGTGACACAATTCGGGTTTCCCTTACCGAAGCGCCGGAAAAAGAGATTCCGGTCTGCTATAGTATTCTTCAGGCTTTGGGACTCAGGAAAACGATGGTCGAATATGTCGCCTGTCCTTCCTGTGGTCGTACTTTATTCAACCTGGAAGAAGTGTTGCATAAAGTGCGAGAAGCCACCAAACACCTGACTGGTTTGGACATAGCAGTAATGGGTTGTATTGTCAATGGCCCAGGAGAAATGGCAGATGCCGATTACGGTTATGTTGGAAAACAGCCCGGTTATATTTCTCTGTATCGTGGCAGAGAAGAAATTAAAAAAGTCCCAGAGTCTCAAGGTGTGGAGGAGCTAATTAACTTAATAAAGGCAGACGGTCGTTGGGTTGATCCTTAAATACCGTATGACTTGTCAATATGCCATTAGCAAAATAGTCATAAGCACTGAACTTTTACTTAAAAAGCCTGTGCTAAATTGGGCGTAATTTGCAGAACAGTTTTTTCCCTCCGGCTCAGTAAGAACAGTATGACAATAACTAGAAAAGGTCTCTTTTTAGGTGCGACAGCTGCGGTATTAACGACTGTTGCTGTCACAGGCGCTGGTATTCATCTCTCCAGTCAAGCTTTTTTCAGAGAAAGTCCCAAAGAACTTGTTGATGAAGTTTGGCAGATTGTCGATCGCAATTATGTGGATGGCACTTTTAACCAAGTAGATTGGCAAGCTATTCGCAACGAATACTTGGGCCGGACTTACGCTACACCAGAAGATGCCTACAAAGCAATCCGGGAAATGCTGAAAAAGCTGGACGATCCCTACACCCGGTTTATGGACCCCCAAGAGTTTAAAAGTATGCAAATCGATACTTCTGGGGAATTGACAGGTGTAGGTATCCAGTTAACTCAGGATGAACAAACTAAGAAAATAGTCGTAATTTCTCCCATAGAAGGTACACCAGCTGCGAAAGCTGGGGTGCTTGCCAAAGATGAAATCGTCAAGATTGATGGCAAGAGTACTGCCGGGATGAGCGTTAATGATGTGGTTAACTTGATTCGAGGTCCGGTAGGTTCAGACGTTAATCTGACTATTAAGCGGAAGACTCAAGAACAAACCTTTAAACTCAAACGGGAACGGATCGAAATTCACCCAGTACGTTTCAACGCTCGTAAAGATGTTCCAGGTGGAATCGGTTATATTCGGTTAAACCAGTTTAGCGCCAACTCTGCGCCCGAAATGCGTGCAGCAATTCAGGCTTTAGAAAAACAAGGCGTTGCTGGTTATGTTTTGGATTTACGTTCTAACCCAGGTGGGTTACTCTATTCCAGTATTGATATTGCCCGGATGTGGTTGAAAGAAGGCTCGATCGTCTCAACAGTCGATCGTCAAGGCGAAAGCGAACGCCAAAAAGCTAACCATCGTCAATTAACAGATAAACCATTGGTAATTTTGGTTGATGGTGGATCTGCTAGTGCCAGCGAAATTCTCTCAGGCGCACTGCAAGATAATAATCGCGCCGTTTTGGTAGGGACAAAAACCTTTGGTAAAGGTTTAGTACAATCGGTCAGACCTTTGGGAGATGGTTCGGGACTAGCTGTAACTATTGCCAAGTACTTCACCCCCAGCGGTAGAGACATTAATCACGCGGGAATTGCTCCCAATGTCGTCGTTGAACTTTCCGACGCGCAAAAGCAACAATTGGTGAAGAACCGCGATGAAATAGGCACTCTGCAAGATCCCCAATATGCGAAAGCAGTGGAAATTTTGCAACAACAAATCGCCAAACGTAACGGAGGCGCTCGTCCAACGAACACTTCTTCGCAGCAATAAGTGTTTGCAGAAATTAAAGAAGCCTTGTAGAGACGTTGTATACAACGTCTCTACTTTTTTGCAGAAATTATTGTAAATACAGAGAAAAATTTTCAAATATTCATATTTGTTAAACGTAAATATAAAGCAAAACTAGCTTTTTGTGACAGTGTGTTAAATAGGGGTTAACCTCAGATGAAATCCGAGGTAACTTCACAGATAGGTGATTTAATTTCAGGACAACACAGCAAAAAAAATTTTAGATTTTCTTTGGATTTTAGTTAAAACTAAAACCTAAAACTCAACAGAACAATTGCAAACATTAGTAGACACGACTGCTATAGGGATCGAGTAAAAAGGCAGTCGTAAAGGAGGATTTATGAGCGAAAAAGTTGTTTCTAACTGCCGGAATGTCGCGATCGTAGGCCCTTATTTAAGCGGTAAAACTAGCTTGCTAGAAAGTTTATTATTCGTTACAGGTGCGATTTCGCGCAAAGGCAGTATTAAAGATAAAAACACAGTGGGAGATAGTTCTGCTGAAGCACGCGATCGCCAAATGAGCGTCGAAGTATCAGTAGCAAATACCCAATACGAAGGCATCAATTTCACATTTTTAGATTGTCCGGGTTCCGTAGAATTTGCCCAAGAAACCTGTAACGCCTTAATTGGTGTAGACGCAGCAGTTGTGGTTTGTGAACCAGTAAGCGATCGAGTCCTCACCCTTGCCCCCCTCTTCAAATTCCTCGACGACTGGGAAATTCCCCACCTAGTATTCATTAACAAAATGGATCGGGCGAATAACAACTTCATGGACGTACTGCACGCCCTGAAAGCTGTTTCCAGCCGCCCCTTAGTTCCGCATCAATATCCTATAGGTCAAGGAGAAGACCTGATCGGTTTCATTGACCTCGTAACAGAACAAGCTTATCACTACCATCCTGGTGCCCCAGCTGACCCCGTACCCTTCCCGGAAGAACTCAAAGAACAGGAACACGCTGCCAGGGCAGAAATGCTAGAAGAGTTAGCTAACTTTGACGATCACCTACTTGAAGAACTCCTCGAAGAAATTGAACCGCCCCAAGAAGAAATAGTCGCCGACCTGAAAATGGAATTAGGCGCAGACTTAATTGTGCCAGTATTCTTAGGTGTTGCCGAAAAAGACTTTGGTGTGCGACCCTTACTAGAAGCCCTGTTGCGCGAAGCCCCAGAACCAGACACCATCAAAGAACGGCGCGGTATTTCCCTCAAAGGCGAAACACCCTTAGCCCAAGTATTGAAAACTTACTTCACTCCCCAAGGTGGCAAACTTTCCTTAGTCAGAGTTTGGCAAGGCACTATTACTGATGGTGCAACCCTCAACGGCGTGCGTGCAGGTGGTTTATATCGCCTCACAGGTCAACAACAAACTAGCGTACAAGAGGCTAAAGCTGGCGAAATTGTTGCTATTGGTAGGTTAGAGGGCATAAAAACTGGCGATACCCTCTCAAGCATCAGCGGACAACCGGAGTCAGAGTTACCCAAAGCGGAACAATTGACTCCGGTTTATGCTTTAGCCGTAACTGCGGAAAAACGCAACGATGAAGTAAAAATCAGCACTGCCTTTGCCAAATTAACTGAAGAAGACCCTTCTTTAGGTTGGGAACAACATGGCGACACTCGCGAAGTCATCCTCTGGGGACAAGGTGATATTCACCTACAAATAGCTTTAGACCGTCTGCGTCGCAAGTATAACTTGCCAATGGCGACACATTTACCGCAAGTTCCCTACAAAGAAACTATCCGCAAACCTGCCTCTTCCGTACATGGACGCTACAAACACCAAAGTGGCGGACATGGACAATTTGGCGATGTTTACTTGAATATTAAACCTTTAAATCGTGGTGAAGGTTTCAACTTTGATGAGAAAATTGTCGGTGGAGTAGTTCCCCGTCAATATATTCCAGGTGTGGAAACAGGTGTGCGCGAATATTTGGCACATGGGCCATTAGGTTTCCCAGTAGTTGATCTAGCGGTGACGCTAATTAATGGTTCTTATCACACTGTAGATAGTTCGGAACAAGCCTTTAAGCAAGCTGCACGTTTAGCAATGCAAGAAGGACTACCTCAATGTCAACCAGTTCTGTTAGAACCTATTACCGCAATTGAAATTTCCACACCCAAAGATTTTACTTCCAAAGCTATGCAATTGCTCACCGGACGACGGGGACAAGTGTTAGGTTATGAAGCAAAAGATGGTTGGAAAGGTTGGGATAAAATTTCTGCTTATTTGCCACAAGCGGAAATGCGTGACTTTATTATTGAGTTACGCAGTCTCACAATGGGCGTAGGTTTCTTTGATTGGAAATACGACCATTTGCAAGAAGTACCAGAAAAACTTGCCGAAAAAGTTGTAGCAAGTAATGCTAATGGTAACGGTAACGGTAAATAATTTCTGGCAAAGTCCGATATTCATCTGCGTTCATCTGCGTTTTTCAAATTAGAAATATCGGGCTTTACCAAAAATTTTCATGATTATACCCCTGGAAACTGCGATCGGTTTTCAGGGGTTTGTTCTCAAAAGCGATCGCTAACCTAATTTTCATTTGTCCAAATTACGGTAATTGACAATTATCAAATTTTTAGTAAAATATATATTAAATTTGTCTAAATTTCTTTAGCTGAAAATGAAAAGTATTACTAAGGAAGTTTGTTATGTTAAACAATTAGAACTGTTTCATCCCTTTAAATACACTTATGAAAAATTTGACTTTACCTTTATAGATTTATTTGCTGGCATAGGAGGTTTTAGAATTGCCTTAGAAGAACTAGGAGGTAAATGTTTAGGCTATTCAGAAGTTGATAAAGAAGCTATAAAAGTTTACGAAAATAATTTTAAGAGTTTGCCAGAAGCAAGTTTAGGAGATATTCGTAACATAAACGAATTGCCCTTTGAAGTTGATATAGTGGTTGGTGGTGTTCCTTGCCAACCTTGGTCTGTAGCAGGTAAACTTAAAGGCTTTGAAGATCCTAGAGGTAAACTTTGGTTTGATACTATCAGAGTTGTGGAAATAAATAAGCCGAAAGTTTTTATCTTTGAAAATGTCAAAGGCTTAATAGAACCAATCAATAGAAAAAGTTTTGAATATATAGTTAATTCCTTAACAAAAATAGGTTATTCTGTTAAATCTCAATTACTAAATTCTTATGACTTTGGAGTTCCACAGAATAGGGAAAGAGTTTTTATAGTAGGAATAAGAAATGATTTAGAAAACCATGAAAACTTTTCTTTTCCAGAAGCTTTAGAAATTAAACCTAAATTATATAGCTTTATTGAAGGAGTAAAGCATTGCAGTAAATTTAGCAAAAGCAAATTAGCCGCAGAAATTTTGTTTGGTGAAAAGATACCGCGTTCCAGAAATCGTTTTCAAAAAAATGATGAACTGAATGATTTTTTTATTTTTTGTGATACAAGAGATGGGCACACTACTATTCATTCATGGGATATCATTAGGACTAGCGAAAGAGAAAAGTTGCTCTGCTATACAATCCTAAAAAATAGAAGAAAAAAGCAATATGGTGCAAAAGATGGAAATCCTTTATCCTTTGAAGTTTTAGCACAATTAATCCCAAAGCTCAAACAAGAAGAACTAAATAAGCTTATAAAAAAAAATATTTTTCGTTATATCGAAAATGAAGGATACGAATTTGTCAATTCTAAAAACTCTACAGGAATCAATGGTGTTTATAGAGTATTTCTACCTCATTCCGATATCATCCCTACTTTGACAGCTACAGGTAATAAAGATTATATAGCCAAGATTTCTATACAAAGATGTGAAAATCCTGAAGAGTATAAAAGTAAATTTATTAAAGAGATTTACAAAAAAAAGAAATTTAAGCCTATTTCTGCTAAAGACGCTGGTAAATTGCAAGGGTTTCCCGACTGGTTTATCATAGCTGAGAATGAAGATATCGCCAAAAAACAATTTGGAAATGCAGTTCCGGTTCCAGTAGTTTATCACTTAATGAAATCATTATTAACCCAAGTTAAATTTGGCCAAAAATTATGATTCCAGAAAATGAACGCATTGACATTTTAGATAAACTTAAAGCTTTTTTTATAGATGAAATTATCAATAATCATAGAAAAAATACTTTAAAGCTCAAAAGTCTTCAAGAATTTAAAATAAATCCTTTTTTATGGTTTTATTTAGCTAAATAGTTGATATGCCATCAATTGTCGAAGAAGTTATAGAAGATTTAAGTAAAGAAATAGAATTAAAAATCAGTGAATACGAATAAGTACACTTTATTTACATAACTGAACACATCATTAAGAAAAATACAATGACTAAATATCTAAATTTTCCACCGTAATTTCAGTAGAATGCTCAATACTAAACTGATAATAAACTTCCAGTTTAAATTGCCGCTTTCCTTTTGCTCTTAAATTAAGTAACCATTCTAATTGTCCCATTTCTCCCAAATGAATTTCTGGATTTGCGCTAATCAACCTAACTTTTACTTTTTCGTCGCGACTAACTGGCAATTGTACAATCAATTTCAGCTTAATTTTTTTTGCTTTTAAATTAAGCACTGTTATTTTATATCCATAAGTAGTGCGACGATAATTACCAATAATCTCGATATTTCGTTCTACTAAATCCTGCTCAATTTTTAAAGTTCGATCGATCCCAAAATTTAATTTAAAGTCTTGTCCTGGTGTAATGTTTTCTAATTCAGTAGTTCCAATCAAAGCATTATCAAAGAAGATATTAGCTTTTCCTGGTAAAAAAGTTAAACCATTTGTGTTGTTAGTAACTGTCGCTTCTAAGAAAGCAAAACTCATTTGTCGAGGTATAGCAACATATTCTATAAAACAAGGTAAATTTTTATTGAAAACAGTAACTTTATGAGGTGTACCATCAGAGAGAATAGTATAATTTTTGTCAAGTTTAAATGTGACTACACCTGCCAATTTAGTTGTTCGATCGACTAGTTTTTGTACCCGCAATAATTCTTGTTGTTTGTCAGTATCATTTTCTTCTGCTAACAAAGCTTCTAACTCAGCAAAATCATCGGTTTGAGCATATTTCTGGGAACAGGCTGAAACTTTAGTACTAGTAATATACCAGGTTTCTAATTTTGGTGTTTGAGTAGCTAAAGTTGGTTTAGCAGTGGAAAGTGTAACATTAACCTCTTTCCAATCTTCTCCCGTTCTTTGCCTAATTTCTGCTAAACAAGTAAGATTTATTCGCTTACTTGTACTAGTATTTCTTAAGTCATAAAATGGTGTCCAATTAACCTGACTGACTAGATAACTAATTTCTAATTCACAATCTCCTGGGAAAGCCGTTTCTAAGGTAATGACAATGCTAACGCTGCTGTGAATTTGTTTAGAAACTGGTTGCTGTAATTGTTTGAGTTGCTGATGTAATGCTTCTAAACGTTTGTCTATTTCTATTATTTGTTTTTCATTTTCACTAATGCTTTGGGCATAATTTTGGTAAGTTTGTCCCAGAAAATTAAGCAATTCTTGAATTTCGCTGAAGTTAAGTGGTTCGGCAGTTAAATTACTAGTGAATCTATCTACAGATTTTTCACTAAAACTTTGAATGAAATCTTGTTGCAATTGTACTGAACTTATTTGATCTTCTAAATGACGTTTTTGGTCGCATAACTGGCGAATTTTTCCTAAAATTTGATGATTTTTTTGCTGCAATGATTCATTAGCAAAAATCCGTTCTGTACGCACTGCTAATAATTGTACTTCTGCGTTACCCAAACATCTGGCAGTTACAGAATCAGTATGAACTGTTAGGGGTAGATTGGCGATCGCAATTTCCTGTTGTCCACCTTCTAACCTAATCTTACCCCGCCGAGTAACTAAAGCTTGGTTATGATAAACAGTTACTTCACAAATTTTACAGTCATTTGTCATAAGTCATTGTCATTTGTTATTAGTTGTAGATAGTTTGTAGATAGTTGGTAATTAGCATTTTTCCAACTACCAACTACCCATTACCTATTACCTAATTATTGTGGTTTCTTTTTAATGCGATCGATCTCTTTCTGCAACTCCTCTATTTGACGGCGCAAAATCTCCTCTTGACTTGGCGGTGTTTCTGCTTTCACATCAACTGCACCTTCGGCGGCAGATTTTTGATAATTACCGTTACGAATTTGGCGATATTGATCGGAACCAGACCATTGTTGTAAGTGACTAATCCGTTCTACTAAAAAAGGATGGCTGAGAAATACACCTTGAGCTAGGTTATTATAAAGCAAGAATTTATAAACCTGATTCAATCCATCTTCATCTAAATTTTGATATCTTTGGGATTGCTGAATAAATTCTGGCAAACTGCATTCATTGCCATATTTGAGACTACCGCCAGCTAATTTCATCATTGACATTAAAACTGGATTAAGTTCATCACTTAATAACAAAGCTGCGCGATCGGCTGACAATTCCGATCGCCTTTTCCACTCATAAAAAGCATAAATCAAACCACCACTAATCAAATTACCCAAACCAAAAGTCATTTCCCCTATAAAAGAAGCTGTGCTAATCGCCCAAAGTGCCATTTGATTTAAGATAGTGTGACCACATTTAATATGTCCTAATTCATGAGCAATTACTGACTTAATTTCAGCGTCACTCATCAAATCTAAAAGTGCGGAATTTAGTACAATTGAAGGATGTTCTTGCCCTAAAGCATAGGCATTAGCTAAAGGATATTGACTAATAAATATAGCGGGTTCCGGGTAAATATCTAAATCTTTTACACATTCCCGAAACATTTGATAAATGGTAGAATATTGCCTTGGCCCCACTTGAATGCTGTTACCCAGATGATAAACAAATTGGGGGCGTTCGTAGAGAAATTCGACAAATTTGCTGGCGATCAGATCGAAACCGGGTAAACTGCGGAGAGTTTGTTCAGCTTCGCGATCGAGCGGATGGCGAAACGCTTCGCTGGAGATTCCTTTATAAGTTGGCATACTAACCTAACAGTTTTGATTTTCTTGGGTAATAGCTATTTATATTATGGTGTGTTTGAACAATTATTGCTGCTTTAGAACTAGAAACAGAGGAAGAAGATGGCTCAAAATTAGGGGATCGTAATATTTGATAAATTAACTTACTCACAAATATTTTTTAAGCTAATCTATTAGTAGAGCGATCGGAGAGTACTATGCAAGCTTACAAACTCAAAGGAAAAGTTGATAATGCAGGTAACTTAACAGTTACGGAATCTCTTAAAATTCCCCCTGGCGATGTGGAAATCATCGTTTTACAAACGGTGGCGAAAATTGATAATGCTACAGAGGCAAAACTCGAAGTGGAAGCTGAATTACCTAAAAAGAAGGTAGAATACAGAACTAAAGCATTCAGAGACTTGCTAGAAAATGCTCCCCCTGTCCCTGCTGATTTTGATCCAGAACAAGCTAAATGGGAATATTTGAAGGAGAAACATAACCTTTGAAACTTTTACTAGATACTAATGTAATTGTGGATATAGCTTTTGAGCGACAGCCTTTCTATGACGACAGCGATCGCATTTTTTCATTCATTGAAGCTGGACAACTAGAAGGCTATGTTTCAGCGTCAACTTTTAGCGACCTTTATTATATTATCCGTAAACAAAGAGGTCGAGCTTGGACACTTTCTTTTTTAGATAGATTGGCTTCCGTTTGTCAAGTTGCTACTGTGGATCGAGATGTAATTTCAATGGCTCTAAGTGCCAATTTTAGAGATTTTGAAGATGCAATTCAATATAGTGTTGCTAGGGTGAATCAACTTGATGCGATCGTAACACGCGATCGCTCAGATTTCCCAGTCACCTCTCCCCAAATTATCACCCCTACAGAGTTGATTCAGGAATTAACAAACTCTCTTTAAACCTCACAAAAACTTATTTCACTGCAAGCTAATTACTAAACGGGTTTAAAATCTCTTCAAGTCCCTGTTTAACTCGCTGAAGTTCTTCTCGTTGTTGCTTAATCCAAACTTTTTCAGTTTCTTTTTGTTCTGGTGTTTCTTGCTGATATCGTTCTTGTTTGGCTAGAAAGTCGCTGTAAAATGCGATCGCCTCATCAATAGCGTGTGTAGCCAACTTAACTTGTTCATCAAAGTATAAACTAATATCATTTTCAATTGTTGACCAAACTTTCTTCTTGAAACCTACTAATTCATTCCAAGGAATGTCTCCCCATTTCTCCCAATTTACTAGATGAGATCTAACGCTATCCTTAAATCCTGGAATAATTTTGTTTGTATTATTTTCTGAATTTCCCAATTTTGCTTCAATTTCACTTACAATTAACTCAAGCTTTTTACTTAAGCTTGTCTGTAATTTCCAATCTAAAAGCTTTAGACATTCCAAAATTAACTCTAATCTTATCAGGTTAATTTCTTGATGAATCGGTATTAAGCTATTCGCAGTTATTGTACTAAGTTCAGGAAGTGGAAAATGGGCATAATGTACTTCAGGTCGAATATCCTTAATAAAACCATCCTTATCACCCCAGCCAATTTTTTCCTTCATTTGGCTGTTCTTGTCAATAAACCATTTTTTCTTCAGTGTTTCAACTTTGTCCTCCCAATATCTTTTCGCTTCTTTAAGCGCTTCTTCTTTGCATTGTCGGCTTAATTTTTGAATTCTGAAATGTCGTCCACTTAATTCTCCAATATGTTCCCATATTTCTGCTTTCGGTGCAGCGGCAATTCTCGGCTTACTATCCCAAACTGCATCAGCATAATCTAACTCTTCAAAACTTTTCTGAAGATAGGATTTAAGTCGAGTAGCTGATTCTTGAAGTTCTTTATAGAACGGTTGCAATGATTTATTAAGCTCTGTTGCAGCTTGTTTAATTTCTAAGGATTTAGAATCATTCGTTAGTAGTTGCGTCGAAGATTGATTAATTTTTTGAAAAGCTTTTAAATACTCGTTCATTTTTCGCCTGACCTTGTATAGTTTTTCATCACTAATTGGGAATCCTAAAATATAGTATAGTTCGCTGCTATCCAAAGAGATAAACATGACTATTTCCCCTGACCACGTATTATTTATGATTAGTGCAGCTAATACTATAGCTGGCTTTACCCCTGCATCTGTGATTCTCTGCCCCATACTCAGCGTTGCAGGACAGATGTACGGAGGCTATATAGGAATGCAAGCTGAAGAAGCCAACTCTCGATGGCAACACAGTGTCGATAATAATTTAATAAGTATTAATAATAACTTGGCGGTTTTAGAATCAACGACAGCCTTGATTGGACTCGGAACTGGAGCAGGTGCAACTATATCAGCCGTGAACCTCTACCAGACAATAAAACTGAGGCAAGAAGTCAAGGAACTAAAGCTGAGAATTCATGCTGGCTTTATTGATTTGAAAAAAGCTCTAAAAGACCAGGGTGAAGAAGTAATGAGACAGATTGATAAAGTTGCTGATGACGTTGAATATATACATCATCTAACAATTTTAGCGCGGGCTTACGGTAAATTTATTCACGCAGTTAATTGGCTTCGAGATACAGTAAAGTTAACTGATGTAAATGCTATAACTGCTGCTTTTGTTGGTATACAGGGAAAACTGGTTGACGCTCTTGCAGATTATACTAATCCTGAAATTTACAAACATAATAGTGTTCCTGGAAGACTGCGTAGAATGGAGTGTGCTTGGGCAATTGAACAAACAATTACAATGGTATTTCAATTGCAAGGTGCGCCTGATGTAGTAAGTCAGCGTCTTTCTAGTCTCCACTCCAAAATTCGCAAAGAACTTGTCCATTTAATTAACCTTTGCGAATCTCAAGAAGAGTTAGATTTTATATTTCCAGAAATCGCCCGAATTCATAATCATGATTTAGCAGCTTTAAAACTTTGGCAAGAGCAAGTTGATTTGATGCGAAGCTTGTCCCCAGAAGATTTAAAAGAATTAGAAAACGCTTGCTCTGAAAAATTACTAACTGGTAACAAACAAAAACAAGAAGTAACAGCTTTAGCAGAACCTCCCGAACAATTACTCTACAATGAATTACGGGAAAAATCGCATTTCTTATCTCTACGCGATCAACTCCGCTTCGTAATTCAACCAGAATCAAGAAAAGAGCATGAATCTTACATTAGCCAACAAGCTAACAACTCTAATTATCCCGGTTTAGCTCCTTCAAATTGGCAGGAAATAACAGATTTAACTGTTGCTAATCTCTACTGGTACTTCAAAAAACCTAAACCATCTTTTACGTAAAAATTTCCCTATTATATTAGGTTTGGTCGATCGCTCATAATATCTTTATTGAAAAACCCTGTAGAGACGTTATATATAACGTCTCTACATTATGGTTAATCTTGCCGGAAATGATACCACTCATCCTAAATCTACAATTCTTTTTCCAATCGGATAAATCCGACTTTAGCTATTAGCCTGTGAATTGATTTCCAGGCGAGTTTTTAACAACTTTCCGTCTCACCCCCAAACAACAGCCAAATTCAACACAAAACCAGGCAAAACATCTTCCCCAGACAAACTAACAGGAATATCCAAAACTTCCTTCTCTCTAACCCTACGATAAATCTCAACTTGTCGTTCTTTCCGATCGATTAACCACCCCAATTTTGTACCATTTTCTATATACTCTTGCATCTTATCTCGCAAAGGTTGTAAAGCATCACTCGGAGAACGTAATTCAACTACAAAATCAGGTGCAAATGGTAAAAATTTCTCCTGTTCTTCGGTTGTTAAACTGTTCCATTTTTCTAAAGTAATCCAGGCAGCATCAGGCGATCGATCTGCCCCATTAGGCAACTTAAACCCCGTTGAAGAATCAAACACTTCACCAAGCTTTGTTTCTTGATTCCAAAACCAAAGTTGAGCATTGATTCCTGAATTACCTTTTCCCGTTCCTCCACCAGTCGGGGGCATAATAATTAAATCTCCGATCGCACTCCGTTCAAACCTAAAATCTCGATTCGCCTGACAAATTTGATAAAATTGTTCATCAGTTAGCTTCGCTACTGGCGGAATATTCAAAATTACAGCATTCATTAGCTAATAATCCTTTAATTGCTAATTGCTAAACTTTATTCATTTTTTTACCTTCTGCCTCGCACCTCACCTCCAAAACCCTCTAAGGAATCTCCTTTAACGCCGAAGTTTCCTCCAAAATCTGCTTACCTTCATTAACTAAATACTCAAAAAATGTCCGTGCCAAAACTGACAATTGTTTTCCCGATGGATACACTACATACCAATGTCTTTCTATGGGAAAACCTTGTACATTTAAAATAGTTAATTGGCTAGTTGCGCCTTCTAAAGCTAAAGTATGACTCGATAAAACCGATATTCCCAAACCACCAGCAATTGCTTGTTTAATCGCCTCATTACTCCCTAGTTCTAACTTAACTTTTAAACCCAAACCTTCCTTTTCAAACATTTTTTGTACAGCTTGGCGCGTACCAGATCCAGGTTCTCGCATAATAAAAGGTTCATTTGCGATCGCCGCCAAAGGAATATCTTTCTGATTAGCTAAATGATGATTACTTGGTGCCAAAACTACCAAAGGATTTTCCAGAAACGGCTGAACATTCATATCCACATTTTCTGGTGTTTGGCTCAGAATATACAAATCATCTTGATTTTGGGAAAACCGATCCATGAGAATTTCATGATTAGTCACCTGAAGTGACACATCAATCCCCGGATAACGTTGACAAAAAGGCCCTAATAGACGTGGTACCACATATTTTGCTGTTGTCACAACTGCCAATCGTAACAGACCTTGTTTTACACCCTTTAAGTCTGCCACCGTCATTTCAAACTGGGCGATGCGATCGAAAATTTCCCGACAAGTTGCCAGTAACTCTCTTCCCGCCTCAGTCAAATACAAACGCTTACCCACCTGTTCAAATAGCGGTAAACCAACTGATTTAGACAGTTGTTTTACCTGCATGGAAACAGTGGGTTGAGTTAAAAACAACTCTTCAGCGGCGCGAGTAAAACTTCCATGACGAGCCGCTGCTTCAAATACTTTTAGCTGATGAAGTGTGGTATGCTTCAACGACCACTCTCCTAAAAAAGGCAAACTATAGATTATAGTCTATCATAATTATCAATAACAATGGCTTTTCATTATGAAAACTTCCAGTTATGATGAGTTCACCGGCAAGAGCGTAAGACATCTTCCACAAGGCGTTGCACAACATGGACATGAAATTTTGCGGGCTGCCTGAACTTATAATCCCAAGTGCTTGGCTAAGACTAAACACTGGTAAGTCTTCCCAAAAGAATCATGCCTTTGAAGTGCAGCGCTTTTATTTCCTGCCTCATTCGACTTCTTCCTGGATAGGAATAGGTAATTTAGCTAAATCAGGTAATTGAACCAACTCTTTCTCTGTCTCTCTTATGGCTACGGGTAACATTACAGCTTGAGGTTGTTCGATCCAGCAGCTGGCTACAGGCAAAGTTTGTTCCAAATCATCCAGAGGTCGCGGAATTACCATCACAGCGTTTAAATCTCCGATGCGTTCCGCCTCGTACATTCCAGCTTCCACAGCCATAGCGACGTTAGCTACTGTACCCCGGATAATTGCCGTACAAAGCCCAGCACCTATTTTCTCATAAGATGCCAGTTGAACGTCAGCAGCTTTCAACATTGCATCACAAGCACCTACCATTGCTGGAAAACCCCTAGTTTCTAGCAATCCAATCGCTTGATTGCTTAAACGGCTGTGACCGTTAGATTGCGATAATTGGGACAAGCGATGACCGATCGGCAAAACCACTTCTAAATTAGGTAAAGGTCGAGGAATCACTAATTTAGAAATTAACTGACCAAACTTTTCCGCAGTCTCAGCCCCAGCTTCTACAGCCAAACGGACATCAGAAATCCTACCTCGGACGATCGCAGTACATTGACCACCACCAATCTTTTCGTAACCTACCAAAGCTACCCCCGCAGATTTGAGCATCATATCCGCGCAGCCCACAATAGCAGGAAAACTGCCAGTTGATACCAGTCCTAAAGCCATATCCCGGAAATCTTCTTGTCCGTTCGCTCCCTGAAATTGCATTTTAACCTCCCTGTAGTTGCTAGTCGTCAGTCGTTAATCGTCAGAATTTCAAAGACTAACACCTAAAAACTAACAACTATTCAGCTTTCCCGTCTTGATCTGGTGGCTTAAATGATTGATTATGGGGAAAAAGTGTCAACAGTAGCCGATTCAGATGAAGTTGTCCGTAAACTTGCACTGAGGCATTCGTTGGGACTTCTACTTCCATCTGAGTTGGTTGAGGTTGAGGCGCAGGTTTAGGTTGAGGTTCACTAGTAACTTCCAAAACCTGAGACTTATCAGTAGTTTTTTCCGCTTCTAAAGGTTGACTATCTACATTCAAGTCATGATTTTCAGGACTAGGCGTAACAAAGGGCTCAGGTTGAGTATCACTTTTAACTTCAGAAGTAACTTCGACAGTTGTCACATCCACAGTTGAGCGACTTTTATCTCCTATCAAAGAGTTGGGAGATATCACTTGATTAGGCTCGATCGAACTATACAAAATAGTTGTACAAGAGCCAACACAAGCATTTGCCCCTATCCTCCCCGCACCTAACACCAACACACCCGCACCTAAAACGGCTCCCGTCTCAACTTCCAAACTGCCCTCTTGAGCATGAATAATCGTCCCCATACCGATACAAACACCAGCGGCAATCACAATGCGGCTATTTGGTTCTGCTGCCAGTAAAACCCCCGGCCCGATGACTGCACTCTCGTCGATCGTTACATCGCCACTAACGTAAGATTGCGGATTACAAAGCGGTTGCAGTGGCGGCGAATACATTAGAAATTTAACCTCTTCAGCTTATACAAGGCAGAGGAACTGGGGGACACAGAAGGAAAGTTTTGAGTTTGTAGGGGCGGGTTTAGTAGACAATACTGTAATCGCAGCAGAAGAATTAACAACAAAACCCGCCCAAGAGAGAGTTTTGAGTTAGAGAGAGTTTGAGGAATTTTAAGTTAATTTATTTCCCCTTGTCCCCTTGTCCCCTTGTCCCCTTGTCTCCTTGTCTCCTTGTCCCCAGTCCCTAGTCCCCAAAATTAAGGCTTTTGGATAACTTGTTCCAACACACGCCGCTTCGCCTTGGAATCAATACCAATCAAGCGCACGTATTCGCCTTGATGCTCGCTGAGGCAAGCTTCTATTGCTGCGATTACATCCCGTTCGCTACTTGATTGAATGGGAGCGCAACTTTGCCAAGAACTAGTGCGGAAACGCCGCTGATCGGCATATTCCATACCCACACGATGTCCTTGTGCCAGCACATTTCTCACTTGTTCAACAACATCCCGACTTAAGCTAGAACTTGCCGCACTACTAGCTTTAGCAGTTCCACCACCGTTAGAGTAGTTGCTGCTAGTAGCTACCGCTTTAGCTGTTTGAGCAGGTGCTTTGCCATTGGGACGTTGAATAATCATTTCCAATACGCGCCGCTTGGCTTTCGGATCGATGCCGATTAAGCGGACATATTCCCCAGCGTGACTTTCGATACAACCTTGTAATGCTGAGACTACTTCAGCTTCTCTGTTGCTGTCGATCGGAGAACAGCTATGCCAAGAACTAGTGCGGAAGCGGCGTTCGTCTGCGTGTTCAGTACCAATCCGGTAGCCTTGAGCTAACAAATTACGGACGCGATCGACCACTTCATTACCCAGCCCAGAACTAGAAGCTGCTGAGTAGCTACTACTAGAAGCTGCTGATTTAAACGAAGTAGACTTAGTTACTTGGGGCGCTTTGCCATTAGGACGTTGAATAATTGTTTCTACTACCCGCCGCTTCGCTTTCGGATCGATCCCAATTAAGCGAACATATTCCCCAGCATACTCATCTAAACTTGATTCTAAAGCGGAAATTACTTCCGATTCCCGCTTCGCTTGAATTGCCGCACCGCTAGTCCAAGAACTGGTGCGGAAACGCCGTTCATCAGCGTGTTCTGTGCTAATGCGATAGCCTTGAGCTAGCATTTGGCGCACTTGTTCGTGGATATCTGAACTTAAACGCATACTTTTCACCTGACCGTTGCCGTTACTAGATCCTTTACTTGCTTGTGAGTCAGCTTGTTCATCCCGCAGATTGGTCATACAAGCTATATCCGCAGCGCAGCGATATCCCGTCCGCAAAGCTTCGTTGATTCCGACTACGTGATGAGCAAATTCCATATCTGATGCCTGCACGTCTGGCAAGCGATCGGCCTGTTGTTGATTGGTAATCACCGATCCAGAAGGGATATACTTCCCAGGCGGAACTTCCACATCCTGAATCAAAGCGTGCATCATCACAATGCAGCCATGACCCACCCTCGCGTTAAAAATAGTGGAGCGAAAGCCAATAAAACAATCATCTCCCACATAAGCAGGGCCGTGAATCAAAGCCATGTGAGCGATCGAACAGTTCTTCCCGATCCACACCGAGTAGCTTTTTTGGTCATCCCCAACCACTCGACCTTGCTCTAAACCATGAATTACAACACCATCTTGAATATTGGTACTATCTCCAATGTAAAAAGGAGTACCTTCATCTGCCCGGATCGAAGTGTGAGGCGCAATCAAGACATTCGCACCAATGTATACATCCCCAATGATGTTAGAAAAGGAATGTACATAAGCAGTTTCATCTATTTTTGGCTGGGCCAAGCTTCGCGACCAAGGGGTTGGCGGGGCAGCAATGCTGCGGACTACCATACGGGAATACCTCTGAACTGAAGAACGAACACCATTTGTTAGTCGTTAGTTGTTAGTTATTTTCTTAACTAACCCCTAACCACTAACCAATGACAAATTATTGAAAGAGAAATACATGACCAACAACCCTACTAACGGTCTTGGTCTTTTTTGCTGTAAATCTGGCGATTATCGATATTTATCGTGTCAATAATCGCCACTACCAAAGCATCAAGCGGGCGAGTCTCATTGCCAGAAGCAATACGGGCAGCACTACCTCGGCTTACAAGTACCCACTCATCCAGCCCAGCCCCCACAATATCTGCTGCTACCTCGTAGCCCGGAAGTAGCTTTCCTTCCTCATCCACAAATTGCAATAAAAGTAACTTTGCTCCCCGTAGAGAAGGATCTTTTTGGGTACTGACAACTGTGCCACGAACTTTGGCTATTTGCATTTTCTATGGTCTGTTATATGGGCGAATGCCGCTCACGCTTTCCCGGAACTGTTCTACTGCTTCGGTGTAACGAATCGGTAATACATATTCTAAGTTTTCATGGGGACGGGCAATGATGTGGGTCGATAAAACTTGACCACCATTTACCCGCTTCACAGAATCTACACCCGCAGAAACAGAAGCTTGTACTTCCGAAACATCGCCTCTAACGATAACTGTTACTCGACCACTACCGATCTTTTCATAACCAACTAGAGTCACACGCGCAGCTTTAACCATTGCGTCTGCTGCTTCTACAACGGCGGGAAAACCGAGGGTTTCAATCATTCCTACTGCAATTGCCATTGGTTTTATTCCTTAAGTTAAATAATCTTTCTTGCAAACAATCTGAAGTGAAAACTGAAATCTGCTAGTGCAGGTTGGCGGAAATAACTATCGAGTTAAACAGATTTGGAAATAAAGTACAGATTGGGAAAAAAGTTAAGTAGCATTACATAAGCTTGCTTGCCTTCTGCCTTCTGCCTTTTGCCTTCTGCCTTCTGCCTTCTAAAACTAAGTTCGGAATTGCTCAACCGCCTCGGTGTAACGAATCGGTAAGACGTATTCCAAGTTTTCGTGAGGACGAGCAATGATGTGAGTGGAAACTACTTCACCTCCATTCACCCGCTTTGCTGCTTCTATGCCAGCAGAAACGGAGGCTTGCACTTCCGAAACGTCACCACGCACGATTACTGTCACTCTGGCGCTACCGATTTTTTCATAACCCACTAATGTAACACGGGCAGCTTTAACCATAGCATCCGCTGCTTCCACGACAGCCGGAAAGCCTTTAGTTTCAATCATTCCCACAGCAATTGGCATTTCTATCTCCTACCGGGTAAGCGTAAGTACTCCTGCTTGGGCAGTACTGAGTAATTTTTTGACGGGAGTTGCTATTTTTTCACCGCTAAAGCAAATATTTTCTTTAGCTTTTCCAATATTAAGAATAGAGAAGTATGGTACCCTTGACAATATTAATTAAAATGATAATTATTAATCAGTTATATTAAAAATTCTTAACAGTTGTCTGGGAGAAGAAATCTGCGAAACATCAATTCAGTGCATTTATGCCTTTTCATCAACAGCAGCGAAGACTAGTTGTGTCAATAATAACTGTATTAGCGGTTTGATTTTATTTAAATAAGTTTTTACAATACGACAGATAGATACTATTTTTACTGCTAAGGTTAATGGCTTTGGTAGATTTCAGCCTGAGTAAAACTTCTTTCGGGCTGGTGAGAGCCATAACTTTAATGGATAATATTAAAAAAATTTAAAGGATTGTTTCAGATGACTCAGTTTCTCTTAGAAACAAGTTGGTGGGTGCCGATATATGGACTGATCGGGTCTGTATTGACTATACCTTGGTCAGCTGGGATCGTCCGACGCACAGGCCCTCGACCAGCTGCTTACTTTAATCTATTGATGACCGTGCTGGCTTTTTTGCATGGCTCGGTGATCTTTAGGCTAACTTGGAACCAGGAGCCAGTGGAGATAGTATTTCATTGGTTTCAAGCCGCAGGTTTAGATTTATCCTTCGCTTTAGACATTTCTCCGGTGACAGTTGGGGCGATGGAGTTAATCACAGGGATGAGTTTGCTAGCCCAGATGTTTGCCTTGGGATACCTGGAGAAAGACTGGGCAATGGCGCGTTTCTTTACGCTGATGGGCTTTTTTGAAGCGGCAATGAGTGGGTTAGCAATTAGTAATTCGCTGTTTCTCAGTTATGCTTTCTTGGAAATGCTGACTCTTTCTACCTATTTGCTGGTTGGTTTTTGGTATGCCCAACCTTTGGTGGTGACAGCAGCCAGAGATGCTTTTTTAACTAAGCGGGTAGGAGATGTGCTGCTGCTAATGGGCTTGGTGGCATTGGCAACGATGGCAGGTAGTTTAAATTTTCCCGATTTGTATGATTGGGCGGAGACTGCAAATTTAAATCCTGTGGTTGCTACTTTACTAGGTTTAGCTTTAATTGCTGGGCCTACGGGTAAATGTGCTCAGTTCCCGTTGCATTTGTGGTTGGATGAGGCTATGGAAGGGCCAAATCCGGCTTCGATTTTGCGAAATTCTGTGGTGGTGGCTTGTGGGGCTTATATTCTGATTAAGCTTCAGCCTGTTTTGAATATTTCGCCTGTAGCTTTAAATGCTTTGATTGTAATTGGGGCGGTGACGGCTGTGGGTGCGTCTTTGGTGGCAATGGCGCAAATTGATATTAAGCGGGCTTTGTCTCATTCGACTAGTGCTTATTTGGGTGTGGTGTTTATTGCGGTGGGGACGCAGTGGACTGGTTTTGCTTTGATGTTGTTGTTTGCTCATGCGATCGCCAAAGCTTTATTATTCATGAGCATTGGTTCAATTATTGTCACTACAAATAATCAAAATCTCCTAGAAATGGGAGGTTTAGGGCCGAAAATGCCAGCAACTACTACTGCTTTTGTTGTGGGTACTGCGGGTTTAGTGGGATTATTGCCTTTAGGTGGTTTTTGGGCTTTGCGTTTAGGAATGGACGATCTATGGACAGAAAGACCATTTTTAGTAGTAGTTTTGTTGTTAGTTAATTGCTTAAGTGCGGTTAATTTAACCCGTGTTTTTCGTTTAGCATTTTTGGGGAAAACTCAACCAAAAACTCGCCGTGCCCCGGAGGTTCCTTGGCAAATGTCAGTGCCAATGGTTTCTTTGAGTATTGTTACTTTGTTAGTTCCGGTGATGATGCAGCGGTTGTCTCTGCTACCTGGTTGGGCTTATGTGAATCAAACTGCTCTTTTACTTTTGTGTTTTTCGGGGTTAATTGGTGTAGTTTTGGGAGTAATTATTGAGCTACCTAGAAATTGGTCTAGATCGACTAAATCTCCTTTACGATTTGTCCAAGATTTGTTGGCTTACGACTTTTACATAGATCGACTTTATCGCGTGAGTGTAGTGTTTGTTGTTAGCCAAATTTCGCGGTTGAGTAATGCGATCGATCGCTATGTAATTGATGGCTTGGTTAACTTAGTTGGTTTAGCTACAATTTTTAGCGGAGAAAGTCTGAAATACAGCATTTCTGGTAAATCTCAATTTTATTTGCTGACTATCCTAGTCGGAGTTAGCTTTCTCGGTTTCTTGATGATTTGGCTGTTCGATCAGGCAACATTTAGAGAAATTATAGAAAAAGTAGTGTTGGCGTTGAATGGCTAACAGTCAGCGATCGAGAGATTAACAAATAACAAATGAGAAATAACCAACCAAGGAGAAAAACAGGATAAATGCTTAGTGCCTTAATTTGGTTGCCGATAATAGGTGCCGCGATCGTAGCTTTTTTGCCAGGAAATATATCAGCGAAAATTACACGCCAAATTAGTTTTGCAATTATTTTTGCTGCTTTTATTTGGTCGTTAGTAATAGCAATTCAGTTTAAACCAGAAAGTAGTACT
Source organism: [Phormidium] sp. LEGE 05292 (assembly GCF_015207735.1). Taxonomy (GTDB): domain Bacteria; phylum Cyanobacteriota; class Cyanobacteriia; order Cyanobacteriales; family Aerosakkonemataceae; genus Floridanema. The sequence goes on from NZ_JADEWG010000052.1 coordinate 28,814, forward strand.
CAGCAGTTTATCGAATCTTTACCTTGGATTGATAGCTTGGGACTTACCTATAGTTTGGGTGTTGATGGTTTGTCTTTGCCGTTACTGGTTCTGAATGGTTTATTGACTTGTATTGCTATTTACAGTACAGATGAGAAAATTATTAGACCAAGATTTTATTACTCTCTGGTACTGTTGTTAAATGCTGGTGTGAGTGGGGCTTTTTTAGCTCAAGATCTGCTGCTATTTTTCTTGTTCTATGAAATAGAACTTGTTCCCCTTTATTTCTTAATTGCAATTTGGGGAGGTGCGCGAAAAAACTATGCAGCAATTAAATTTTTGCTTTATACAACCGTTTCAGGAATTTTACTACTAGCGGCGTTTTTGGGTGTGGTTTGGTTTAGTGGTTCTACGAGTTTTGCTTATGAACCTTTACGCACTCATAACTTACCTTTAGGAACTCAACTGTTACTTTTGGGAGCTATTTTAGTAGCATTTGGAATTAAAATTCCCTTGGTACCTTTGCACACTTGGCTACCTGATGCCCACGTAGAAGCTTCCACTCCAATTTCTGTGTTATTGGCGGGTGTGTTGTTGAAATTGGGAACTTATGGTTTACTGAGGTTTGGGTTAGGTTTGTTCCCAGAAGCTTGGCAAAATTTAGCGCCGAGTTTAGCTATTTGGGCGGTGGTAAGTGTACTTTATGGGGCGTTTACGGCGATCGCGCAAACGGATATGAAAAAGATGGTAGCTTATAGTTCGATCGCACACATGGGCTACATTCTTTTAGCTAGCGCCGCCGCTACACCTTTAAGTTTGTTGGGTTGTTTATACCAAATGATCAGTCACGGTTTAATCTCGGCTTTGCTATTTCTTGTCGTAGGTGTAGTTTACAAGAAAGCGGGGACTCGTGATATTAATTTGCTTTGCGGTTTGTTGAACCCAGAAAGAGGTTTACCGATTATTGGTAGTCTAATGATTGCTGGGGTAATGGCGAGTGCTGGTATTCCGGGAATGATCGGTTTTATTTCGGAATTTTTGATTTTCCGAGGTAGTTTTGAAGCTTTTCCTGTGGAAACTTTGCTTTGTATGATTGGGACAGGTTTAACTTCGGTTTATTTCTTACTGTTGGTGAACCGAGTATTTTTTGGTCGCCTTTCCGAAAAGGTTGTAGACTTACCTCAAGTACAATGGTCTGAAAGAATACCTGCTGCTATTTTGGCAGGGATTATTATTCTTTTCGGAGTTGTACCGAGTTGGTTAGGTCGTTGGACAGAAGCAAGTACAACAGCGATGATTAACCCGCAACCTGCGATCGCAAAAGTTATTCCTGCGGTAAGTTTTTCGGAGGCCAAACTTCCCTAAAATGTAAATATTGGGTAGAGGAGTTAAATGATTGTCACTTTTCTACTCAATAGCAAATCATAAATAAAAATATCTTTAAATAATCAGGAGTTAAACATGAAGACAACCAGCTTAAAAACTAGAATCCATCCTTTAAAACCTTACATCGATCAATTGAAATCTGGTAATGCTTTATTGGTAGATACACCGGATAATGTGATGGAAGTTGTAGGAATTCTTAAGAGTTATGGTGTAGTATTAGATGCTTACCAAAAAAATCTTATTTATATTGCAGAACATCAATTTTTAGAACTTTTTCCCTTTTTTAAATACTTTGATGGTGACATTAATTTAAATAAATTATTGCGTCATTGGTGGCACGATCGAATAAATTTTGAATACGCCGAATATTGCATGAAAACGATGATGTGGCATGGTGGCGGCGGTTTAGATCAATATTTAGATACTCCAGAATTTAAAGAAAGGACAAGAAAGGCAATTGAAGCAAAAATTAAAACTAACTTGCCGATTAGATTAGTCGATCGCTTATTCCCCGAATTTTTGTTAGAACAAGTGCGTCAACAAGCTTATTACAGCGCCTTGGGACAATTTTGGTATGTAATGGCGGAAATTTTTCTCACCATGTCAGATCTTTACGATCGAGGCAAAATCACCACCATTCCAGAAGTTGTAGATCACATTTTAAAAGGTCTAGTCGCGGCGGCGAATAAACCAATTACTTACGCGGTTACTATTGATAAACAAGTCTATGAAATTATCCCACAATCTGTTGGCTTAACGTTTTTGATGGATACCGCTGTTCCTTATGTGGAAGCTGTTTTCTTCCGAGGAACTCCTTTTCCCGGAACAGTTTCTTATAATGCCCAAGCTTATCAAATTTCCCCGGATCAAAGTAGGTTTCAATATGGGGCTTTATATGCCGATCCTTTACCCATTGGAGGTGCGGGAATACCACCGACTTTGTTGATGCAAGATATGCGGCATTTTCTTCCAGATTACTTGCATAACTATTACCAAACTACAAAGCGCAAGGAAGACGATCTGCGAGTGCAAATCTGTATCACCTTCCAAAAGTCAATGTTTTGTGTAACCACAGCAGCAATTTTAGGTTTAGCACCTTATCCGATGAATACAACAGATCCGACAGAACAAAAAGCTAACCAAAAGTATTTAGAAGGTTGGATGGATCGATTTTTAACTTCTCAGTTGATGGTTGCCAATAGCGATCCAAATGCCTCTTTGTACAGTAACAAAACCGAGAATTCATAAGGGAAATAATCTAAGAATTAGTCTGTTGTAAACACTTTAGTGTTACTAATTGAAAGTAGGATTATCCCTTGCCAATTCTTGAAAATATTTAACTGTTTTCACCTTCAATTCCAATGTTGCATCTTCATCACAAACAATGATGCTTCTGGGATGTAATTGCAATGCGGAAACAGTCCAAAAATGATTTACCCCTTGTTCGATCGCGTGGTGTAGGGCGATCGCTTTATGATAACCTTGAACTAAAATCATTACTTCAAAAGCGTCTAAAATCGTACCTACACCTACCGTTAAAGCATATTTCGGTACTTGGTTAATATCTTGATCAAAAAACCTGGCATTCGCTAACAAAGTGCTGTAAGTCAAAGTTTTTAACCGAGTCCGAGATTCTAAAGAAGAACCTGGTTCATTAAAAGCAATATGTCCATCTTCACCCATGCCGCCAATAAATAATTCTATTCCGCCGAAAGACTTAATTTTATCCTCATAATTTTGACATTCTGCTGCCACATCTTCAGCATTGCCATTAAGAATATGAATATTTTCTCTAGGAATATCAATGTGATTAAAAAAGTTTTGGTACATATAATAATGATAACTTTGGGGATGATCTTCAGGTAAGCCTACATATTCATCCATATTAAAAGTCACCACATTTTGAAAACTTAACTCCCCTTGACGGTGAAATTCAATTAACTTTTGGTACATTTTTAAAGGTGTACTTCCTGTAGGTAAACCCAGCACAAAGGGTTTATCAACAGTAGGTTTAAATTTGTTAATCCGTTGTTTCACATAATTGGCTGACCAATCAGCAACAGCTTCTGGAGATTCACAAATAATTAGCAACATAGTTTCTTCCTCAGAGTGTGAATAAATGTTATTATAATTAGCAACTTAAGTCATTAACTAATATTTTTCATCTCTTCAGCAATTGACTCAGCCATAGGGCCAATTACTACTTGTAAACCTTCACTTCCGGGGCGAATTGTACCTTTAGCACCTAAACTTTTTAATTGTTCATCTGAAACTAAGTCTCGATTCACCAATGTTAATCGCAACCGAGTGATACAAGCATCAATAGTTTTAATGTTATCTCTGCCTCCTAATATTGCTAAATATTGTTTAGCTAAACTAGTAGTTTCCATTTCTTTAATAAGTGAAATGTTATCTGCGAAATCTTCAGCTTCTCTACCCGGAGTTTTTAAATCAAGTAATCTGATAAAAAACCGAAACAACAAATAGTAAACCAACCCATAAACTAATCCCAAGGGTACTATTAACCAACCTTTTGTAGATAACCCCAAGTTCAACAGATAGTCGATCGCACCTGCGGAAAAAGTAAATCCATGTTTGATACCCAATAAATCCGTTAAAGCTAATGATAATCCAGTGAGAAAAGCGTGAATTACATACAAACTTGGGGCGAGAAACATGAAGGTAAATTCTACAGGTTCAGTAATGCCAGTCAAGAAAGAAGTTAAAGCCATTCCTAACATTACACCCGCAATAATTCGGCGTTTTTCTGGACGGGCAGAAAGTGCCATTGCTACGCAAGCTGCGGGCAATCCAAACATAAATATAGGATAGAATCCTGCCATAAAAATTCCGGCTGTAGGATCGCCTGCAAAGTAACGGTTTAAATCTCCCGTAACTGCGCCTTTTGCCCCATTAAATGTACCAAAAACAAACCATACCAAACTATTTAAAATGTGATGTAATCCAAAAGGAATCAACAGGCGATTTAAAAAGCCAAAAACCAAAGCCCCTAAAGAACCAGATTGCACAATCCAGTTCCCTATTAATTGTATTAAACTCTGTATAGGAGGCCAAATATAGCCAAACAAAACTGCTAGGAAAAAGCAAACTCCACCTGTGATAATTGGTACGAATCGCTTCCCGCCAAAAAAACCTAAATAATCAGGTAATTTAATTTGATAAAAGCGGTTATAAAGTAATCCGGCGGTAATACCTGCAATTATCCCCGCCAAGACTCCCATGTTAATATTTGAATTAATTGCTTTCGTCCCTGTAATGATGATGAAATAACCCACTAAGCCCGCCAAACTAGCTGCGCCAGCAGCATCTTTAGCAAAACCAATGGCAATTCCGACAGCGAAAATTGCAGCTAAATTATCAAATAATGCCCCTCCCGCTTTGGTCATTACTGGAATATTTAACACATCTGGTGCGCCTAATCTTAGTAATAAACCCGCCGCAGGTAAGACGGCAATTGGTAACATTAATGATTTTCCTAGTCGCTGCAATTCGCTAAATATAGCCATTTTTTTGTTGTCCTTTTCGTGAATAGAGTTAATTCATTAATACTTTTAGCAAAAGTACTATTTATCTGTGTTCATCTGTGTGCATCTGTGGATATCTGTGGTAAAAAATCTTATTTCCAGTCTTTTACCAAAAGTATATTATAAAAATATCCAAATCCCCGACTTCTTGAATAAGTCAGGGATCTAGATTCAATAATTAATTTTATCTTGTTCTTCTCAAGCGGGGTTTTTCTTTTGTTGGTGGAGGCGATTCTTTTTTTGACTCTTCAGTAACAGGTTTATCAGTTTTTGGTGGAGGAGATTCTTTTTTCGATTCTTCAGTAACAGGTTGTTCGGTTTTTGGTGATGCTTCGGGTGTCGGAGTTGGCTGAATTTCTTGTTGTTTCCATTCGGATAAAGGACGATTTACCGCATTCTGAAAATTGATTGGTACTAACAGGATATCTAAAGGTTTTGTTAATTGTTGGGGTGGATCGGCTACGGCGTACAAAGCTGTATTATTATAGTTAAGATTACCTAAAATTAGTTGATGTTTTTCGCCGTTATTTAAGGTTATTTCTACAGTGGCTAAAGGTTTATCTATGCCATCCTCAATGCGGGGATCTGCAATAATACGATCGCCTTTTCCTGTGGCTAATTCATTGAGTAAATATGCGATGTAAGCCTCATTTGCTGGCATTGCAGTTAATAGTGTTACTTCATCCTTTTGAGTAGAATTAGGCATTAATCCCCAAAAAGCTAAGGCTAAATCTTCAGGAAGTTCTGTTTCCTGGCGAGATTTTCTCCTTTTTCTTGTTGCTGTTTCTGTAGATTCAGGAGTTTTAGTTTCTGTACTTTTGAGTTCTGCTGAAGATTCAGGAGTTTTAGTTTCTCGATCTCTTGTTTCTGTTGAAGATTCAGGAGTTTTAGTTTCCGCAACTTGATACTTTTCTAGTACTTTTACTGTCCATTTAGGTTCTGTAGAAATGCTACTTGCTTGCGGTTTTACGCGGTCAAATTGTAACTTATATTCTTTAGTTTTTAAAACTACATTTTGGACATCTTTCTCTTCAAAAGCAAAGACGCGATTTTCGCGAAGTTTTGCCGCTTCTCTTCTGGGTTTACCTTCTACTTCCCAAATATAAACAACACCACCAAATATCAATGCGATTAAAATCAAAATCAAAGTAGATTTTTGCAATTTCATTCTACATTCTCTCTCCTTATTTTTAAATGCTAGTGTTATCGTCGCCGCCACCACACAAAACCAGCTGTTAACAGCCCTAGAAAAGGTACAATGATTATTGACAACCAAGCTAACAAGTTGGCTTGGAAAAATGTCATGTTAATCCGGCGATTTTTTTGTTCTTTAGGACTAATAGAAAGTAATCGATCGTCCTGTTGACTTAACCAACTAATTGAGTTTAAAAACACATCTCCGTTGATTTGCTGTGAGAACAACCCATTGGTGGCAAAATCAGTATTTCCTAATACTACCATCCTGCTTTCTTGATTAGGTTTATCTGATTTATTTCCTTGATTTGAAGAAATAGGAGATGGTTGAGGGGTTGCAGATTCAATAGGTCGAGATAAAGCAATTCCTAAAATTAGTGGCCCTTGCTGATCGCTGTCTGCATTAAATTCTATTTTATCAAGGTTACTTTCTGCCCAACTTTGTTCGGAAGTGAACAGTAAAGGGGTTGATTTCACATTTTCGATAACTTTGACTATATTAATTGCTCTAGCAGAAGGGTAAAATGAATAACGATTTTGAAATCCTTGGGTAATTGGATGATTACCATAACTACTAACTAAAGCAGCTGTTGGGCCTAAACCTCTTACTTGAAACTCTGAACCATTGACTACTATGCGATCGTCAATTCCGATTCCCCAATCTTGTAAAATTGGTTCCAAGCCAGGAATTTTAGTTTTTTGGTCAACAGTTATCAGTAAATTTCCTCCACGTTTTTGATACTCTTTTAAAGCCGTTACTTCTCCCTCCAAAAGTGCTTGTTGCGGTGCAGCTATTACTATTAAAGCAGCATCTTTAGGAATTTCTTTAGTCTCTGCTAACTTTAGAGATTCAACTTGAAAATTTTTATCTTTTAGACTTTGTACCGCCTCTGATAAACTGCCGTCAATTGTTTCTAAAGACCTTTCTCCATGACCTTGTAAAAAGTAAACTTTCGCCGTGCGATCGCTTTTAATTTGTTGAATAGCATTAGTAACAGTTTGTTCAGAAAGCGGTTCTGCTTCTCTCACTTTTTGCAAATATTTTCGCTTTTCACCAGATTCTACATACACCTCACCTGGATCTTTAACGCCAAACTTTTTCGCTAGTCCTGGGTTAATATTTGGATCGACATATTCAAAACTAAAATTTGCTCCTTGGCGGCGATAATTTTCCAACAATTCTTTATCTTGAGGAGACTGAGTTTGATCGAAAATCCATACCTTTACAGGTTGATTCAAATTTCTGACTAATTGTTGAGTTTCTGGAGATAAAGTATATAAGTTATTTTCAGTTAAATCTAACCGATAATTGTAGCGATTACCCAAAAAGTTAATCAACCCCAAAATTACCACAAATGCAAACATTGCAAATGCCGCATTCGTCCCTGTTTGGGTGGAACGTCTACCCCAAAATGCTTGTGCTGGGGAAGTTAAATCGTTGTTTCCCTGTGATACTAACCAAATGCCAATGGCAACAATTCCGGTAATTATTAATCCTAAACTTATGGGTTCCCAGTTGCCAATTACTGCCATAGCCGACAAACCCATAAATAGCAGGAATAACCCGACCAGCAAAATGTATTTGGTATATTTCTTATTTAATTTGAAGGTTTTCATTTGCTGCTAATTTTGGTAATTTGGACAATTTTTAATTCCCGCATTTTTAGGATCTTTGGAAACGGAAGGTATCTACTGACTGAGCAGTTAAAAATATCCCTAATATGATGTAACTAGCGAATAAAATTAAGCTGCTACTATCAACAATGCCTTGAAGTAAAGTACTAAAATGTGTTAACAAAGATAAGTGAGTTAAAGCCGCACCAACAGGCCCACTGATACTTTTACCAATTAAGTCTAAAATCCACAACGACATAATCAAGACAAAGGTAAAAACCGCAGCTAGTAAAGTACTATCTGTTAGGGAAGAAATAAACATTCCCAAGGATAAAATACTCGCTGCGAGTAAGATTAATGCCAAAAATCCCATCAGTGGCATAATTGGCTGAACTGGGGGAGTAGAACTGCTAAAAGCGATCGCCTGATACAACCATAAAGGCGAAATCATAAAGATAAAAAATGTCAGTGCGCCTAATAATTTTCCCACTGCTACTGACCAATTAGTAATCGGTGAAGTTGCCAACAATTCCAAAGTACCCCGTTTGCGTTCTTCCGCATAAAGACCCATCGAAAGCATCGGTAACACAAATAAAGCCAGGGAACTCATAATGTTACCTAAAAACAACTGTTGAAAAGTGTAAGGTAAATCTATCGGCGGCGCATTTGCGGCTAATTGTTGGTCACGAAAAGCAACTTGAGCAATTAAACCTTGTTGCGGATCGAGGAGAATATAAACAAAGAATAGCCCAGAGATAATCCAGAATACAGAGGCGATCGCATAAGCCAAAGGAGAAGCAAAATAACTTTGCAATTCCCTGCGATAAATAGCCATAATATTCGCCAAAATTACCTGCATTTAAGCTTCTTCCTCCTTTTTTTCTCCATCTTCTCTCACCAATTCAGACTCATAAAATTCTGATTTTTCCGGCTCTAATTCAGCAACTACAGATGACTCATTTACCTGATTTCCTTGGGTTAAATCTGGAATTATTTCCTGATTTTCCGACTCTAATTCAGTAACTACAGATGGCTCATTTACCTGATTTTCTTGAGTTAAATCTGAAACTTTTTCTTGATTTTCTGACGCTAGTTCAGTAACTACAAATGGCGCATTTACCTGATTTTCTTGGGTTAAATCTGGAACTTTCTCCTGATTTTCTGACTCTATACTTTCTGCGGTTTTGCTTAGAGTTTCACGGCTACTGATTTTCTCAATAGTCGTTAATTTCAAGAAGACTTCTTCCAAGCTGGCACGAGTCCGACGCATTTCATACAAACCCAAACCAGATCCAACTAAAGCTGCTGCAATTTCACTGCCAATTTCCGCTCCTGGTTCTGAAACTACTCGATAAACACCGCGATTTTCTGGTAAAAACATTCCGCTACTTACTGGCACAGATTCTACCAAACTTACTCCCGAAAGCAAGCGCAACCTTTCCAAAATTATTTCTTGCTCTCCCTCAATTTCCAACTCGTAACCTGTACCACCAACTAAATTTGCTTCTAAGTTTTCCGGCGTATTAGTGGCGACAATTTTACCGCGATTAATAATTGTGACTCGGCTGCAAGTCATACTCACTTCTGGCAAAATGTGGGTAGAAAGAATGATCGTGTGACTCCCAGCTAAACTCTTAATTAAATTCCGCATTTCGATAATTTGTCGCGGGTCTAAACCGACCGTCGGTTCATCTAAAATTAAAGCAGGTGGGTCATGAACGATCGCTTGAGCAATTCCCACTCTTTGGCGAAAACCCTTAGAAAGCTTGCGAATTAAAACTTTGCGCTTCTCTTCCAGATTGCAACGTTTCAGAGCTGAATTTACTTTATCAGCGCGATCGCCCGCCGGAACACCCTTAATCCGCGACACAAAATAAAGAAACCCCTCCACCGTCATATCAGGATACAGCGGCGGCAATTCCGGCAAATAACCAATCCTTTGTCGCACCGCCATCGAATCCTCATGGACATCATACCCCGCAATCCTCGCCGTCCCACTCGTCGCAGGTAAATATCCCGCCAAAATCCGCATTGTAGTTGTTTTTCCGGCTCCATTTGGCCCCAAAAACCCCACAATTTCTCCTGGTTCTACCTTAAAAGAGACATCCTGGATAGCTGGGGATGAACCATAGATTTTGGTCAAATTCTCCACTTCAATCATTTAAAAACCTCCGGGAGCTGGGAAACCTTGCGTCTTTAGACCAAGGAGGAAAAGCGACACGGTAAATTTATTCACCGTCAAGATAAAAAAGAGTAACCATAGCCATCTTTCTTGTGAACAATTTGACAACATTTGTAACTAATTCCTTGAACTATTTGTGAATTGATGGCGATATTAAAAGAACCACTTGACCTAACAGCAACCCGCCCCACATATCGCCCAACCTTCTTGCCAGAAGTAACTGTCGCCTTGACAATATCTCCTGTTTGAAAACCTTTAACAAATTTGTTTCGGGGAACATATCGAGACGGGAAACCATATTTATCGGTGCGGCACATTTGGCGGGTTCCATGTCCAGTCGCTTTAATCAATAGTGGTTGACCTGTTAATAACTCCAAAGATTCAAAGAGTCCAACACAGGCAGCATCTAGCCAATGAGTTTTAGGCAACCCAAGTCTAACTCGATTAAATTTGGTCAATCCACCAGAGCCAGTGACAACAGTTAATCCAGTTTCTTTGAGAGCATTAAACAATGCCCATCGAGTTGAATTAACCACAGCAGCATCTTTCAATGGTTTCTTGGCTTGAGCTAAAATATTTTCTAAGAGTTCTGGCTTTTTATCTAAGAATTGCTCGATACTTTTGGCTCCTTTCTTTTGATTGCATTTTTCACAAGCAATACAAAGATTGGAGATTCTGTTAGTCCCACCTTTGCCTTGAGGATGGATATGTTCGACTTGCAACGGTACATTTTCCACACCACAATAAGCACATTTTCTGTCCCATTTTTCCAAAAGATATTCCCTGACTTCGTAGCCTTGTAATTCACCTTGCTGATAGGTAATTCCTGAAATTTCTGGATTCTCCATCTTCTGAAGATCGAATCGAACTAATTCTTGGGCGATAGATGCAACTGGAGCAAGTTTAATGAATTTTTTCACCCAAGTCATTGTTGTTTTGACTCGATGCTGTAGTGATGGAGCTAACCATCGATCGTTCTTTTTGCGATTTAAAAATCTAGGCTGACGATAGCGAGTTTTCCTGTTTCTCCTAGAGCGTCGAATTGCTCGACGGGAATCCAGGCTTGCTTTAATTGCTAGTCCTCGATGGGTAAATTCTGCGCCAAACACCACTTTGTTTTCTTGAACTAAGGCAATGCCAGTGGTTTTGGAACCCGGGTCTATTTTGACGGCAATGGGTTTTGGAGTTTCTTCTACTGCCTTTTTCAGGATGATAGTAAAAGGAAATAGTCGGAACACCGCTGCCTTTTTAACTTGAAGCAGTTTTCTTGCTGTTATTGGACGGCAAGGGGATAAAGGCTTTTTCTTGGTATCGAGAACGAAAACGTAGTTTTGTTTAGACATGGTTTTGTCTCTACTGATTGCTCGTAATGTTTGCCTCGCCAAGGTTTAAGGTCGGTAACTATCCAAAAAGCACTGTCTTACCCCTCGTAAAACTGTTAACTTTTCGGTTCTAGAGCAAGGGACTGGCACGCATCCCTTGGTAGGTTCTTTAACTCTTGCCTTAAACGTAGTCAGTTAAGACTTAGGCTGGTCAACTATTCTATTGGTGAGGCTCGAAGCCCCGTCTCTTTAGAGCGGGGTGCTGACTTAACCTTACTCCAGGAAGTTGTCAATCCCGTTTACACTAACTAACGTTTGCACAAATTAAAGTAAAACGGCTTGAGCATTGTACAACGATCGCATATCCTCCTTGACAAACTTTAAGGCGATTCTGTGGCAAGCAAATGGCAGCTATATGTCAATTACTTGACATTGTTGCCAGTGAAACTTACAACAGTTATCACCGTAATCAAAAGAAGGTGTAAGCGAAAAACCTATTCTACAAGATTAGGACTGGACACTTTAGGGTGCAACTTATTCTCAATCCTGATTCATTTCCCAACCAAACCTAACTAATAGCTAATGAGCGAACAAGGCAAAAGCTCTATAGGAATTAATCATGACGCAGCAGCACAAGTGGCAGCTTGGCTGTTGGCTAACTACTATTTTGACTTAAGTGGCTACCAACCCTGTGAGCTAGTCGAAAGCTGGCTTAACCATTACCCAGGTAATTGGTTGCGTCTAGCAGTAATTGAAGCACTATACCAAGGACGCTACAAAGCCGTTTCTGTAGAGCAGATATTAATTATTTGGCACAGGCGCAACCAAGCACTTTATCATTTCAACTATGAGTTTGAAACCTTAATTTGCAGCAAGTTACCCCCGGAAATAACACAGATATTCTCTTGGGGTGTCAGCAATACAACTACTTCCACTGCATCATCTCCTGAACCGCAACCTATCACTTCTGATTCAGAATTAGAAGCAACGGAAAAATCTGCCTCTATTTCCCATCCTTTTGAGGTGTTTGCTCAGTCTTCCCCCCCATCGTCAGCAACACCAAATCTCCCATCAATACAAACCCAAGAAACTGAACCCGACTTACCTTCTACCGCCGATGAACCCGCACAAACAAGCAATTTGGACAATGAGTACCAAGTTATGACTACACAGGAAGAGTATATTTCTAATACTCAAAACTCTACTGATGATTCTAGCGATCGCTCTCCCAACAACTACCCCTTCCCCGACTTATTCGCCAAACTCAGAGCCCTAGCTCTCCAACATCAACAACTAATCAATCAGCAACAGCAGGAAATGTAAAGGCAGAGGGGCAGGGGGGCAGAGGGGCAG
>NZ_JADEWG010000053.1 GCF_015207735.1 [Phormidium] sp. LEGE 05292
CCCCCCACCTCCCCACCTCTCTTGGAGCCTTCTTGTACTAGGATGGAAAAAAGTTGGTGACGCGACTATGGAAGCAATTCAAATTCCCCGTCTGACGAAAGCACCGCAGCAAACAGAAGTAATAGAAGTAGATGAGTTTCTGCCTGATTTGGAAACTTTAACACCAATCAGAGGCAAAATTAAGGTAGTTCACAAAGGAAATTATTTGGATGTTTCTGCTCAAGCAGAAACAATTGTTACCTTGACTTGTCATCGCTGTTTGCAACAATATAATCACCGTTTAGTGGTGAAAACTGCGGAAATGATTTGGTTGGATGAAGCTGCCGATCAACCGGATGATGGTGCTTTAGAAAGAGAAACGGCTTTAGAAGATTTGGTGGAAACTTTATCCCCAAAGGGTTATTTTTATCCTGATGATTGGTTATATCAGCAAATGTGTTTAGCAATTCCTCAAAGACAATTGTGTGATAAAACTTGTCAAGGAATTCAGTTGGAAGATATTAACAGTGCTGGGGGAGGAATTATTGATAGTCGTTGGGCTTCTCTAGAATCTCTCAAGGAAAGACTCAATAATGGTAAATAGAAGGCAGAAGGCAGAAGGCAGAAGGCAGAAGATAAAAAAGGGGGAAGTTTACATTAAAATTGTAGAGGATTAACTAATTTCTCATCTAGAAGCTTAAATTTAAAATCCTCACTATTTACCATTACAATTTACCAAATCAGCAAAAAATATGAGTTTCAGTGATGAATTTGAACTGCTGTTACGCGCCCGCTATCCGTTAATTTATATTCCGACTTGTGAAGAAGAGCGAGTGGAAGGAGCGATCGCTAATATTGCCAAAAATCAGGGGAATCGCGGGGTTTATATTTGGGATTTTGTTGATGGTTATCAAGGTAATCCCAATGATGCGGGCTTTGGAAAACGCAATCCTTTACAGGCTTTAGAATTTCTGGAAAAGCTGTCTGCTTCGGCGGCAGCTATTTTTATTTTACGGGATTTTCACCGCTTTTTAGAAGATGTGGCTGTGGCGCGAAAGTTGAAAAATTTGGCGCGTTTGCTGAAGTCACAACCGAAAAATATTGTTATTTTGTCGCCTCGACTGGCTGTTCCTGAAGAGTTGAGCGAAGTGCTGACGGTTTTAGAGTTTCACTTACCAGCAGCACCGGAAATTAAAACAGAAGTGGAGCGTTTGTTGGCGGCTACGGGACATTCTTTAGAAGGTCGAGTTTTAGATCAAATTGTGCGTTCTTGTCAAGGACTTTCTTTGGAAAGAATTCGCAGGGTGTTGGCGAGAGCGATCGCAACTCATGGCGAATTACGCCCCGAAGATGTAGATTTAGTATTAGAAGAAAAACGCCAAACGATTCGCCAAACCCAAATTTTAGAGTTCTATCCAGCTACGGAAAATATTTCTGATGTGGGAGGATTGGATAATTTAAAAGAATGGTTATTGCGACGGGGTGGCGCTTTTTCGGAAAGGGCGAGACAATATGGTTTACCGCATCCGAGAGGTTTATTATTAGTAGGAATTCAGGGAACGGGTAAATCTTTAATGGCAAAAGCGATCGCACACCATTGGCATTTACCTTTACTCAGATTAGATGTGGGAAGATTATTTGGGGGTTTAGTAGGAGAATCAGAATCTCGCACTCGACAAATGATTCAATTAGCTGAAGCTTTAGCTCCTTGCGTATTATGGATTGATGAAATTGATAAAGCTTTTTCGGGAATAGATGGCAAAGGTGATGCAGGTACAAGTAACCGGGTTTTTGGCACATTTATTACATGGTTAGCCGAAAAAACTAGCCCAGTTTTTGTGGTGGCAACAGCGAATAATATTCAAACTTTACCAGCAGAAATGTTAAGGAAAGGTAGGTTTGATGAAATCTTTTTTGTGGGTTTACCGACGCAAGAAGAAAGGAGGGCGATTTTCGGGGTACATTTAACTCGGCTACGTCCGCATAATTTGAATAGTTACGATCTCGATCGTTTAGCTTACGAAACTCCTGATTTTTCGGGAGCAGAAATTGAGCAAGCTTTGACAGAAGCGATGCACATTGGTTTTAGTCAAAACCGAGATTTTAACACAGATGATGTTTTAGAAGCGGCTAGTCAAATTGTACCTTTAGCCAGAACTGCTCAAGAACAAATTGAGTTTTTACAAGATTGGGCGGCGGCGGGTAAGGCGCGTTTAGCTTCTAAGCATAGCAGTTTGAGCGATCGGATTAAAAATCAACTGCGATAATATTAGATTGCCGTATTATATAGTTGCATTGAGCAAAATTGGCGTGAGTGGGTGAGCGTTATGAGTTTTTCTGGAATTGTTAAATTTTTGATTGGTTTTGTGATTGCGATCGGTTTATTAGCAGGTGCGGGTATTGCAGGGGGACTTTATTTTATCACCAAATTAACTTCACCTCCAGAAAAACCTATATTCGCCAATGAAAAAAATGCCAATAAGGTTAAGCCAGTAGCAGCTAAGGTTCAGCCACCAGCAGCAAGTACTCCTAAAGCTACGGAAGTTAGTGCTAATACGAATACTCCAACCCCAATTAGTGAAACCAAGGAAAAACCCTTAGAACCAGGAACATATAAAGGGCGGGTGATTTGGTCAAGTGGTTTAAGTCTCCGCGATAATCCTAGCTCTGACTCGGAAAGAATTGGTGGTGTAGCTTATAACGAAGAGGTGGTAGTTTTGTCGGAAAGTGATGACAAACGTTGGGTAAGAGTTCGATCGGAGGATGGTAGTAACGAAGGTTGGGTAAAAGCACGAAATATTAAGCGCGTTGAAGAAGGAGAACAAGCGCAAGCATCTAATCAGTAGGAACTCAATTGATGTGTTAAGAAAAGTAGCAAAATTTTAAACTTGGTTGCAATATTTGGGTAAAAGCATAATCAATTCAAACCAGGATGGTAGTTTGGAAAACAGTAAATCGATTTAATGCCTTTACTAATTCCGGGGATGAATTTATGTACAACAAAAATTCAGATAAAGATTTGGTAAGTGCTGTCGTCACTGCTGGTTTAGGTGCAGGTGTTGTTACATCTTTCGCAGTCAGTCAGGGACAACATCCCCTGGTAGCTTTACAGATTACCATTTTTGCGGTTTTGGTGGCTTTGCTGTGCGATCGTTTGGGGTTAATTTGAAGTTTTAAAGAATCATTAAACAAGCAAATTTTCACGAATAAATCCCAGAAATTAACTCTATAATGGTTGCCAAGCTCGATCTTTGTAACCGTATTGGAAAATTTCTGGGTGCAGGATATCTGCTAAAATTTCTACTGATTCTGCTAATCTTGGCCCAGGACGATTAAAATAAGCATTGCCATCAGTAATATAAACTCTTCCTTTTTGAACAGCCTGTAAATTTTGCCATTCCGGGCGTTGAGTTAAAGGTGTAGCTTCTTGACGAGTGCGGTCTAAATTGAAACCGCAAGGCATGAAAATAATAATATCTGGATTGGCGTTAAAAACTGATTCCCAACTTAACTTAGGTGAAGGTTGACCGACGACGCTAAACAGCGGTTCTCCTCCAGCAATTTTGACCATTTCGGGAATCCAATTAGATGCAACCATTAAGGGTTCGATCCATTCAACGCAAAGAACTTTGAGGCGGTCTTCTGGTGATAAAGATTGAGTTTTTTGTTCGCAAATTTTGACTCGCGCTTCTAAGTTTTGAATCACTGATTCTGTAGGTACATTTAAGGCGACAGCTACTCTTTGAATGTCCTGCCAAACATCTGCTAAATGTTGCGGTTGTAAGGAAATAATTTGGGGTTGAGAGTTGGTAAGTTTAGCCACAGCAGTTTCTACATCCGCCACACTAACCGCGCAAATATCACATTGGTCTTGGGTTAAAATATGAGTAGGTTTTAACTGTTCTAAAACATCAAGTTTGATCTCATAAATGCTCAATGCCGATCGTACTAATTGGGTAACATCTTGATGAATATTGGCGCTAGATTTTTCTGCATTTATTCTTGCTTGGGTACAAACAGGTAAGTTTTGGACTTCGGGTGGGTAGTCGCATTCGTGCGATCGTCCTACCAAAGCATCTGTTAAACCCAAGCTAGCCACAATTTCTGTCGCACTGGGAAGTAGAGAAACGATTCTCAGTTGATCGCTATTATTCATAATTTATCACCATATAATTGGGGGAGTTTATCTTAATTTACCTCTCTGTCTAGAAATTTTTATCCTCCTTACGTTACATAATTTTTTTTAACCGCATTAAGCATAGCCTTCCCGTAGGGTAGAACGCAAAGGAAGATATCAAGAATCTATTTTGAACTGTTGCTATTAAGAATAGGCTGAAGTTGTCGCCAAGCTTTAATCAGATTACCTTGCATCGCAGAAGCGACACCGCTAAGAGCTTGCAATTCTGGCGAGTTAGGATCGATTGCTAAGGCTGGCTGGAGTGCTGTTTGGGCGGCTTTCGGGTTCCAGTTGTACAGGTGTACGAAGGCGAGGTAAGCGTAGGCGTAGGGGTTTTGGGAGTCTAGCTGGGTGACTGTTTGTAGTGCTGCGATCGCGCCTTTCACATCTCTTTGCAAAACCTTTGTTAATGCCAAATTATAAGCGAATTCCCAATTGCTCGGTTCTCGTTTGAGGCGGAATTTCAGCGATATTTCGGCTTGTTGCAAATAATCTTGTGTCGGGTCATATTGATTAATTCTACCAATTTGCTCGAACACGCGATCGAGTGCTTTTGGCCCTTCGGGTAAAGAAATTGCTAAAGTGCGTAATTGAGTAATTAAATCCAATTCTGGTGCAGGTATTTTGCTAGCATTAGGCTCAATAATTACCGTAACCTTTGGTGTTTTGATAGGGTAATTTTCACCTGTTTGGCGATTTAAATAAGTGGCAAATAAAGTGTAATTTCCCGGAGTTAATTCTGCTGGTGGAAGCATTGCCATTTTTTCCACAACTCGAAACCCTTTAGAAGCATTGTTTGACAGATTTGGCGGATACAAATTTCCCATACCAAAACCATGATCGTGTACCCAGCGAGATTGGTTATTAATTCTTTGGTTAGGAGTAGCGGAATTATACCAAGTTAATAAAACTATTCCCGATTGTAATTGTTCCCAAGAACCAGACCAATCATAGACTACTGTAACGGGTGTTCCCGGTGCAACTTTTTCCGGTACAGTAACTTTATTCAAGCTAACTTTTCCCAAAGGTTTCGCCAAAGGTTGAACGATGACAGGCGGTTGTTTACTGCGGTAAAGATTCAAGTTACTTCCATCGGGTAACTTCCAACTCTTCTGTAATTTAAAATCCTTTCCTTGTTCGACAATTTGCGTTATTTGACTTTGCGCTTCCGAGGGAACAGAACCTTGATCTCCTGTTTTAGTTACAAACCAAGAAAGACTCCTCACATCTTGCAGAACAAACTTTTTGCGAGTGCCCACTTGCCGACCGTAAACTTGGAAATTTTGCAAAGCACCGAAGTAATTAAAATTATGCTGATTCAAATTGGGAGTAGAAGGTAAAACCCCTAAATTTGAGCGTAAATAAGGTTCAGTTTGAGTAATTTCCGCGATAACTTCTCGTTGCGGCCATTGGGCACCAGTATAAATATAATGTTGAAATCGAGGACTCAAAAATTGCGTTAACCAAGCACCACCCAAAGGATAAAGATTGCACAACATTAACAAAAATGCTAACCCAATTGTACCCCAACGAATTGACTTAGCAAACCGACCTTGCCAGAGAGTTAAACAATAAGCTAAAAAGACAGCCAAAACAGGTAAATAAGGTAAAACATAACGAGTATCTTTATTGATATTTAAAGAACAAAGTAGATATGAACCAATCCAAAAAACCACCAACCATCCTAAATAGGGATTTAAAACCTTAGCTTTCGGATTTTTGGATTTAGACTTAAAATAATAAATCAGTAAACCGACAATTGGCACTAACAACAAAACCCAAGAAACGACATAAGGTAAATCTTGCCAATAAAAAGTCCAAGCAGCTAATGTATTAAGTGGGGGATCGCCTTCTGCGATCGCAGAATCCACCGTCGCCCTTTTCCCCGAAGTTAAAATCAACAACCAATTAATTCGATACCAAAAACCAAACACCAAAACTGACACCAAAAAAGCAGTAAAAAGCTGCGCTAACCTTTCCCATTTTTTTTGACGAATAGTTGCAACTAAAACCCATAAAATAGGAATCAAAAGAAAGAACAAAGCAGTTTGCTTTACCATCAGGCTTACTCCTAAAGAAAGCCCAAAAATCACGGCCCAAAACCACTCTTTCCTCTGCGTCCTCTGCGTCTCTGCGGTTCCCAAAAAACGCCAAACCGTCAAACAAAAAAAACTAAAAGTAACAACAGCGGTTAGGGGATAATCCAGCAAAAAATCCAAGCGAACTCGATACAAACCAGGCAAAAGCTGACAGATAACAGCCGCCAACAAACCCACCTCTACACTAAATAGATAAACCCCCAAACCATAAACCGAAATTAACAGGATAGCACTAAAAAATAGATTAATAATAGTTGCCCGATCCGGCCCATTACCGAAGACATTTTGGACAAAGCCTGCTAAAATATAAACCAAAGGTGGTATTTTGGACGAAATCTGCCAAAAATTAACCCACCATTCCCCAGAAAAGATTTGAGGATTGCGTAAAGCTTGCCCATAATTTAAAGTACCTGTGAGATATTCCGCCTGATCCCAAGCCGGGGTAGAATGGTCGAGAGCGAACCAAAGGCGATCGCACAAAGCACCCAACAGCCAGATAATTCCCAGCGCAATTAACCCTTGGAACTTTTTATCTTTTTCCTCTTCAATCACAGGCTTACAATTAACTATTACTTATCCCTAGCAAAGATAGCATTACTTGACGGAGTTAAGCTAATCAATTAGACATATCCAAAATCAGATTGTAGAGATGATTAGAAGCATGACTGAAAATTTAGCTATTGTATTAGGGGAACTACAAGCACAAATATATTGGTTACATGATGCAGAGAAGTTTACAGAATTAGCAATCGCTACCGCTAATATTTATCTAAAACTTAGCTATAGTCACCAGCAGTCGGCAACCGCAGGTATAACAACCGCCAAGGCGATTAAGCCATTCTTGGTTGCCCAAATCAGGCTCAAACCAGTCAATTGATTACGTAACAATTAATTTTGTTACAAAGCTTTGCATCTTGTCCTATTTTGCACTTATCTAGCTTAGGCTACTTTTTATACCGTGAAAAAGCATAGAATTTTGGCGGAAATTTTATCATCAATATTAACAAAACAGAACAACAAAATGTCACAAATAAATCATCCCATCACTCAAAAAATTCCTGCTCATCCCCACAAAATATTCAAACAGCACTCGGAAATATATCAACCCAAGTTCAGCAAAATTATATGAAAAATTTTAGCTAATTGTACATAATTTTAACTCGTGACCAATGTGCATAAACAAGAATTACATCCAAGCCGACTAATTCCCAGTTTGATTGCTGGTGTAATTATAGGTGTTATTCAAGTTACTTTTTCCCTTTCCTTAGCAGCACTAATTTTCTCTGGCAATCTGTCTGATTATCTTCCAGCGGGTATGGCGATAGCTTTATTTAGCGGATGTTTGATGATAATTGGCATGACCTTAACCAGCGGATTTTCTGGTGTAATAGCAGGTCTTCAAGAAGCTCCCGCCACTATTATCGCCATGTTAGTAAGTGAAATAGCTTCGGAAATGTCTCCTCACTCAACGAGCCAAGAAATCTACTTGATGATTATATCTGTAATTGCTTTAAGCACATTAGTCACTGGTTTGACCTGTTGGGGATTAGGAAGTTTAAAACTGGGTAACTTGAGCGGATTTATTCCCTATCCAATCATCGGCGCATTTCTGGCTGGAACTGGATGGCTTTTATTACAAGGCTCAATTCAGGTAATGACGGATATTCCCTTAACAATCTCATCCTTACCATCACTGTTCGAGGCTGAGGTATTACCCCATTGGCTATCAGGACTAAGCTTGGCGGTAGTGCTGTTAATCTCGTCCCGTCGTTACCGCCATTGGTCAATCATTCCAACTATTCTCTTTGTTGCTGTCCTAATAACTTATCTCCTCTTGTGGTTAACTCATACATCTATAAATGAAGCGATTACTTGGGGATGGTTACTCAAGACTTCTTCTGAGATAAGCGTATGGCATCCCTTGATTCCCAGCGATTTATTTAAAGTTAATTGGTTGGTAATCTTCAATCATCTTAATAGCGTGTTGGTGATTGTCTTTCTGAGTGTGCTGAATCTGCTACTCAATCTTAGTAGCATGGAACAAACTTTTCAGGCAGAGTTGAACATAGAACGAGAATTACAAACCACTGGTTTGATGATTTTCCTCTCTGGGTTAGCCAGTGGCATGATTGGCTATCATTCTCTGAGTTCCTCAGTTCTTGCTCACAAACTTGGTGCAAGAAGTCGTTTGGTTGGTTTAGTAGCAGCAGCAATTTCTGGTGCAGTATTGATTAGTGGTTCTTCCATCCTGTGTTTCTTTCCTCGCCCTATTCTTGGGGGATTACTGCTGTTTTTAGGGTTATCCTTTTTGGTGGAATGGCTCTATGATGCTTATTTCCAACTTCCCTATCTAGACTATTGCTTGCTCGGATTAGTTTGGCTAATTATAGTGACAGTTGGCTTTCTTGAAGGGATAGGGGTTGGTTTAGCAATTGCCACTATCTTATTTGCCTTTCGCTATGGTCGTATAGCGATGGTGCGGGAAGTCTATTCTGGTAATCTGCTTAAAAGCTATGTTGCTCGTCCTCTTTGGCAAGAGCAGATTCTGCAAAAAAAACGGGCGCAAATTGGGATTTTTCAAATTCAAGGATTTATTTTTTTTGGTAGTAGCTATCACTTACTTAAAGAGATTACCGCCAAAATCGATCGGGTCAAGGAGTCACCCTTGAGGTTTGTGATTCTTGAGTGTCATCTTGTTAGTGGTTTAGATGCTTCGGCTATTTTTAGTTTGACTAAACTACGCCAAAAACTCTACAACCAAAAGGTTAATTTAGTCTTTTGCTCTCTTTTACCATCTATCGAACGAGTTCTTAAACAAGGGCTATGTTTAAAAGATGAATCATCCCAGTCTTACTGTCGCTTTTTTAGTGAGCTTGATTTATCCCTGGAATGGTGTGAAGAGCAACTGCTTCAAGACGATAAAGACAAAACTAATCAGTCTTTAGGACAGTCTTTAGTTGAACAACTATCCTTGTGGCTTTCGGTTCAAGAAATTACAGAATTACTCAGCTATTTCGACTGCCAAAACTTTCCTTCTAATTATGTCCTCTTCCACCAAGGAGATGTTCCTCAAGGTCTTTATTTCCTGATTTCTGGTCAAGTCAGCGTTTTGATTCAACTCCATAATGGAGAGTCAAAACGATTACGAACCTTCAGCGAGAATATTATCTTAGGAGAAATTAGCCTTTACGGACAAACTCCTCATTCTGTTTCTGTTGTTACCGATCGGCCTAGTAAGTTTTATTATCTCTCTTCAGAGATGTGGTTAAAAATACAACAAAAAAAACCGTACTGGGCTGTGGCATTAGAACATTTAATTATTATGCAACTCTCAGAACAACTAAAGCACCGCGAGCAAAAATGGTTAAATCAATTGTATTAGAAACAAAACTGTTTTATGGTGATAAGAAAAGCTTGAAAAAATTTATTTAATAAGAAAGTTTGATTAAAAATCACCCAATTTAGACTTCATTATTGAATCAATATTTTGCCACTCTTCAGAATTAGATTGTGCAGCCAAATATTTTTCATGCCCTAAGCTAAGTTTTTCCTCCAAATCATAAACTAAGTCAGGTTGATTTTCCGAAATAGAAAAATCAAAACTCAAGGCTAACTCTACAGCAGTCCAAAGGGCAAAAACTAAACCTACATTCTTTCCATCGCGTAAGGTGCCTAAAAAACTTGCTATTCTGGTGGCAATTCTGCCATACTCTTCTTCAGCCTTGGAATGAGCCAACCCAATTTCGGCAGCCAGATCGTAGAGTATATCAGAATATTGATTTTTACCTCTAGTCAAAAATCTATTAAACAGTTCATCGCCATCAAAGTTTTCACTGGAATTTTTGCTTTTATGAATAATAGAAGTTATGGTATCTGTCAAAACAAAGTATAGAGTGTAAATTTTGGCTGTATTGTCCATAGTGAATAATTCGAGTTGATGGTTAATATTAACTATATTTGAAAAGGCACAAGAGCGATCGCACTCTACCCCGCAAACGCGATGCGTGCTACGCACAGGCTACGCGATCGCATAACGTGCTAAAATTTCTATCAAAATATCAGGAGAACTAATGTCTGAACAATACGAAAATGCGGGTCATATAGTGTTTCACGGAGATGCTTTCGCTATTTTATCAGACAAAATTGCTTCTGAATCCGTAAATCTTATTTTTATCGATCCTCCTTATAACATCGGCAAAAAATTTGCAGCTTTTCATGATAAATGGGAATCTGATGAAGAATATACAAAGTGGGCATATAAATGGCTTGATGAGTGCATACGGGTACTAAAACCAAATGGAACAATTTATGTAATGACAAGTACCCAAGCTATGCCATACTTTGACCTTTACTTAAGAAAAAAGCTAACAATTCTTAGTCGGATTGTATGGCATTATGATAGTTCTGGTGTTCAAGCAACTAAATATTTCGGCTCAATGTATGAGCCAATACTTCATTGTGTGAAAGATAAAAATAACTATATATTTAACGCTGAAAGCATTAAAGTTGAAGCAAAAACAGGTTCCCAACGGAAACTAATTGATTATAGAAAACCCGTTCCCACACTATACAATACAGAAAAAGTACCAGGTAATGTATGGTACTTTCCGCGTGTCAGGTATCGCATGGAAGAATATGAAAATCATCCTTCACAAAAGCCGGAAACATTACTGGAAAGAATCATTCTTGCGAGTAGTGATGAAGGACATTTAATACTCGATCCATTTGCAGGTACTTTTACAGTAGGTGCTGTAGCAAAGCGATTAGGAAGAAATTCAATTAGCATAGAGTCACAAGCAGAATATTTTAAAATTGGTCTTAGGCGAGTTTTAGGATGGCATGAATATCAGGGAGAGCCACTTTTGCCACCACAGAAAAGCCACATTATTAGAAATCGGAATGGGAAAAGATTGAATATAAAATCAGGAGAATCTATTCAATGCCAATAGTACAGCATGAATTCACAAAAACTATAATTTCTATTCTTGAGGGTTATTTTCCCAGTTTAGGAGAGAAAGTATTAAATTCAAGTGAATTATTACAATACCTAAATATTAAAACACTATCTGCTAATCGCGGTTCTAAATCAAGAGCAGCATTCGCTAATCACTATGCAATTTATGTATTGATAGAAGATTATTTAACTAAGGAATTTAACATTAAAAATGGTTACGATGATTACGAAGGCGCACAGTATAAATTGTTATTAAGCAGACAAAGGGAACTTCCTTTTGGCAGCAAGCTTCAGAATCATGCACTTAACCATCGATTAAATGAAGAATTCAAAAAATACTTTCCTACATCGCCATATTTACCGATTATTAGAGATGCTAAAACAAATAGATACTGGATTAATGAAAATCTGATTAAGTTTACGATCGATAATCAGCAAATCAATATTGCTGAGGCAATAAGAGATATTATCGATGCTTATGTAGAAGCACGAAGAAAGGCATTTAATGAATTCATGATTTATTGCCAGGAAATGATAGACATACAGCAACAAGAACCTCAAAGAGCAATAGAGTTCATTCGCAGTTTATTGAAACCGAATATAGATGCAAGGGTCTTTGAAATTGTGAGTTATGCAATTTTGAAAGAATATTATGCTGAACAATTAATATATTGGGGTTGGTCGCCAGATGAGTTAAATGCTGAGTATTTAGTTTTATACAAGACTGGACGCACAAATGCCAATGATGGAGGTATAGATTTTGTCATGAAGCCTCTTGGTCGTTTCTTTCAAGTAACGGAAACTATAGATGCAGGAAAATATTTTTTAGATATTGATAAAGTGCAAAGGTATCCCATTACTTTTGTTGTTAAAACTGAACAGACAATTGATGAAGTACTTAAGAGGGTTGAGGAACAAGCAACAACTAGATATAAAGTTAAAGCTATTGTTAGGAGATATATAGAATGTGTGGAAGAAGTGATAAATATACCTGAGTTAATGCGCCGTTTTGACGCGGTGTTAGAACGAAATAGAGGTGGGGAAGTAATAGAGGAAATTGTTTTGCAAAGTCGAATAGAGTTTAATTTGGAGTCGGAAGAAGAGGATGCGATCGCAAATGAAGGCATAATAGAAGAATAAATCGCACTACACCCCACAAACACCATGCACAACTAGCACTCAGTCTTTGCAAACGTAGCAGCTGATTCATCATTATCAACTTCTGATAAGCTAAATTTGTCATATATTATATTTAGGGGCTACAACTTGCCGACACAAAGCCAGTGCTACATGGCAATATTTGTTTGTCAGTTACTTTCTAATTTGTATCAACCAATTCAAGTTTTTCGTTATGACCAAAAGTTAAAAACAATCTACATTCAGGCTGGGGTAAGGGATGAACTTGCGATCGTAATAGATGAAGATGGAATTTGGGAGTTTGTTCAATGACACAAAACTTAAAAGAAATGACAAATGCTGAACTAAAGCAGTATATCTCTGAAAATAGAAACGATGAAGAAGCCTTTCATGCGGCATTGCAAGAGTTAATGAGTCGTCGCGATCCTAATGCGATAAGGTATCCTAATCCTCTCGCTCTTGCCGATCCTATAGCCGAAATGGAAGCTATTTTTAAAGAAAAGCTTGAGCAAATTAAAAGAGCAAAACAAACTGAGTAACTAAGTGTTATCCACCCCTGCGGAGTTAATAGACTAGCAGGATAAAATTAATAAACGCGATCGCAGATGAAGGCATAATAGAAGAATGAATCGCACTACACCCCACAAACACCACTGCTTGTAAGCGTAGCAGTTGATTTATCAATCAGGTGTGTTAACCATTTACAGCTTCGTAATCTTCCCAAGCAGCTTTTGCGCCAGCTTCTATAATCAAACCCAAATCGCAACCATACTCTCCAGCGCAACTAAAAGAACCCAACTCTAAAATATAAAGCTCTCCTTCGGACTCACAAATATCTACTGTATAAAGCAATTCAGGATACCAATTTACTTGTTTTAGTACTTCAATAAGGTAGTTTTCTAAATAACCCCCTTGGATTTTCTCATCAACTCTTTCCTCTCCAACTAAGTAGAGTGACCCAGTAATAATTTCATTTTTGTAAACAAAGAATCTCCACTCTTTAGATATATGTCGTTTGCTGCTAACTAATACTAAAGTAGTTTTATCACTGGTTAATTCACTTGCTAAACTCTGCATGGTATTTAATACTTTCAGGTTAAATACTCCTGCACGAAATGGCTTCATGTTGCTATCAGGTCGGATAAAAATTTCACCTTCGGATTTAAAGTATTCTAGGACTTCTTCTTTTCTTCTAACCAACTCACGCAAAGGAAAAATAAAATATTTATTGTTCAGTAAGTATTCACCAAAATAAGCATAGTAAGTAGAACAGCGAAGGTTCTTTTCATTCATGTACGCCCCTGGAATCCAAGAAGTTCGTAGAATATCTCTACCGAGATTTAGAGTTCCTCTGAAAAGAACACATTCATCATCTGGAAAGTATTTATTTGCTTCTTCTGGTCGAAAATTAAGATATTTAATTTCTTTGTAAATGTATCCCAGCGTCCTTAGTTCTTCTAAAAATTGCTCATCTGCATCAAAAATATTTCTTTCAATTAGCCAGTTTACTTTTTTTACGTTCATTTTGGCTTAATCTAATCATTATAGTCATTGTGTGTATTTTAATAGGTTTCAAGTTTCAGCGTAACGCACCATCTCATCAAAAAGTTCTGGCGAAAATCAACAATTTATCTACTACATCTGCGTTCATCTGCGTTCATCTGCGGTTTAATCTGTATTTCTATCTGTGGTTTTTTTATTAAACCGCAAAGGACGCAAAGAACGCGAAGGAAAGAGAGCAAAAAAACAGGGTGAGCATTGCCCACCCCTACGGAGTTGATAGACTAGCAAGGGAAACTTAGATTATTCTGCCCCTTCGATTGGTGCGAAACCTTGACGTTGGATGTTTTCCGTCACCACGCGGGGTTCAAGGAATTGTAGCAGATAATCGGGCCCTCCGGCTTTAGATCCGACACCAGAAAGTTTAAATCCTCCAAAAGGCTGACGCGAGACGATCGCACCCGTAATTCCTCGGTTAATATAAAGATTACCTACCTCAAACTCTGCGGTTGCTTGTTCGATGTGCGAAGGTGTGCGGGAGTACAAACCGCCAGTTAAGGCAAAGTTCGTACCATTGGCAATTTGCAAAGCTTCTTGGAAATCTTTAGCGCGAATGCAGGCGAGTACAGGGCCGAAAATTTCCTCTTGGGCAATTGTAGCAGTTGGCGAGACTTCGCTGAAGATTACCGGGCCGATGAAATATCCCGCTTCTGAAGAAGGCATTTCTAAAACTAGTTTACTTTCCTCTTTGCCTTTGGCGATGTATTCCCGAATGCGATCGCGTGCCTTAGAATCAACTACAGGGCCGACTTTTGTACTAGGATCTTCAGCATTACCGACGTTTAAACTGCGGGTAACTTCGACTAAGCGATTCACAAAGGTATCGTATACTGAATCGACGGCAATTACACGCGAACAAGCGGAACATTTTTGCCCACTGTAACCGAAAGCGGAATGCACAACCCCGGCAACGGCTTGATCTAAATCCGCACTTTCATCGATAATAATCGCATTCTTGCCACCCATTTCGGCAATTACCCGTTTGAGATGTTTCTGACCGGGTTGTAAAATGGCAGCATCGGCGTAAATGCGACATCCGACTTCTTGCGAACCTGTGAAAGCTATCATGTTCACATCGGGATGCTTCACCATGTACGCGCCAACGACTGAACCTTTCCCTGGTACAAATTGGAAAACTCCGGGAGGCATTCCCGCATCTACCAGGATTTCTGCTAGTTTAGCAGCAATTACGGAAGAAACTTCCGCAGGTTTCAAAAGCGTGCAATTTCCCGCAACTAACGCCGCTACAGTCATTCCCGTTGCAATGGCAAAGGGGAAATTCCAAGGGGAAATTACCACTGCAATTCCCAAAGGTTGATAAATGTAACGGTTAGTTTCGCCAGCGAGGTCGTAGTTGTATCCTTGATCTAAGCGTTCGATTTCGTTGGCATTGTAACGACAAAAATCGATCGCTTCTGAAACTTCTCCATCTGCTTCTTGTAAAGGTTTGCCAACTTCTAATACAATCCAAGCACAAAGTTCGGCGCGACGTTGTTCCATTAAATCAGCTGCTTTCCGCAGAATGTCGGCGCGTTCTTTGGCAGATTTTTTCCGCCATTGGGGAAACGCTGCTTTTGCAGCTTTCAGTGCTTGTTCTGCTTGTTCAACAGATAATAAACCGATTTTACCAACAATTTCTTTGGGATTGGAAGGGTTAACGGAATCAAAAGTTTCGGAAGTATTTTCGTACTTACCATTAACTAAAGGTAAGTAAGTTTTACCCAATTGTCCTTTGACAATGCGATAAGCTTCTTGTGCTTTTTCCCGCTTTGCTTTGTCAGCATAATCTGTATCTGCCACATTGGGAAATGCGCGTTTTGCCGCCAAATCTGATACAGTATTATTAGGAGAAGGCGGTGCTAAGAGTTCTTCAATTGGACGGTCTTCTAAGTTTTGTCTGAGGAAGGAACTATTAGCAGTATTTTCCAACAAACGACGAATCAAATACGCCATTCCCGGAAGTAATTCCCCATAAGGACAATATACTCTCACCCGATAACCTTTATCCGCTAAAGCTTTAGCTAATTTATCTCCCATGCCATACAGCACTTGCATTTCAAAGCAACGCTTGGGAACATTTAGAGTTTCGGCAATAGCAATTGCGCGTGCTTGCGTTCTGACATTATGACTACCAATTGCTGTATATATATATTGATAGTTCTCTAACAACAGTTGGGTGAGTTTTTCATAATTAGCATCAGTCGCCGCTTTATCATTATAAACAGGTTGCGACCAATCTCTTTGAGCCGCTTTGATGGTTTCTTGATCCCAATATGCGCCTTTTACCAAACGGACTGTTACCGGATATCCTCTCAGTTTTGCCCATTCGATTAAATCTTTCAGGTCTTTTTCACTATCACGCAAGTAACCTTGAATAGTAACACCAATATCGGTACGCGAACGGAACTCCTCTTCTAACAAAACTCGTTTTAAAATAGCGAGTGTTAAATCTTTGTAAGCATACTGTTCCATATCAAAATGAACAGCCGCTCCCAACTCTTGAGCGCGACGGAGTAAAATACGAATACGATCGCTAACTTTCTCTTCACTTCCCTTATCATCCAAAGGGTCAAACTGCGAGTAAAATGCAGTTAGCTTCACCGAAACCTGTACTTTCGGAATTGCTTGTCCGTCAGCTTCATCAATTTGAGGAATAGTTTTCCAATTCTTAGCAGCTTCCGTCAACTGCTGCATCAATTCCAAATACTTTTTCAGATACAACTGTGCTTCCGACTCAGCAATTACCGCCTCACCAAGAAGGTCGATGGTAAAAGCCATTTTATCCTTTCTGAGACGTTCGATCGTCTTAATTACCTGCTGAACATTTTCCCCAGCAATGTACTTGTGCGCCAACGCCTCCACCGCCGTCGATACAGTTGTCGCCGCCACCTGTCCCGGCATAGAATCAGCAGAAGCAAAGTTTAACATTCCCTTCAGTGCGCTGGGAAGTTCCACCGACTCATCGCTCAAGTATTCTTGTAAATGACGCGCAACTTCAGTCTTGCTACGCAACGCCGGAAGACAGTCAATGAAGCGAAACAGCTGCACGCGCAAACCTGGATTACTCATCGCCCATGCCAGCAGTTTATCATCCCAGCGCATTTGGTCGCGCATTTGGGCAAAAAACGAGCGATTTTCCTTAGTTGCTGCTAAAAGTTGTTTAGCAATCTCTTGGGTTTTTGGTTCGTAAGTGTTATTATTTTGGGCAACCACAATTGCAGACTCCTATTTTAGGCAAGAATCGGGAAAAAATTCCCGCATTTTCTATTGTCGTGCTTTGGAGTGATTTTGCGATCGCATCCTCTTCCAAATATATCTCTACATCTGCGTACCCTACGGGAAGGCTACGCATACATCTGCGTTCATCTGCGTTCATCTGCGTATTAAAAAAAAGAACTCAAGCAAAAACAGATAACTTACATATACAATCTGTGTTCATCTGTGTTCATCTGTGGTT
Source organism: [Phormidium] sp. LEGE 05292 (assembly GCF_015207735.1). Lineage (GTDB taxonomy): Bacteria > Cyanobacteriota > Cyanobacteriia > Cyanobacteriales > Aerosakkonemataceae > Floridanema. The sequence goes on from NZ_JADEWG010000053.1 coordinate 17,364, forward strand.
AAAAAATCCCTAAAAGCATTAACCGCATCATATTGATCTGCCATGCGGGAATAGAACTCTAGCGATCGCAAATCCAACTCCGGCAAAACTTCACTATTACTTACTAATTCATATCCCGTTTCACGCAAACAATAAACCGAAATTACCCCATCTTGCCAAAACCAAACTTCTCGCACTCCCACGCGCCGATAAATTTCTAAAACTTCAATTCCGCCACTAGTTACTATCACTTCAATTGCCAAATCTGGAACAGACTTTCGCGTACCTAAACAATAAGATTCATCAGGTTCTTTTCTTGCGGCTAACTCCTTTTTCCCGATCGTTATACTCCCCCTTCCATAAAACCGAATGTTTTTCATCCGCAGATAAATCTCTAAAAGTTGACCTAAAGTGTTTCTAGGTTCTTCGTGTTCTTCAGATAAGGGAGACATAATTTCTAAACACCCATCCAAATAAGTTAGACGTGCTCCTGTTCCTGCCAAATCTGCATCCAGTTTTAAGAGAGTTTCCCATGTTATATTTGACAGCAAAGCTGCATTTGTAACCAATCCTAGTTGAGAAGTTGCGACAAACATCTAAATCACCTTTTGCGATCGCATTTCCAGTCTAACTTACTTGACTCTCGCTACTCATACATTTACGTGACTGGATGTGTTCACTGTTGAATTGTGGGTGGTAATTCATTGGGGGCAATATTAATAAATGGTAGCGCACCATTGCCACCTAAAACAGTGGGGAAATGTCCATCCCATTTGTCGATCGCTCTTTTTTGCAAAATCTCCGCTGTTAAATTTTCTCGGAGTAATCTTTGTGCTTCTGCTTGTCCTTTGGCGCGGTTAATTTCTGCTTGGGCTTCTTGGGTAGCTTTCAAAGCTAAAAACTCTGCTTTTTTTGCTTCTTGTTCAGCAATTTGTTTGGCTTCTACTGCTTCACTAAACCTTTGGGAAAAGCGAATATTTACCAGAGAAATATCATCAACTACAATATTATATTGAGCTAGTCTTGAAGTCAATTGATTGTCAATTCCGGCTTTTACTTCTCCCCGTTTAGTAATAATTTGTTCCGCAGTGTAAAGCGCCATTACCGCTTTTAAAATTTCTTCAACTGCGGGATTAATAATGCGTTGCACTACCTCATCTTCATCACCTATTTGTTGAAAGACAATATTCGATTTTTCTGGGCTAATGTGCCAGTTAAGAGCTACATCTGTAAACACATCTTGCAAATCTTTTGAGGAAGCTTGCCCAGGGATTTGATGTTTTTGAACTCGGACACTGAGAGTTTTTACAGTGTTAACTATGGGGATAATAGGGTGTATTCCTTCAGTTAATACCTGCTCTTGAACTTGTCCAAATTTCATGACAACGCCCCGTTGTCCGGCATTGATAATTACAAAAGGTTTAAAAAAAATTGCGACTACTAAAAGCAATATGGTAATAGCTGCCAAGATGTAAGAACCATTGGAAGATTTCATTAGTTATTGACCTGACTTTTTAGCTGTTATTGCTAATATAGCGAAGAAATGCTGAAAGATTCCATAAGTAATTACTTTAACGGAGTGAACTGATAACCATTTTCCGCTTTTCCGGGAGATTTCGGAGTAACTATTACTAATTGTACTGGAGCTTCGCGATCGCCTGTAGAACGAAAACTTACATCTCCGGTAGCTCCAGAAATTGTAAAATCTGGTGCAGAAAGCGATCGCTGTACGCCTTCGCGGGTAGGATTTTTACCAATAGCAATAATTAAAGCTTGAGTAGCATCATAAGCAAGCGCCGTGCGCCAATTAACATTTCCGCCCCAAATTTTTAAGCCATGATTCTGAAATATTTCTCCCTGTTTTCCGGTAATATTTCCCGGAATTGCTAACACCATTCCTGCGGCATCTTCCGCACCAATTTGTAAAGTTTTATCGCTATAAAAACCATCTCCAGCTAATAAATTTAAGCGGCGACGGTTGATATGTACAACTTGCAAAGCGCGATCGGCTACATCACTGCTAGGTAATAGCATAATCACTTCTGCACTTTTTTCAATTGCTTGATCGACGCTAGCTTTAGCGTTAAAGTCAGGTCTAGCCAAATCAATTTCCGTTAAAACTTTGCCTTTTCCTGCATAAAACAAAGCATTTTTAAATTCATCTTTTAAAGATTTACTATACATACTAGCGGAATTATAAAAAACTATCACTTTTTCTTTTTTCAATTCAGTTAACATATAATTACTCAAAGCTCTGGCGGTGAAGCGATCGCTCGGCATAGTGCGGAAAATATAACCACCAAATCCCGATAATTGTACGGCTGAACTAATCGGAGAAATTGCTACTAATTCTGCTTCTTGATAAACTGATGCGGCTGCCAAAGTTGTATCACTAATTCCATGCCCTACTACACCTAAAACTTCAGGATTTTTTACCAATTCTTGGGCTACAGATTGAGCCACTTTTGATTGATTATCATCATGAGCAATACCCACTTTCAGCGGAATTCCATTAATTCCACCAGCAGCATTAATTTCCTCTTGTGCTTGGGCGACACCGCGCAACATTTCCAAAGCACTCTGAGAACTCGTAACTAACGGTACAACTGCGGCAATACTGTAAGCTCTGGCATTACCAATTTGGGCATTATTCAAATAAATAAAAGTTTCTGGATCGCTACGATTGACTTTTCTAGCTTTTTGAAAAGCTAAAATTGCTTGTTTATAAGCACCAGATTTTATTAAATGTATTCCTTCTTGTTTATAAGGGTTAATTTGCCAGGGAGTTAAACTTTTAGTGCCGAAACTAATCCGTTCAGCAGCAGAATCCGATTGATTAGTTGTCTGAAACAAAAAATTTAAATTGAAGTTTGTAGATAGGGAAAATAAAGATTTACCAAACCAGGCAATTAGGAAAATAACTGCTGCTACTCCAGTAGCAATCAGCAATAATCGCTTGACTTTTACTAAATTTTCTTGTTTAATTTCTGAAGGTAATTCTGTCTGAATAACAGGGCTAGAAATTTTTCCCAACGCTTCTAATACTTGGGAGACTGACTGATAGCGATCGCTCCAGTGATAACGCACCATTTTATCTAAAATGTCTGCCAAATTTGGGCTGACTTGGGTATGGTTTTGCCAGATAATTTCATGATTTTGTGGGCTATTTGGCAGTTGCAGCGGCTGGAGTCCTGTTAAAGCTTTAATACCAATCATTCCCAAGGCATAAATATCACTATTAAACCTGGGTTTTCCCGCCAATTGTTCAAGAGGCATATAACCTTGAGTACCAATTCCCACCGTTAATTCCATTTGATCTTTTGGCTCACCTGCCATTTGAGTTTCGATGGACTTAACCGCACCAAAATCAATTAAAACTAACTTTCCATCCGAATTCCGACGAATTAAATTACTCGGCTTAATATCGCGGTGAATTACACCTTGGTTATGAACATAACTGAGAATTCCTAAAACATCTTCTAACAAATTTAGTACATAAACTTCTGATTGTTTTTTGCCTGTTCCTAATTCATCACTCAGAGAACGCCCTTCAATAAATTCTTGGACTAAGTAGAATTCTTTTTCTTCTTCAAAATAAGCCAATAGTCGGGGAATTTGATCGTGTCGTCCCAACTTTTCTAGGGTTTCTGCTTCAGTATAAAAAAGTCGTCGAGCTACAGTTAAAAAACTTGTATTCTGATTAGTAGGACGAAAGCGTTTGACCACACATCTCGGATGACCTGGACGTTGCTGGTCTTGGGCGATATAGGTTTCGCCAAATCCTCCAGCACCGAGAACTTGAATTATTTGGTATCTTGCCCCTAACAGTTTTCCCAACATAGCTTACATTTTAATTAATTTAATTGTTTATTTTGAGTAGTATATTAAGCTTTATTCTAAGTATGATTAATCGCTCATCCGATTTTATATTTTACTTTTGGGATGTATCCTTCTTTGGTTTTGGTCATGCTTTGTATGGTTACACTTATAGATAAAAGGTGTTTAAAGATGAAGATAAATCAACGTCATGATTGGCCTTTGACAGCGGAAGAAGCAATTATTATCCAACAGCAGTTAGCCTCAGAGGTAATTACTTCGGATCAGTTGACTACTGTACAGTATGTTGCGGGGGTTGATGTAGGATTTACCGAATCTGGAAGCATTACACGAGCAGCTGTAGCAGTTTTAAGTTTTTCTGACTTGCAGTTGCAAGAGTATGCGATCGCCTACCGTCCCACCACTTTTCCCTACGTTCCGGGATTTCTCTCTTTTAGAGAAGTTCCAGCAGTAATAGAAGCATTGGAAAAACTCAGTATTACACCCAATTTAATCTTATGCGATGGTCAGGGAATCGCACATCCGCGTCGTTTTGGGATTGCTTGTCACTTAGGTTTACTCACGGATATTCCAGCGATCGGAGTGGCAAAATCTTTGTTAGTTGGCAAACACGCGGAATTGCCAGATCAACGGGAAGCTTGGCAACCTTTGGTATATCGTAACCAGACAGTAGGGGCGGTTTTACGAACACGCACAGGAGTAAAACCTGTTTATGTTTCAAGCGGACATAAAATTAGTTTAGCTACAGCGATTGATTATGTTTTGCGTTGTACTACCAAATATCGTTTACCAGAAACAACTCGTTGGGCTGATAAATTAGCCTCAAATCGTGGGTCAATATTGCCAGAAAATCTCAAATCTGAAATCTAAACTCGAATGACCAACTTTACCGATTATTCTTGTTATTATGCAGAACCAAGAAAATAGTTCAATGATCAATTATCATCCTTTAACTATTACAGCAGACACTACAGTAGATGTAGCGATCGCATTAATGAGCCAAAATTCTACTAACTATTTGGTAGTATTGGCTAACACTGAACCAGAAAGTCCTATAGTTGGCTTATTCACAGAACGAGAGATAATACAATTAACCGCTTCCGGTATTCAATTGAGTAACTTATCTCTGGATTCTGTCATTAGTAAAGAGTTAATTACCATTAATGAAACCGCCACAACAGATTTGTTTGGGGTCACTTCTTTATTACGTAAACATCAAATTAATTATTTACCTGTAGTTGGTAAAACAGGTAATTTCATTGGTATAATCACTCAGCAAAGTATTCAAGATCGCTTACTAGAAGCCATCAATACCAAAGAAGTTAATCAAAAGCTTACTGAATTACAAAATTTAATTGAGCAGCAAGCCAGAGAATTAAAGATTTTAAATGACAAATTACAAAATACTATTCATCATCGTAACTTAGCCGAAGAAAAAGTCCTTTCTTCCGAACAAAAGCTGCGTAGAGTCTTTGCAGCAATGACCGATTTATTGATGGTTATTAATCTGGCAGAAGGTCAGGTAAAAGATGTGGAAATTTTTCCCACTAATTTAACGAATTTACCTAATAGTAATGAATTAGTTGAATACATATTAGAAAATTTAAATTATTGCGATAACAATTCAGTAAATTTATTAAGTCTGATTCAAGAATCATTAATGAAAAATCAAATAATTAATTTTGATCGTCAAATAAGTTTTTTTCAACAAGAATTCTGGTTTAGTATTAGTATTTCCCCCTTTTCAGATAATTCTGTGCTGTGGGTAGCGAGAGATATTACCGCTCGTAAACAAGCAGAACACGCATGGGAAAAAAGCGAAGCACGCTTCCAAACATTAGTCGCTAATATACCAGGAGCAGTTTATGAATTTGTAATAAATTCCCATGATGGTATCAGTTTGGAATATATAAGTCCGGCGATCGAAGAAATTTACGAATTTACGCATGAAGAAGTATTAGAAGAGCCACAAATTTTGTTCGATGCTTTTCATCCAGACGATCGCCAAAGCTACGAAGAAGCTGTCACTATTAGTCGCCAAAACTTATCACCTTTTTCTCATGAATGGCGGATTATTACACCTTCGGGAAAGTTGAAATGGGTGCAAGCAAACTCACAACCAGAACGACGAAACAATGGTGATATTATTTGGTACGGTGTATTATTTGATGTGAGCGATCGCAAATTTGCCGAACAAGCATTACAAGAGAGTAAAACTAATTTAGCAACTGCTCAAAGAGTCGCTCATATTGGCAGTTGGCAATTTGATGTATTTCAAAGAAAAGTTACATGGTCGGAAGAATTATTCCACATTTTTGGGTTAGATCCTACCAACCCAGAACCAACATTTGACGAACATAAACAATTAATTTATCCAGAAGATTGTGATGTTTGGTATCAAATAGTTACTGATAGTTTACAGACCGGAAAATCTTACACACAAATATATCGAATTATTCGTCCTGATAGTGAAATCCGTTACATTGAAGGGAGAGGAGAAGCTATTTTTAATGATGCCCAAGAAGTCATCCAATTATATGGCACAGCAATGGATGTTACGGAACGCAAGCAAGCAGAAATAGCTTTGCGGGAAAGTGAGGAAAAATTCCGTGCTATTTTCAATCAAGCAATTCAATTCATAGGTTTATTGCAACCCGATGGGATGATTTTAGAAATTAATCAAACGGCTCTAGATTTTGCGGGAATCGCTAGAGAGGATGTCATAGATAAACTATTTTGGGAAACTAAATGGTGGACAATTTCTCCAGAAACCCAATCCGAGTTAAAATTGGCGATCGCAGCCGCAGCAGCGGGAGCTTTGATGCGTTATGAAGTAGATGTAATTGGTAAAGATAACCAAACAGTCACCATTGATTTTTCCCTACGTCCAATTTGTAATCAACAAGGAGAGGTAACTTTATTAATTGCGGAAGGAAGAGACATTAGCGATCGCAAAACCTTAGAGCAAAAACTCGCCTTCAGAGAAGCTTTACTCAATGCCTTTTTCTACTCAGCACCAGTAGGATTATGTATTGTAGATGAAGAATTGCGATATGTAAAAATCAACCAACAATTAGCAGAAATTAATGGCTTACCTACATCAGAACATATTGGCAAAAACTTTTACCAAATCTTACCTGAAGTAGCCCCTAGTTTAGTTCCATTATTTCAGCAAGTTTTAACCAAAGATGAAGCAGCACTTAACTTAGAAATTAGGGGAGAAGTTCCCAGTCAACCAGGAGTTTTACGAGATTGGATAGTGTCTTTATTTCCCATTCCTGGAGAAGATGGAAATTCTCGCAGCGTCGGATCGGTTGTGGTGGAAGTTACAGAACGGAAACGGGTAGAAAAAGCTTTACGGGAAAGCGCCAAACGGGAACAAGCACTCACACAAGTAATTCAAAAAATTCGCCAAACATTAGAATTGCCGGAAATATTCAGTGCTACAACCACTGAATTGCGACAACTTTTAGATTGCGATCGCGTCACCATTTATCGCTTTCATGATGATTGTAGTGGAGAATTTGTCTCTGAATCAGTAGCAGATGGTTGGATTTCTTTGTTAGAAGTACAACAGCAAAATCCTCAACTAACAGCTTGTACCTTAAAGAAAGAAGAATGTGTCATCAAAAAATTAAATCAACACGATCTAGAAAACCACACCGCCAATTATTTAGCCGTAGCCGATATCTATCAAAGCGAACTTACTAATTGTCACATTGAGATTTTAGAAAAATTTCAATCCAAAGCTTATTTAACGGTGCCAATTTTTTCTGGGAATCACTTCTGGGGCTTACTAGCAGTTTATCAAAATTATCGCCCCAGACAATGGCAAGAATCAGAAATTAATGTAGTACTCCAAATCGGAACTCAATTAGCAGTCGCCTTACAACAAGCCGAACTACTCTCTCAAACACAAAGGCAATCTTTAGAACTAATGAAAGCAAAAGAAGTAGCCGATGCTGCCAACTATGCTAAAAGTCAGTTTCTCGCCAAAATGAGTCATGAATTGCGTACACCCTTAAATGCAATTTTAGGATTTAGCCAAATTATGGTGCGGAGTAATTCTGTTTCACCAGAACAGAGAGAACATTTAGAAATTATCAACCGTAGCGGCGAACATTTACTCAACCTAATTAACGATATTTTATCAATGGCTAAAATTGAATCAGGACAAGTTATCTTAAACGAAAGTTGTTTTAATTTACATCAAATGCTGGAATTATTAAAAGATATGTTTCAGTTAAAAGCTCAACAAAAAGGCTTAGAACTGAACTTTATAATTGCTCCCGAAGTCCCCCAAAATATCCAAACAGATGAAAGTAAATTACGTCAAATTTTGCTTAATTTATTAGGTAACGCCATTAAATTCACTGATACTGGCTATATAACTTTAACAGTTTTTTTAGCGCAATTAGAAGCCCAGGAAACAGAAGCAATGCCAATAATGTTTACAATCAAAGATACAGGGCCAGGAATTGCTCACGATGAAATTACCAGATTGTTTCAACCTTTCTCTCAAACCCAAACAGGTCGCCAAACAGGACAAGGAACTGGTTTAGGTTTAGCTATTAGTCAACAATTTATCAAACTAATGGGTGGTGAAATTGTTGTCGAAAGCCAATTAGGTATTGGTTCTATTTTTACTTTTAATATCTCTGCCAAGTTAGCACCTGAAACTACAACAAACATTAGTTTAAATACTCGACAAGTTATATCTTTAGAACCAAATCAACCAATTTATCGGATATTAGTGGTTGAGGATATCAAAGAGAATCGCCAACTACTAGTCAAATTATTAGTACCTTTAGGATTCGAGGTGCGAGAAGCTGAAAATGGTCAAGAAGCTATTACAATTTGGGAAAGTTGGCAACCCCATCTGATTTGGATGGATATGCGAATGCCAGTCATGGATGGCTATGAAGCTACTCGACGGATCAAAGCTCATCCTCAAGGAAAAAACACAGTCATTATTGCTCTTACTGCTAGTGTTTTTGAAGAACAGCAACCAGCTATTTTAAAGGCGGGATGTGATGACTTGGTGCCTAAACCTTTTCGCTCAGAAGTTTTATTAGAAAAAATTGCTAAATATTTGGATTTACGCTACATTTATGCGGAGAATTCGCAATCAATTCCTGACCATTCCCAAATTCTAATTCTAACACCAGAAGAGTTAAAGGTAATGTCTCAAGAATGGATCGGAAAATTACATCAAGCTGCTGCCGCAGTAGACGATCAACTAATTCTAGAATTAGCTCAGGAAATCCCGGAAACTTACATTAATTTGGTAAATATTTTAAAAGATTTAGTAGATAATTTTCGGTTAGATATTATCTTTAAAATAACTGAAATATACCTTAAAGATTCACATAATTTGCCCTGAAACTGATATCTTGCACTCCTGAGCGGAACCTCTATTTCTCGTTCCCAGGTTCAACCTGGAAACGAGTTCTTGAGAGGTTCTACCTCCTGACTGGAGCAAGATATGAGTGAAAACTACTTTCCCGTTAACCCGTCAGTATAACGGGAGTCTGCTTGCTTTAGTTAAGATTTTGAATGCTTGGTTGATACAGGCATTGCGGCACTAGTTGAATGAAATGCACCCTTGAGAAAAAAGAAAAATTTCAAAAATCAATTTTTTCTGCCTTCAATCCACCAGCTTTCCAATCAGTAATAATTTCATTGACTCGTTTAGGATCTGGTTCAGCAAATATGGCAAGGCGATCTAAACGATTAATTGTTGAGAGAATTTCTGGATAAGGCAAGAAACAAACAGTTATTGTTTCTCCCAATTCCGTGTAAAGCAAAATAATTGATTCTAAAGTGTCTTCAAAGAGCCGAACATCTTTAGATTGCGGTAAGTTTTTCGTAACAATAATCCGATTTTCGGCTGGAATTGCAGACTGCCAATCTTTGCTTGCCGGAAAACCTAATAATAATCCCGCATGATGAGGAACTTTCTGAGTAAATTCTGCGGAATTAGGATCGCCACAATACAGTAAATGTCTTCTACCTAATTGCCACCAAATTCCTGTTGATTCGCGTTTGACAACAGTTGAAGATGGTTGAGAAATAGGCTGGGATGCTATTGTTATTGTTGTTGATGGTGTTACAGAAATGGGAATTACTCGTTTAATTTCCGGCAATTCTGCTTCTTTTTCTTTCTTGAGAACCCGAACTGCTTCTTTGGCTGGACGAGTAGCTACAATTTCTACTCTAGGACGTGATTCATTGGCAGGTAAAATAACCGGAACAGCTTTTAATGGAGAAACTGTTTGAACTGTTTGAATTGTTTGAATTGTTTGAACTGATTCGGTTTTAGATTTATTGCCTGGTAAAGTATGTTTTTGCCTAATTTCTTTGGCGATCGTATAGGTTATCGGTTCCCCAGCTTCCGCACGAGCGATCGCTTCCGATCGCGCACTTGCTGGCGTTGAAGGTGCCGCTAGGACATATAAGGCAGATGCAGCAAACCTGTCAATTTGATAAGTTTTACTAAACGAATTAGCTACCTGCATAAATCTCGCCGCAGTGGGATAGCTCCATTCAAATTCTGCCGCTATCCAATCTAAGAATCTGCCGTGGGCGAGTTTCTCCTTAACTAAAATCAACTTCTGTCCGATCTCGATGATGTCTTGTGCAGTGCGCTTCATGAGCGCCCGAATTTCCCCAGTTTGTTTTTGAATGAATAAACTGGTTTCTGCATCAAGCATAGTGTAATCGAACACTTTTTGCAGTGAAGATTGCGCTGAGGCTGGCATTGGCTACTCTAAAATAAAGTTGAATTGGCTGATGTATGTATCAAATTCTCTTGTAGCACATCTAACATAGTATTCTCCTCTGTCTAGAGTCGGATATTTTTCAATACACTTTCATCAACAAAGTTATACTTTTGTGAAATTTATCACTAAACATCACAAAATATCACAAAAAAGGCGATCGAGAAACAAAATACTTCTTAATAACACTGGAGTCGCGAATAGGTAACTCTTACTCACTATTCCCGACTCCTCAACTCCCAAAATTTAAGAGACTTTACCCAGTTTTGTCGATCGAACTGGGGAAACCTCTACATTAGAAGCATTAGTTGACCAATGAGTTGGTAAATGTAAATGCCACAGTTGTTCATTCATAATTGACCTAGCCAATAAGCAACGATAAAGATCGCTCAACTGTCCTGCTACATAAGCCCAACTAAAGTTATGTCTCACTCGAAGCGAAGCTTGCTTCCGTATTTTTTTCGCCCAAACATCATCGGTTAAAATCCGGTCAATTGCAGCCGCAAAACCAGCAACATCATGAGGTGGTACTAATAAGCCTGTTTCTTCGGGAATTACAGTAAACTTCAAGCCACCAACATTAGAAGCTACTACAGGTGTACCACAAGCCATAGCTTCAATTGCCACTAAACCAAAAGGTTCATAATAGCTAGGAACCACACAAACATCGGCTGCGGCATAATAAAAGGGCAAAATATCATGATTTAAACGTCCTGTAAATAGGATATTTTCAGTCAATTCTAATTTTTGAGCTAAAAGTTTAATTCTCTCATCTTCGCGATCGCCTTCTGAGTGTGGATCTTCTCCCCCAGCAATTACTAACCGAAAATTTCCCAAACTTTTTGCCTGACAATTTGCACAAGCTTGCAGCAATGTTTCCACACCTTTACGAGGATCGAACCTGCCGACATACAAAACTATATGTTCAGTTTGGTCAAATCCTAATTTTAATCTGGCTTCCGTCTTAGATAATAACCGGAAGTTACTAATATCTGTACCGCCAGAAATTACTTTAATTTCCCCTGCTTCCGAAACCAATTTTCGCAAAGCTTCTTGTTCTTGAGGACTGGTAGCAACTACACAATTTGCTTGCTCTAAAATTTGTTTTTCTATTCCTAATCTAGTTTTAGCAATTGGCGGTTGATAACCAGCAGCTTGGTACTTGACTATACCTAATGAGTGATGAGTATGTACCAATTGAATATTACGTAATTCTTGCAATTGCAAGCCAACCCAACCAGAAAGCCAATAGTTTGTATGCACTAAAGGATAATTTGTGCCTTCTTTATTTTGAAATTTGAGAAAAGCTTCCAAAAATTCTGGCATATATGCAAATAATTCATTTTTAGGAATAAATTCCTCCGGCCCTGCTGACAAGCGAATTGTGCGACAGTGAGGTGAATGTTGCACAATTTTGGCATCGTTGGGATTAACTTTGCGGGTAAACATATCAACTTGCCAACCCAACTTTGCTAATGCTTCTCCGATGTTTCGCACATAAACATTTTGTCCCCCAACATCCTGTTTTACCACTTCTGCTGCTGGATCGGCGTGATCGGAAATTATAGCGATCGGTTGTCTATTCAGCTGTGACATATCCTTTTCTCCTGCAACTTTCCAGTAAATCAACCCTGGCGATAACTTGTTATCAAAATGCTCTGTTGAAATTAAAAAATCCACCTAAATTTTAGGTGGTTATGTAATGTTGAGTTTTATACAAATTGCATTCTTTTTACTGGACGAGAATGACCATTTTGGACGAACCGTTCTGCCAAAATATTTTGATAAACTGCTTCGTAACCCGAAGTCATTTTCTGCACGCTAAAGTTGTCAATTACGTGCTGACGGCAAGTATAGCGATCGAGTTGAGTAGCACGTTCAATTGCTGCTACACATTCCTCTACACTATTACAGAGAAAACCTGTCTTACCATGAGCAATAATTTCAGAAGTTGAACCCATATTCATGGCGATTACAGGTGTTCCCGTTACCATTGATTCAATCATTACTAATCCGAAAGGTTCTCGCCAAGTAATCGGGAAAAGTGTCGCTGCTGCATTACCCATTAATTTACTTTTTTGGGCGTGGTTAGCTTCACCAATAAACTGAATTTGTTCGCCATCAATGTGAGGTTTGATTTCTTGCTCAAAGTATAGGCGATCGACTACATCCACCTTACCCGCAATCTTTAATTGCCAACCAGAACATTTAGCAATTTCAATGGCTAAATGGGTTCCTTTTTCGGGAGAAACACGCCCCAAAAATGCTAAATAAGGTGGAGCTTGAGGTTTATCGTAAAACTTGTAAGTGTTAACATCAATGCCGTTATAAACTGTGGCTACACAGTTAAGATTTAACCGAGTTTCCCTTTGAGCATCAGAAATACTCACATAAGGTTGCTGGTGAGCATGAGTAAACAATTTTTCATTATCAGGCGTAAAAGTGCCATGTAAAGTATGAATTGTTGGCGTTTTTACTAACTTAGCAAAAGGTAAAGCTGCACAACCTACATGAGAGTGAATTATGTCAAATTCAGAAGCTTTTTCATACACCAGACTGAGATTTAACATCTCATAAACGCTATACTCTTTTACTGTTTCATCTAAGCGCAAAGCACGAGGATGAACCCACTCTAGGTTAGCTAAACTGATTGAGTCTCCAGAAGCAAACAAAGTTACTTCATGTCCTCTTTTGACTAGTTCATCACAAAGGAGCCCTACTACTAATTCAATACCTCCATAAGCTGGAGGTGGAACTCTTTCCCATAAAGGTGCTATTTGAGCTATTCGCATTTTTCTCTCCTTGCGCTTAACAGTAAATTTAATCATCTAGAGCAAGCTTTTTTGCTAAATTTTAGTGAGCAGAATGCTTATTTCATAAGAATCTTCAGACTGCTGACTGATAAATAAAATTGCCTTTAGCTTGTCTAACTGTTATGCAAATGTTATCGTTGTCTCAGATAGTTGTTACTCCATCTCTAGACGGAAACTAAAAAAAAGATTCTTTAATTTTTTGACTCTCTCAGAAGATAGATTGACCAGACTTGACGCAAAAAATCGAGAACTCCTACGCCACAATCAGCGATCGTTTTTCTCAAACAGTTATCAAAGAATTGCTGTCAACCAACTTCATAAAATAACTGAAAATAAGCTAAATTACCGAGATAAAATTTACTTATTAGCAACTGAGAACTTCAAGTTCATCTAGCTGTCCAATAGTTACATCTGCCATTGCTAAATGAGTTGCTTTTGAGTTACCCCAACAAATACCAATACAACCAGCAGCACCAGCTTGACGCGCCATTTCAATATCACTGACAGCATCACCCACCATTAAAGTAGCACCAGGTTCTATTCCTAATTTTTCACAAGCTTGCCAAAATAAAATCGGATCTGGTTTACTGGGGCCTCGATCAACTCCCATTGCTAATTGAATATAATCAGTTAGCTGATATCTTTGGACAAATGCCTGCACTTTTGTTGTAGTATCAGCCGAAAGAATTCCTAATTTTAAGCCAGCTTGGGAAAGTAATTGCAAAACTTCTAAACTTCCTATAAATAAAGGTGAAGGTGCAGCATTTTGGAAGTGTTGATCTGCTTCTGTAAAAGCGCGACTTGCGATCGCCAAAGCTTCCATCCACCCCCTACCAGTTTCTGCCACATAAGCCGCCGCCGCAATTTCATTTTCCCGCCGACTTCCCACTGCCATTAAACCAGTCGGATCGATTTTATTGCCATCAACACCAAACGCCATCAACAATGGTTCCCCAACTCCAGGAATTTGAGCATCCAATAAGCGCGATCGCTTTTGGGCTAAATTTCGCAAAAACTCCTCGGAATTTTCCAAAGTCCCATCTTTATCAAAAATGATCCCCCGAATCTCAGGAAAAATTACTTCTCCACAACGGATAGTTACCACCATATTTCTCTCCTAAGCCATTGATTCATTTAAATTGTTGATAGAAACAGTAGGGGAGGTGGGGAAGAAAACTCAGTTGAAGAGGTAGTTAATTAAATTATAGCAACCGTCAGGGCGGTTAAGCCAGAATGAAGGGCTAGAACCCTTGGTTTTACGACTTTTCCCTTCTGCCTTCTGCTATATTTTCCCTCATCCCCCATCTCCCTATCTCCCCACTTCTTCTTCCCTGTTCCCTTCAACACAAAAAAAGAGGGTGCTTCCCTCTGTGTTTTTTGTTATTTTTTTAATCAATTACTCGTCTTCAGCTGAAGGTATTGCTGCTTCTGCAACCGTTTCTGGTTCAGTTTTATCCACAGCCCCGACAACAGCTGGAACCGCTTCTACTTCTTCCTCAGCAGGCGGAATATCTTCTTCCGCAACCGCTTCTACTTCTTCCTCAGCAGGCGGAATATCTTCTTCCGCAGTTACCGCTTCCACAACCTCAGCCGGAGCAACCGTTTCTGCTGCTGGAGGAACTTCACCCAGCAACTTCGCCCGTTGCTGTTCGCGATACTTCGCCGCCATTTCTTCAGCCATTTCGTAAACGCGATCGCGATTCCGGATCATATCCCCAGTTTCTGGTTCTAATTGCTTAGTAGAAAGCGAAATTCTCCCTCTTTCCGCATCCAAGTCAATGATCATCACCTTAATTTCATCATTGACATTGAACACACTATGAGGCGTATCGATATGTTCGTGAGAAATTTCCGAAATGTGTAGCAACCCACTCACACCACCAATATCGATAAAAGCACCATAAGGTTTAATACCACGTACTGAACCAATTACCACTTCACCGACTTCTAAGCGGTTCATCTTCCGCTCAACTAAGGCGCGTCTATGCGAGAGAACTAAACGATTTCTGTCTTCATCTACTTCTAAAAATTTTAGTGGTAATTCTTCCCCTACCAAATCTTCTTTAGGCTTACGGGTACTAATATGAGATCCGGGAATAAAACCACGTAACCCTTCAATTCTAACTAACGCACCACCACGATTAGTAGCAAAAACCTGAGAACGCACTGTAGCATCTTCAGCTTGCAACTGGCGCACCCGTTCCCAAGCACGCATATACTCAATGCGACGAATCGAAAGAGTTAATTGTCCATCTTCATTTTCATCTGTAAGAATGAAGAATTCGCGAGTTTCGTTGGATTGCAGTACTTCTTCAGGAGCGTCTACTCGGTTAATCGACATTTCCTGAATCGGAATATAAGCTGCCGTTTTAGCACCTATGTCAATCAGAGCGCCCCTCGGCTCTATACTAAATACAGTACCAGCTACAATATCACCAGGATTGAAGTGATAATCGTATTTGTCGAGTAGAGCAGCAAAATCGTCGAGAGTAAAACCAATATCGGCAGTTGTTGTTTTCTGATTGACCATGCGAATCGAACCTTGTCCTTGTTAGTTTTTAGAAAAATTACGCCTCCTGTCGATGTATACGCACGTTTTTAATGTGCCGTTTACACCTTCACCCCTCCAAATCTCATATTTTAGCAGTTCCAGCTAAGGGGATTTAGAGTCCAGACATATCATTCTATCCTAACTAGCGCCTCTGAAACTAGTTTTTACTATTTTCTTGGATTTACTCTTAGTTCTACGCCGCACAAATAACCAATCAGTTGAAAACAGATAAAAGCAGCTCAAACCCTTGTAGCCTTATAGCCTTTTACCTTCTGCTTTCTTGCAATAGATATAGCAAAATACTTTCTGTGTAACTGCTGAGACTGATAGCAGCACAGAATATCTCCTCGATCGAAAACTTCACTCAATTTATGAATGGGCGATAAAAGTTACAGCTTTTTCGATTTCCTCATTTCTTAAACCAGACATTTCCGCACTTGGAGTATTGGTTGTGGATATTCCTTCTCTGTGTGTTGTAATATTGTCGTTGCGGAGTTGATTTAAGGTATGAATAAAATCAGCGATGCCGCGAAACTGGCGATAAACCGAAGCAAAGCGCACGTAAGCTACTTCACTTAAATAGCGGAGTTTATCCAAAACTAATTCACCAATTTCATTGCTGGTAACTTCCCGCACTTCTCGCTGTTGCAATTCAGTTTCAACCTCATCTGTAAGTGCTTCTAAACGCATTTGGGGAATGCCAGTTTTTTCGCACGCCCGGACGATCCCCCGTAATAGTTTAGAGCGATCGAAACCTTCTCGTCTCCCATCTCGCTTAATCACTGTCACCGGAACAAATTCAATTTGTTCATAAGTCGTAAAGCGACGCTTACATAAGAGACATTCTCGACGACGGCGAATACTTTGTCCGCCTTCTGCTGAACGTGACTCCAGCACACGATTATCTGGGTTATTACAGAAAGGACAGCGCATTTTGTAAAATCCTTTTATACTTAAAAAAGCTTGGTATAGCTAATAGTGATTTAAAGTGCATCTCCGGATCGGGAACAAAGATGGGGAAAAATGCAAATTAAACCCTGATTAACCGATCGCCCTTAATCGAGATTTTGACACAAAACTAAGCCTTTAGTAAAAATAGCAAATTCAGCTGTCACCACTTTTTCTGGTTTTGCTTAAATAACCAGTTGGGTAACAGCTGTTGCCAATTTTAAACTGTAACCGTTACAAGACGGGAGAGTTATTACTTTTCGATCCGGGGAGGTTCCCGAAAAGCGATCGCAAAGAACAGCACGCCCAAAGTAATAGCAAAGATGAGAACGTAAGCAATGCTTTCCATATCAAAAAATCCTGACTATCCTGCCAATTAAGATTTTACCAATTACTAACAGAGGAAGGTCTAACGCCCTAACAAAATAAATTAAATTAGTTAGTCGCTAGACCTTAATCAAAAGTCTTCAAACAAGAGATTAGATAGGTTGATCTCGGCGGGTAGACTTGTCACCCACTTTCTGATAGAAGCCCCATTCCACTTGCTCTTCAGACAGGTCGGGATCGACACCCGCGAATACATCACGGTAGATGGTACGAGAACCGTGCCAAATATGACCGAAGAAGAACAATAGCGCAAATACAGCGTGTCCAAAAGTGAACCAACCGCGAGTGCTGGTACGGAACACACCGTCAGAACCTAAAGTTTCGCGATCGAACTCAAAAGGTTCGCCCAATTGAGCTTTCCGCGCATATTGCTTCACATCAGCAGCATCGGTGAAAGTCTTGCCATCAAGCGCACCACCGTAGAAGCTGACAGTTACACCAACTTGCTCAAAGCTGTATCTAGATTCAGCACGACGGAAAGGAATATCAGCACGAACAATGCCATCCTTATCAGTCAGAATCACAGGGAAGTTTTCAAAGAAGTTAGGCAAGCGGCGAACAGTTAATTCGCGACCTTCACCATCTTTGAATACTGGATGACCTAACCATGCTTGAGCCAGACCATCTCCGTTGTTCATTGGGCCAACGCGGAACAAACCACCTTTAGCTGGGCTGTTACCTACGTAATCATAAAAGGCCAATTTTTCGGGAATTTGTTCATAAGCCTGAACCAGAGTCGCACCATCAGCTACACTAGCTTGGACACGACGTTGGATTTCTTGCTGGAAGTAACCCTTATCCCACTGATAACGGGTGGGGCCAAATAGTTCGATCGGTGTAGTAGCATTGCCGTACCACATAGTACCAGCGACCACAAAGGCAGCAAAGAAAACCGCCGCAATACTGCTAGAAAGAACGGTTTCAATGTTCCCCATCCGTAAAGCTTTGTAGAGTCTTTCCGGTGGTCTAACTGTCAAGTGGAATAAACCAGCAATAATACCTACAACACCAGCCGCAATGTGGTGAGCCACAACGCCCCCAGGGTTGAAGGGGTTAAATCCTGCTGGCCCCCATTCTGGTGCTACGGGTTGAACGTGCCCGGTTATGCCATAAGGATCGGAAACCCACATTCCAGGGCCAAATAGACCTGTGAGGTGGAAAGCACCGAAACCGAAGCAAAGTAGACCAGATAAGAACAAGTGAATGCCAAACATTTTTGGCAAGTCAAGCGCAGGTTCGCCAGTACGGGGATCTCTGAAAAGTTCCAAATCCCAGTAAACCCAGTGCCAAACGGCAGCTAGGAACAGCAAACCAGACAGAATAACATGAGCGGCAGCAACACCTTCAAAGCTCCAGATACCTGGATTAATATTTGCTTTGTCAGCGATGATGCTCCAACCGCCCCAAGAGTCCGTTACTCCTAAGCGTGCCATGAAGGGCATGACGAACATACCCTGCCGCCACATAGGGTTAAGAACGGGGTCGCTGGGGTCGTAAATCGCTAGTTCGTACAAGGCCATCGAACCAGCCCAACCTGCCACTAAGGCAGTGTGCATAAGGTGTACAGCTATCAATCTGCCTGGGTCATTCAGGACGACTGTATGTACTCGGTACCAGGGTAGTCCCATTGACTACGCTCCTCCTCGATGAGTGATGTCGGATCAACGAACTTTTGTGCAGTTTGTTAAGGTTTTGTTTGCTGCGGCTGTCCAGGAAATCTCAATCAAGTTGCCTTTAATTAAGATACCTTGGGCAGTTTAACAGTGAGTTTAACAAAATGAGAGTATTTAAAGAAGTGTAACTTTTGATGGTGCCTATTGCAAGCAAATCTAGGCGCTGTATTGTTGACAGTACTTGGACTCACAGCTAGGTTCACTCCCCAAGTTACAGTTTTAAGTGTAGGTTACGAAGCGTGAAGCGTAAAGCCCCTGTCTTTTAGGCAGAGAAGATAAGCGAATAGATGAATTTATTCATCTTGGAATAGTTTATAGTAATCTTTACTCATAAATCATGATATTTTTGGTTGATGATAGTACTAGAGTTTAAGTTAAAAGGTAAGCCGCAGCAGTATCGGATTATTGATGAGATGAGCCGCACTGCTCAATTTATCCGAAACAAAACTCTGAGGTACTGGATGGATCATCATCAGTTAGGACTCATATTTGTAGTTGCAGCACAGTATTAGACCGTGACCACAATGCGGCTTTAAACATTTTGGCTAAGGCTTTGCAGCAAGTAGGAATTCAGATAAATACGGCGGGACACGCCGGAATTAACGCTTGGGGAGAGAACGACCTCTACTTGCTTGTGGTGACACAAACAAGCAAGCAGACTCATTGAGCCAAGAATCCTCGTCTATTTATAGCAGGGAGTGTCAAAATACGACCGATTGAATATTTTTTACTTGACAAACTGTTTCGGCGGCACTCAGCCGTTCTAGAACTTGGTCGCCGCTAATCAATCGTTTGAGTACTACTTGACCGATCGCACCCGCTGCCCGTTCAATTTGTTCTGCGGCTACAGGTTTGACTTCTACAGTTAAAATGGCATCTTCGACCCGATATAGCCACAATTGTTCGTTTTGCTCAAGAAAATAAAGGTTTAAGCGTTGAATGTGAGGTTTGCGTCGCCAAGTAGCGTCGTTCCACAGTCCCTCAGACGACCACACGCGCCCATAAGTCCAACCATCAGAAAGAAAAAAATATTTCACTGATATTCTTTGTATGAGTTAACTTAACTGGATGTTGCCCGATCGCAGGAGTTATTCCCGACAAGGCGTTTTGATTATATGGCTAACCCAGAGAATTTTTCAAACTCTAATTGCTGGTTAATGCACTCTGACCAAAATAACGTAGTCAATTTTACTTTCTAGCTGGAGCGATCGTAGTTGTAATTGTATGCCACCGAGCGCCTTTAACTTCAACACTAACTAAACAACCATTACGAGTCGCACTTTGTCGCTTTGAAACACTCGTTCCCGCATTACCACCCAAATTTACAGCAGGAGTGAGCGATCGAGAACGATAGGTTTGCTCAATTAAATTTGTCGAAAAGTTGGTATCTTTGATTTGACAAACATTATTTAAAAGTGTAGCTAAAATTCTTGTATAAGGCCAATTTTCATCATCTATTCCATTGTAAACCATATTCAATTCCAGTTTTTTTGGATAAATGGCTACTGTTGGTTCTCTATAGGTATTAAATTGGTAAGCAGATAAACTTCCTGACACAGTAATCGATTTAGTTAATTCAGGGGGAAACATTCTCGAAATAGCAGTGGGTTGTTTAAACTCAGATCTGGCAATTTCCGCATTTATAATTACAAAACTGAATGCTAATAAAATAGTCAACAGATATTTCATATTTAATACCTACAAACTGAAGGGGGGTCATTTGGGGTTTGGGAAGGCAGGGGTTCTAAAACTTTCTTCTCTCTAAAGGAATAAGTTGAAGAATGGGATGCGATCGCAAAATTAGATTTCAAACTTTCAAACACTAATCTCCAATTACCCGATGTAGCCTTGGCAGCGATCGCACTCAAAATCTGTTTCAGGTGTATTGATTTTTAGACAGTTTACTTTCAACCTTACAAAATGAATCCAGTATCATTAACCTCGGCTTCCGGATAAAAACAAATTTTAATTGCTAAGCCTACAAGTTTTTCCACTTCTAAATTATTGGCGTATTTGTAGTTGAAAAAAAGAGGAATCCAAATATTATAAGGTTTATACAGATCGATGTATTTCTTTGAGACAGCTATTGTTGTTTCCATATCACCAGTACTCATAATGTCTGCAATAAGCTCCCCTGTATTGCGTCTCCAAACTGCCCCCCACATACCATCATTGCAGTCAGCATCGCCTCTATTAAACACCATCCGTAGTTTTAGTAGCGTTCCATCCGAGCTAATAAGATCGAAATCAAACCAGAAATACCTTCCAATGCGATCGAGATATTGTGCTAGATTCCCTCTATGCTCATATTTAGCCCAATTTCTAGCATTTTCTATGTGATGCTTAGGCATATTTGGACAGTTAATGTATTTGGCTGTACTACACTTTCCTAAAACTGAAATCGGGCGAATCGGAACAATCATTTCTTCTTCATTAAAAATGCCCTCTTCATTGAAAGCCTGCCTTATCCATGATGGCAATTCCGCTCCTAAAGTGTTTTTAACAGGTGACAAATTTTTAATGCAAGCTGGCCAAGTGACTTGCCTATCATTTTTGTCATATAAAATCCATTTCTTCGTCATTAAAAACTCCTTTTATATTTAAATTTATATTAAAAGTTCCATCGCTCTCCACAGGTAATCTTGACCTCTTAATAGATGTTTATTCTATACGTGATGATATCTAGAATTGTACGCCCACGAATAACCTTTCTGCCTGCTTTGGGAAAACTCACTTTTCGCCATCTCATAATAAAATTTCAAACATCTTATCTGTTAATTATCAGTTTAGTTTATTACATTCTTGCTTGTGAATCAGTAGGTAAGGTAACACGAAGTTCAATCTCCTTGGACAGGAGGTTCGATGGGTTCATTGAAGCGATCGATAATTTCGCGAATTTCACTAGCTGTGAGAGTAGTTTCATCAGATTTGGAATAGAGCGTGACAAGCAGAATGCAGATGTTGTCTCGCAATTGATAAATGACTCGATAGCCTGAACTTTTGCCTTTTTGAATGTCGCTATTTTTGACGCGGACTTTGAAAACGGTATAGGTCGTGCCAGAAATTTGATCGCCAGGACAGTTACCATTTTCGAGGTCATCGAACAGCGGTTGTAGATCAGACCGGATATTGCGATACCGTTTGGCTAACTTGCGAAGTTGTCCTTGAAAATCGGGGGTAACTAAGATTTGAATGGATGGAGCGTCAGTCATCAATGCCGTCCCAGAGTTCAGAGACGGGCTTCAAGTTGCCTTCTTTGGCTTGTTGTAAAGAGATCCGCAAATGAGCAAGGATGAGTTCATTGGGGTCGTCGTCAGGGTCGCTTGGGGGGGTGAGGATACCTCGATCGACGAGGATTTGGTAGAAATCGTCTACATCCATCGCAATGACTTGAGCCGCTTGCTCGATGAGCAAGATTTTTTGCTGGAAGAGCGCGATCGCAACTTCTCGGCGCAGGTCTGATTCTGTGAGGGATAGATTGTCAGGGAGGTCGATGGTAATTTGCATGGTTTTGAGTTCACTGAATTTAATGATTGTTATTTCCCATCTTCGCTGACACCTTCAAGGAAAGCGATCGCACCAGGGTTTGAGTAGAAAAGTAATGATGAGTGTTGGGTTTCATCCTTCAATCTGACTTACAAGAACGGGCGGTCGTATTAACTAGAAGGATACAATGCGATCGCCAAATCAACACATCTGCACTTAAATTTTAACCGCTACAATAAACTAATGAGTTCTTGCTACTCAAACCCTGACTTCGATATGGCTACGCTACGCTAACGCGATCGCACTTAACCCTTTATGTCCGTACAATTCCAAAAAGAATTTGATATTGTTGTTGTTGGTGCAGGACACTCCGGTTGTGAAGCTGCACTTGCTACCGCACGACTCGGTTGTAGTACCTTACTTTTAACCCTTAATCTTGATAAAATTGCTTGGCAACCTTGTAACCCCGCAGTGGGTGGGCCAGCGAAGTCTCAATTAACATACGAAATCGATGCACTTGGGGGCGAAATCGGCAAAATGACCGATCGCACTTACCTGCAAAAACGAGTGCTAAACTCTTCTAGAGGGCCAGCAGTTTGGGCTTTACGCGCACAAACAGATAAGCGAGAATATGCAGCAGTAATGAAGCGAATTGTCGAAAACCAACCCAATTTGACAGTCCGCGAAGGCATGGTAACGGATTTAGTTTTGGGGAAAAACGAAGAAATAATTGGGGTTGAAACTTACTTCGGTGTGGCATTTGGATGTAAAGCAGTAATTC
>NZ_JADEWG010000314.1 GCF_015207735.1 [Phormidium] sp. LEGE 05292
AACCCACATTCCGCAGAAATGACTCAGATTTACTAATATTTTTGAAAAACTTACTATAAAAAATTATTTTATCCGCCTTATTTTAGGTGTAAATTCATTTTTGATATTCCTGATTAGGGAAAATTAATTAATTTAATTATATTAAGTTTAAAAAATAGATTAAATCTCTCGACTCAGCAAGTCATTTATCCAAAAATCAGCAAAACAATCCTAGCAAAAATTACAAGATTTTCGCTATGGACTGCTATTTATTATTATTTATAAAATCACCAGAGAGCTTTTCGGCTCGTTCAGCTTTCCTCAAACAATTAAGTAATATTTCCCACAGCTATTCCCTAAATAATTCACAATACTTTGCCGTTCTTCGGTGAAGTTACTCATTTGCTTTTGCCCATTTATCATCAGCAAATGCACTGACTGAAACATCTGGAATACCCATCTCATTGTCGGTTTATTTGTTAATTTCTTTACTTGATTTCTGATGCTACTATTCGCTGTTGCTAATTCTTGTCTCAACTTTCTTTGTGCTAGATTATATACTAGTAAACATAGTCCCATTATCATCGCAATTGCTTCTACTCTTTTCGGGTTTTTCACAAACACACTGGAAGTAAAAAATAATGGATCTTTTAAAAATCTAAATCCTCTTTCATCACATTGTTGGTCTTTATATTCTTCTAGTACCTGCTGATTACTTAATTCATTTCTATCTAATACATTTGTAGCTAATATAAATCTTCCCGCTTTGATATTTTCGGCTTCAATTACTTCGGCTCTGGTTTCTATTTGACCTTTAATTTGATATTTTATTTGAGTTGGCTGAGTCCCTTTACTTGGCCGACCTGCTGTTTTATGTTCGATTTTTTCGCTATATGAAACTTCTTTTATTTGGTGATACTTCCAGCTATTTGATAGTTTTGATATCGCTATTTCAGCATCAGGCTGACAAGCAAATTCTTGTCTGGATAGTTGACGCAGCGCTGCTTCTGCTTTTTCCCTCTGCTTTTCTACAAGTCTTTCTACTTGTTTAATACTTGATTTCTTTCTTGCTTCGCTTTCGATAATTAACCATCTTTGCTTTATGTTTCCATATTCACTCTCTCTAGAAGCTATTTTATATCCGGCTATTTTACTATCTATCCATTCATTGGCTTCTATTTCTAAGATTTTTTTTTGAGCTTCTTTAATACTTAATGGTACTCTGGTTATCCATTTTAATCCGCTCATTGCTGCTAAGTTATCTGCTGTGTATAAGGCACTGTCTGCTACACATATTCCCGCAAATGTCCATTGCTTTTTAAATTCTTTTAGTCGGTCAACAAATACACTTTTATCATCTACGTTTCCTGAATCTACTTTAAAGTATAATGGGATATCTCCATCTCCAGTCACAATCATGTCTATAATGAATTGTTTCAGATCTGGTCTTTTATCTCTGGAATATCCATATACTATTTCTATCGGTTGGCTCTCTGATTCTAGTTCTAATTTATTTTCTGCTGCTTCTTGATTATCTTGATTTATTGGCTCTGGCTCTTTTTCATACTCTCCATGTACATACATGGAACTTCCATCTAAGTGGACACTATCCATTTCTACTTGAAATTTATGCGCTGCTTTTAGGGCAATAGCTGTAAATAATTTGGTTGTTCCTACTTGGTAATATTTGTCTAATTCTCTGCCTAGTTTATCATCATTTAAATGTCTTGGTAAGATTCCTTCTCCGATTAAATGTTCTGTCGCTTTTCCAACAAAAAACTCTTCAAATAAGTATAATGGGGCGCTCAAAAATCCTAACCCATTCAAAATCATTGCTTTCATTACTTGTCCTGAACTGAGACTTTCTCTTTCTTTTATTCCCACTATTTTATTGACTTCTGACACCATTTCCATCTCATCTATTATTCCCGCTACTATTCCTAAATGGTCTATATCTAGAACTTTTATGGCTTCTGGGGACTCTTTCATGGTTTTTCCTCTTGCTCACCAACGAGTTTATTTTAGGGCAAAAAACCCTGAAATGATTACCAGCTAATCATTTCAGGGTTTACGTTCTTCAATTTAGAAAATGATCAATTTTCCTTTAATATCTGCGGAATGTGGG
>NZ_JADEWG010000054.1 GCF_015207735.1 [Phormidium] sp. LEGE 05292
CCCCTGCCCCCCTGCTCCCCTGCTCCCCTGCACCTCTGCTCCTCTGCCCCTGCTAAACCTTGGTTTCCGACAGCCGAAGTCCGCCGATATTTTGACAGAAGAAAGTGGCGTTATTTTCGGGGTTACGGTTAATTAATTCGATGATTTGTCCGGCAGTATTTCTTAAGAACCATTGCGATAGAGAGTCACCGACAACAGGTTCTAAAGATAGGGGTGTAAAGTCTTTTTCTTGCCAATTTAAAGCTGCTGTTTGCAGGTCATCAACTTTGATGGCTACGTGATGCACAGCTGCTAATCCTCGTTCTTGGATAAAGCGGTCTGTACGATCGCCTTTTCTGTGTGGCGCTTGTAAAACAACTAAGCCACCAGAAGGCATTAATATAGTTTCTAAATGTATCCACAAATCAGTGGTCAGGTTATAATTTTGGGGACAAAATTCTAAGGGAAAAATTCCTGGCCCTTCGACAATTTTTCCTTGGAATTTAGCCAAAGCAGCGGCGTAATTTTTCAAGGTTGTCAGGTCAGGAAAAGTAACAACTAAGTGGTCTACTTCTACTGCTTCGCCGTAAATTTCGGTACGAAAAGACCACTGAGAAAAAAACTCTGGTGTGGCATAACCGGGTTTAAATTCCAGTAAGCCTGATTTTTCCTGAAGTGGTGATTCCCAAGAGGGAATTTTTCCTTTGCTAGTCTCTGTTTGTTTCATTTGTTTCGCTAGTGTTAATTTGCAATCAAATGGTGCGTTACGTTATTACTAACGCACCCTACGAATAGGAAAATTAATCGAGTAAATCGGGTTGTTCCTGTACAATCAGGTCGTAAAGTGGTTGAAAACTAAACCAACCCATGTGATGCGACCCTACTTGTTTGGCGGTTAAGCTGGCATACTCCGGTTCGATCGAGATTGGTTTGCCAGCGGCTTCTGCCATTAGTTGTACTTGACAAGAACGCTCCATTGTGATGAACCACCAGGCTGCTTCATCTATAGTATGACCTACAGTGAGAAGTCCGTGATTGCGGAGGATGAGGGCTTTGCGATCGCCTAACGCCCCAGCAATTCGTCGCGCCTCCTCAATTTCCAACACAACTCCCGTGTAGTCATCAAATAAAGCGTGATCTCCGTAAAAAGAACAAGCATCCTGAGTCAAAGGATCTAGCAGACGACCTAAACTAGACCAAGCTTTGCCGTAGGTGGAATGGGCGTGGGCGGCAGCTACTACATCCGGGCGGGCGGCGTGGACTTGGGAGTGAATAGCAAAAGCGGCTTCATTGACGGGTTTGTTTCCGAAAATAACTTCGCCTTGGTGGTTAACTAAAATTAAGTCACTGGTGCGAATTAGCCGAAAGTGCATTCCAAAAGGGTTGACCCAAAAATGATTCGGGTTTTCCGGGTCACGGGCGGTAATGTGCCCGGCGATACCTTCACTAAAGCCAAATTTAGCAAACAGACGAAAGGCAGCCGCCAGACGTTGTTTCCGGTACAGACGTTCTGCTTCAAATGATGTAAATTTGGGAGGTTGAGGAACAACTTTGGGAACTCTAACATTAACCATAAGTTTGCTTTTTTTGGGTAAGGTACAGACATTTCATGAAACGTGTGTACTTAGTTTAACTAGGTAATTTTTATTTTTCCAAGTGGGCGAATAAATGGCTAAATACCTATTGGATATAACTTACAAAAATGTTTTATCTCGTAATACCAATTCTCTATGAAGATGCCCTTAATTAACCTCACCCCAAACCCCTCCCCGTCCACAGTCCCGGTTCAATGATGAAGCGCAATTTTATAGAGAATAGGTATAACTATTGGTAAACAGATTGACAGTTAAAACATTTGTCAGAATTAGAATTAGAGTAAAGTGATTATTTTCTTTTCAATACACCACTTTGTTAGCCAATTTCGGAAAATATCCACAACTATCTAAAGATATATTTTTAACTTCAGTCACCACCTATGATGTCAGAAAACAACTTAATTGAGACAGAAAGTGTTCAACAAACTCAAAGATATTCTTCTGCTTGTTTGATTTTTAACCCAGTTTCAGGCAGGGGAAACCCAGACGGAGACTTAGAATTAATTAAGTCAATTTTAGAATCTGAATTGGAATTGGATATCCAGTTCACTAGTGAAGAAGTAAGTGCTAAACAGTTGGCGCGTGAGGCTTTAGAAAAAAATGTGAAATTAGTAATTGCATCTGGTGGTGATGGCACTGTTTCTGCTGTAGCAGATGCTTTAATTAACAGTGAGATACCTCTGGCTGTCATTCCTCGTGGTACGGCAAATGCTTTTGCTGTGAGCATGGGAATTCCTACTAATATTGAAGGTGCTTGTCAAGCAATTTTAGAAGGAGTAACCAGAGTAATTAGTACTGCTCGTTGTAATGGGGAACCAATGTTACTTTTGGCTGGTATTGGGTTGGAGGCAGAAACAGTTGCTCAAGCAGACAGAACAGCTAAAAATAGATTGGGAATTTTGGCTTATATTTTGTCAGCAATTAACCAATTAAAAAATTTACAATCGTTTGAAACTAAGTTAGAAAGGGATGAAGAAGTTATTAGTTTTTCGGCTGTGGGAGTGACAGTTGCTAATGTTGCTCCGCCTACTTCTATTTTGGCTCAAGGGCCTGCTAGTTTGGTTCCTGATGATGAATTTTTAGATGTAACAATTTTTGCCCCTGTAAGTGTGCTAAATGCGATCGCAGCATCCTACCATTTGCTACAAACTGCTTTTAGTGGTACGCCTACAGAAAGGAATGATATTGGTTATCTCCGAGTGAAGAAAGCATTAATTGATACTGATCCTCCACAAAAAGTTGTAGTAGATGGAGAGGTGATTGGAACTACACCTGTGTTTGTGGAAGCAATTCCTAACAGTTTAATGGTGCTCGTACCGCAGAGCCAAGCTGCTGCACCTGTGGAGAAGTTGAATGGATTACCTAATTTAACTATAGAACCGAAAGAAAATAATAATTTGTCCAATAGTGACAGCGAGTACCCGGAAAGCTGATAACCTAAATTTCAGCAGGGTATTTTGTGGAAGTTAGAGATTGAAAAAGCGTTCTAATTACGAGTTACTGATTCCATACATTGTTCCTGAGTGGAAAACGATCGCTCTTGCGTTAGTTTGCACTCTCGCCTTTACCATATTTTGGCCTATTTTGGCGACTTTGGCGGGTCAGTTTGCCAAATATATTGGTCAAGGTGATTTGCTGGCGATCGCCCAACTTGCGGGTGTTGGTGCGATAATTTTCCTACTTCGGGGAATAGTGCAGTATGGACAAAATGCTTTAATGGCGAAAGCTGCATTAAAAATTTCTTTAAAATTACGCAGACAAGTTTACGCTCATTTACAACAATTAAACCTAGATTTTTTTGAAACGGCAAAAACCGGAGATTTGTCTTATCGGTTAACCGAAGATATTGATCGAATTGGCGAAGTAATTAATAAATTCTTTCATGAGTTTGTTCCCTGTATTTTGCAGTTAATTGTCGTTTTGGGCTACATGATTTGGTTGAATTGGCAGTTAACTTTTGCAGCTTTGATTGTAGCGCCTTTGATGGCAATTTTAATCACTTGGTTTGGGGAAAAGATGCTGCATTTTTCCCGTCGCAGTCAAACCAGAATTTCTAATTTATCAGCATTGCTGACGGAAGTGTTTAGCGGTATTCGGTTGGTGCAAGCTTTTTCAGCTCAAGATTATGAAATCAAGCGGTTTTCTGTAGAAGCAGAACAACATAGAATTGCTCGATACAAATCGGAACAAATTAGAGCTTTACAGTTTTTTATTGTTGGCGTTTTACAAGGAATTAGTGTACTAATTCTGTTTTTATTGGGTGGTTGGCAAATTTCACAAGGAAATTTAACTGGCCCAGGTTTTGTCAGTTATGTAGCTGCGGTAGCAATGCTAATCGATCCAATTTCTTTTAGCACTACTAATTACAATCAATTTAAACAAACAGAAGCATCAGTTGAGCGAATTTTTGAATTGATGGCAATTCAACCCTCTATTGTGGAAAATCAAGAGGCTATTCAGTTATTTTCGACTCGCGGTAATGTAGAATATCGGGATGTTTCTTTTGCGTACATAGCTGATAAACCAGTTTTACAAAAACTCAGTTTAACTGCTAAACCGGGAGAAATGATTGCTTTAGTTGGTACTTCCGGCGCAGGAAAAACTACTTTAATAAATTTACTGTTGCGGTTTTACGATCCCCAAGGCGGAAAAATTTCAATTGATACCATTGATATCCAAAAAGTAACTTTAAAAAGTTTGCGTCGGCAAATCGGACTTGTTCCCCAAGATATTGTTTTATTTTCGGGAAATATTGCAGAAAATATCGCTTATGGGCATAATGAATTTGATATGAATGCGGTCAGAAAAGCCGCAGAAATTGCTAATGCTCATGAGTTTATTATCAAGTTACCACAAGGTTATCAAACTTGGGTGGGAGAAAGAGGTGTCAATTTATCAGGCGGACAAAGACAAAGAATTGCGATCGCACGCGCTGTATTTAATAATCCCAGAATTTTAATTTTAGATGAAGCAACTTCGGCGCTGGATTCGGAGTCAGAAGCTTTGGTACAGGAAGCTTTGGAAAGAGTAATGCGCGATCGAACAGTGTTTGTGATCGCTCACAGATTAGCGACTGTGCGCCGTGCAACCAAAATTTTAATATTAGAAAATGGGGAAATTATTGAATCAGGAACTCACGAAGAATTACTCAAAAAAGGTGGACGTTATGCAGGCTTTTATGCCCAACAATTTCAGTAGTTAATTAACGAAAAAATTGCTTGGCACAAGCTTTCAACTGTTCTACCTATGCGGCGTTAGCCACAGGCTTCGCCAACTACTTCTTCTACTAGCTTCTACCCATCGATAGATATACAAAAGCAGGCTCTACTGATTAAAGTTGTTAGATATAAGACCTTCCTTGGTCAGTAACCTATACTCAACAAAAAATACTAACATGGTTGCAACTCCACCTCCCAAATCTACTTCGCAACAGTACGAAGTAACAGATGCACCTGCAAAAGTTGCTGAATTAGTATCCGAACAAAAACAGGATACAGAAATTGATTTAGAGTTCCTTTATACACGAGATATTGAGTTTCGCCAAGAAACAATTTATTTTTTGGTTGTAGATCGTTTCTTTGATGGCGATTCCGAAAATAGCGAAGGGCCAAATCCTGAACTTTACGATCCCGAAGGAAAAGATTGGGGTAAGTATTGGGGTGGTGATTTACAAGGAGTTATTGCAAAGCTAGATTATTTAAAAAATCTGGGAGTAACTGCTATTTGGTTAACTCCTTTGTTTGAACAAGTTGAAGCTTTGTTTATTGAACAAGCAGCAATTCACGGTTATTGGATTAAGGATTTTAAACGGTTGAATCCTCGTTTTATCGGCCCTGGAGAAAACCCATCACTTAACCAAACCCAAGAAACTAGAAATACAACTTTCGATCGCTTAATTGCCGAAATGCACAAGCGAAACATGAAATTAATTCTAGACATTGTTTGCAATCATAGTAACCCCGACTTTAGTGGCAAAAAAGGCGAATTGTACGATGATGGGGTAAAAATTGCCGATTTTAATGATGATAAAAATAACTGGTATCACCATTATGGCCCAGTTACTAATTGGGAAGATGATTGGCAAGTACAAAACTGCGAACTTTCCGGTTTAGCTACTTTTAATGAGAACAATATTGATTATCGCGATTACATCAAATCTGCCATCAAACAGTGGTTAGACCGAGGTGTAGATGCCTTGCGAGTTGACACTGTTAAACATATGCCGATCTGGTTTTGGCAAGAATTTAATGCTGATATTCAAAGACACAGACCAGATGTTTTCATCTTCGGAGAATGGATTTATAGTAGTCCGTTTGACGATCGATCGGTAGAATTTGCTAACGAGTCGGGAATGTCAATTCTTGACTTTGGACTTTGTGTAGCAATTCGCCAAGCATTAGGACAAGGCGCAGAGGGAGGATTCCACGAAATTCAAAATATTTTTGACCTAGATCATCGATACAAAAGTGCCAATGAATTGGTGACATTCATTGATAATCATGATATGCCACGTTTTCAAAGTCTCAATCCCGATCCTGAGATGTTAAAAGTGGCAATTTCATTAGTCATGACTTGTCGCGGTATTCCTTGCATTTATTACGGTACAGAACAATATTTGCATGATGATACTAATGGCGGCAACGATCCTTATAATCGCCCCATGATGAATAATTGGGATACAGAGACAGAAGTTTATCGTTATATTCGGTTACTTTCTGGTTTACGTCGTTTAAATCCTGCTGTTTCAATGGGTGGTCAATGGCAGCGATTTATTACGCCTGATGTATATTGTTATGTGCGAAAATATCGGGATTCAATTTGTTTTGTTGCCTTAAATCGAGGCGAAGCAACCACAGTTCCAGAAGTGGTAACAGATTTACCTGATGGTGAACATACTTGCGTTTTAACTCGTCGAAAATTCCAAGTAGTCGAAGGTAAATTAATAGATTTACCTTTAGAAACACGAGATATAATTGTGATTAGTCACGTTGGTGAAAGAGTCAAAGCTCAAACAATTATTCGCGCCCAACTTAACGGCGTAAATACTCAACCGGGTGAAAGAATTGTTGTAATAGGAGATTGTCCAGAATTAGGTAATTGGGATATTGCTAAAGGTTTTCCCTTGGAATACATCAATACTAATACTTGGTTTGGCGAAATTCCTTTCGATGAAAGTGCTGGCAAATTGATTAGTTATAAGTATGTGTTGTTGCGCGAAGGTCAATCTCCATTGCGGGAAAATTTGGTTTGTCGGCGTTGGGTAGTTGCTAGCGAAGGTACTGTGAAATGGCGTGATATGTGGGCTACTGGAAGGGAATCTTAACCCAGTTATCTTTAAATGGTGTGGGCAATCCTGCCCACACCACAAGAGTTACTCCTTTCTTGTAGCGTGGGCATCCTGCCCGCCTTGGTTTTGACTTTATTTACATCTACCTACTGATCAATCATTAATTTGAGTACATTTTACTCGCAGAAAATCTTCACGAATCCATCCCGATAGCCCACTTTTGGGGAAGCCTACTCGATACCAACCGTACCCCTGTCTATCTTTTTTGTAATCAATATCTGGCGGAATTACTGTTAGGATATAACCGCGATCGCCAACTAAGCCATAACCATTACTGCGGTAATCCATTCCTGGCCCTTGGCGCAGAGTAATGCGAGTATTCTTATCTATAGTAGTAAGCGTTGCTTCACATTGCGATCGTTGATTACCAAAGCTATGCTGACTCAAAACTTTAATTGATGTTGAGAGTATTAGAATACTGACAATAGCAGCGATCGCAAACCTCATGAATTTAGCAAGTGTATATTTCAAGGTAAAATTGCAGACAGGAAAAATCTGCAATTTCACTTATTTTCTAGTGGAGGGTAGCAGAAATAATTGAGCAGTTGAAAACAGGTAAAAAGCTAAACAAAAGCCTTCTGCCTTCTTGCACTAGTCTACCCGTTCCAATTGCCAGAGAATTTGATTCCCCTCTCGCCGGACTCGCGACACTACCCAGTTACGCCACACCCAGTTGTCTCCTCGACTAGTGACGGCGCTGGTATGAATATCCATTAAGTCTGCTAATTCAGAACTGGTGATTAGGTAGCCTTTAGTGGCAATATCATCAGCAATATGCAGAACTTCTACTAAATTACGAAGTTGTGTAACCCTAGCTTCACCAGACAAACTTTCCAGTGTCTCAGCAGCAGAAGAAATAGTCGCATCTGTCATAGTTAATTTGAATGTAGAAAGGTCAGAGGGTACTTCACTGGATTGTAACGTTGTGTAACCAGATTGGACTGTTGTTTCCGAACTAAATGTCTCTGATATTGGCAGTTGTTTTAATGTTTGAGGACGACTAAGGGAAAAGTTGCGGGCTATTTCGTCGCAGCGTTCATTTCCCACGTTACCAGCATGACCGGGAACATACTGCCAGTTAATTTTGGCGGAGTTTAGTCCATCGAGTGTTTCCCAAAGGTCTTGATTCACGACTGCTTTACCTTGGGAGGTTTTCCAGCCTTTGTTTTTCCAACCTTTTACCCAGATGGTAATCCCTTTTTTCACGTATTCGCTGTCAGTGTAGAGGGTGACGGGTACTTTTTGTTCTGTTTTGCTGAGGAATTCTAAGGCTGCGATCGCAGCTTGTAATTCCATACGATTGTTAGTAGTGAGGGCTTCTGCGCCCCCCATTTCGTAAACGGAGTCATCTGCAAAATAAACTACTACACCCCATCCGCCAGGGCCGGGATTTCCGCTACAGGCTCCATCAGTGTATATGCTTTTGATTTGAGGAAAGGAAGACATCAAAATATTGTGTGATTCATTATGCGATCGCTATCTGAGCATAGCTGAGTCGCTACCTTTCATCACATTTTAATCAAGGCGGCACCCAGATTCGAACTGGGGGTGAAGGTTTTGCAGACCTCTGCCTTACCACTTGGCTATGCCGCCGTCTTTTGGAATTCCTAGTTTATCAGACTAATCTTTCTTTAGCAACTCTCTAGAGAACTCTATCGGCAGACAAGGAGAAGTTTTAACTTAAAACTGTGTAAGGGCGGGTTCAGTTGTTAATTTTTCTGCTGTGATTACAGACTTATCTAGTCTCACCCGCCCCTACAAACTCAAAACGTGCTACGCACCGCTACGCTAACAAGACTTTCCCTGTTCTCTTTCTCAATCATGCTTGAGGAGTATATTAAATCTACCTTCTGGCTGTTGAACTACCTCTTAGTCATACCACCTAATCAAGCTTCTGTGAACAAATGTAACAATATTGCTGTCATAGCAGCTTGATGTCTTGACACCAGGAAAATCAAGCGATAGTCTGATACACATACCCGGGTAGAACAACTGAAATGAGTCAATTATGCAAGATAAACAAAAGGTTACGTTGTATCTTTCACCAGAGCTGCATCGTCAACTCAAAATAAAAGCCGCTATTGACTCAGAACCGATGTCAGCGATTGCTGAGCGAGCGATTATCTTCTACCTGGACAATCCAGAAATTGTGGGAGAAATAGAAGCAGCTTACGGGCAAACGCATCGGGTTTACAGTTGTCCGGAGTGTACGGGTTCGCTGGTTATGAAACAAGGGGAGTTAGCTTCCCTGAAAAAGCAGCCAGGTATATTGCCAGAAGAGCAGCTTTCATCGGTTGAGAAGGTAACTGTAACGGAATCTACTCAACAGGGAGAAGCCGAAGAACTAGTTCCCTGCTAAATAGGCATAATAAAGCAATAAGAGCAGGAAATGAAAACTTTGGTGCTGTCTGCATCGTCTCTTTAATTCGGTTGATATAAGTAGGTCGTGGCGAAATGAAAGAAGAGCTCAGCATCTTAGTACAAGCTCAATATCCTCTGATCTACCTCGTAACCTCCGAGGAAGAGCGGGCAGAGCAGGCAATCGCGACAATCGCGCAGATGAGGCCCCAAAGAAGGGTGTTTGTGTGGACAGTAACGCAAGGCATGGTGGAATATGGACAACCACGCAGCGTGCAGCATAACACAGTCTCTCCGCAAGCAGCGATTGAATGGGCAATGAATCGGCAGCAGCGAGACCCCCAGCGAGATTCTAGTATTTTCATCTTCAAAGATCTGCATCCGTTTTTTACCGATCCACAGACTACACGATGGCTGCGGGATGCGATCGCCAGCTTTAGGGGCACTCAGAAATCTATTATCCTGATGTCCCCGGTGCAGACCATTCCGATCGAGCTGGAAAAGGAAGTTGTAGTTCTAGACTTTCCGCTACCGGACATGGCAGAACTGAACCAGGTATTGACCCAGCAGCTAGAGCAAAGTGGTCGGGGACGAAAGGTTAGCACCGAAGGTAGAGAAAAGCTACTACGTGCAGCCTTGGGTTTAACCAAAGATGAAGCTGAAAAAGTTTACCGTAAAGCTCAAGTAACAGCTGGTCGCCTGACCGAAGCCGAAGTTGACATCGTACTGTCTGAGAAAAAGCAAATTATCCGCCGCAACGGGATTCTGGAGTATATCGAAGAAGATGAAACGATCGATGCGGTAGGTGGTTTAGAAGAACTGAAAAAATGGCTGATGCAGCGCTCTAATGCTTTCACCGAAAGAGCAAGAGAGTATGGTTTACCCCAACCAAAAGGGATGTTAATTCTGGGTGTACCCGGTTGTGGGAAGTCCCTAATTGCTAAGACTACCTCTCGTCTTTGGGGTTTGCCACTATTGCGCTTGGACATGGGTAGAGTTTACGATGGCTCAATGGTAGGGCGATCGGAAGCAAATCTCAGGAACGCTTTAAAGACCGCAGAATCAATTTCTCCAGCCATTCTATTTATTGATGAATTAGACAAAGCCTTCGCTGGAAGTGCGGGTTCTGCTGATTCAGATGGTGGTACTTCTAGTCGGATTTTTGGTTCCTTCCTGACTTGGATGCAAGACAAAACTTCTCCAGTGTTTGTGATGGCAACAGCAAACCGAGTAGAAAGATTACCGGGAGAGTTTTTAAGAAAGGGACGTTTTGACGAGCTCTTTTTTGTAGACCTGCCAAATGCAGAGGAACGTCAAGAAATTTTCAAAATTCACCTCACCAAACGCCGTCGAGAAGTCACCCGCTTTGACCTGGATCAATTAGCCAAAGTTTCCGATGGCTTTTCTGGTGCAGAAATTGAGCAAGCGCTGGTCGCTGCAATGTATGAAGCGTTTGCCCAAGAAAGAGAATTCACGCAGTTGGACATTATCGCCGCAATTAAGGCTACGCAACCCTTATCTCGGACTATGACTGAACAAGTTACAGCCTTGAGAGATTGGGCAAGACAGCGTGCCAGACCAGCTGCTGCCTCCGTTGCTGAATATCAGCGAATGGAGTTTTAAAAGCTTTCTCCTGCTCCCAACAGGAGGAAAGGCTAGCTTAAGCTAGCAATTTCAGACCAAAAACAAAATGTTGTTGTTTGTTTCTAGTTTCTCTAGGAGGAATCCCAATGTCTCACTTTAGCACACTGCGTACCAAAATCACTGACGCTGAAATCCTAAAAACTTCTTTGCGCGACCTGGGCATCTCTGTTAAGAGCAATGCAGATGTTCGTGGTTACAATGGACAGCGGGTTCGTGCTGACTTGGTTGCAGTTCTCGAAGGCGAATATGACCTCGGTTGGTCTCGCAACAGCGATGGCTCATTTGACTTGATCGCTGACCTGTGGGGCGTTGCCAAGAAGCACAACCAAACCGAACTGATCAATTCTATCAATCAAAAATACGCTGTGAACAAGACTTTGGCTGAAGTTAAGCAACGTGGTTTGCAAAATGCCAATGTCAAACTAGTAGTGCAAAAATAATTGCTCTGCGCGTTCCCAAGCTCGCGGGTTAACTGCTGATGTTAGCCCGTTTCTCTACTCAACAGCCTATCGGATAGATGGAATTATATTGTGGATTAAAAAGGCCAGCTGAAATGAAAGCTGGCCTTTCTCGTAAGATGGCACAAACCCGGTTTCTAGAACAAAGAAATCGGGTTTGTCTTTTTAGGCAACAGCGGCAACAGCTTGGGGCCAACGACCCATTGCTTTGCCAACGATCGAGAGTTCTTGCATTAAGGAGTCAAAGCGATCGGGCGTGAGAGATTGTGGCCCATCGGATAAAGCTTTGGCAGGGTTGGGGTGAACTTCAATCATTAGGGAGTCAGCACCGATCGCGATCGCAGCTTTCGCCGTATCCGGTACATAAGTCGCCCAACCAGTACCGTGACTGGGGTCAACCATAATTGGTAAGTGAGATAACTTTCTCAACACTGGCACCACTGCCAAATCTAAAGTATTACGAGTGTATTGACGGTCAAAAGTCCGAATTCCCCGTTCGCAAAGAATTACATTTGGGTTGCCAGAAGCTAAGATGTATTCAGCTGCCATTAACCAATCTTCAACGGTAGCTGACATTCCCCGTTTTAACAATACAGGTTTTTCTTGAGCGCCTACTTTCTTCAATAAAGAGAAGTTTTGCATATTGCGGGCACCAATTTGGATCACATCAGCCACTTCTGCG
The DNA here is from genome assembly GCF_015207735.1 of [Phormidium] sp. LEGE 05292. Classification (GTDB taxonomy): domain Bacteria; phylum Cyanobacteriota; class Cyanobacteriia; order Cyanobacteriales; family Aerosakkonemataceae; genus Floridanema. The sequence goes on from NZ_JADEWG010000054.1 coordinate 12,064, forward strand.
ATGATGTCTAGTTCAGCAGCATCCATGACTTCAGTAATGATCCCTAAACCAGTTTCTTGTCTAGCAAGTGCCAACAACTCTAAAGCACTTTCCCCGTGACCTTGGAAAGCATAAGGAGAAGTCCGAGGTTTGTAAGCACCACCTCGGAGAAACTGCGCCCCAGCAGCTTTAACTCGCTTAGCTGTTTCAATAATCATTTCTTCATTTTCTACGGAGCAAGGCCCAGCCACCACTACCAAAGGATGCTGCAACCCAAAGTAAACAACACCATTGGGAGTTAATACTGGTACTTCACTAGCTTCTCCGTGACGGTACTCGATACTAGCCCGTTTGAAAGGTTGTTCTACGCGCAGGACTTGTTCAATCCAAGGGCTGAGTTCCTGCATTTGTAAAGGGTCTAAGTCAGCTGTTTCACCAACTAAACCAATTACTACCTTGTGCTTACCAAAAATTGGTTCTGGTGTCAGTCCCGATTTGCGTAATTCTTCACTAATGCGGGCAATTTCACCTTCTGGTGAGCCGACTTTCATTACTACGATCATTTGAAAATTCCCTGTTAACTCACTTGGGTTTAATTAAACTTAGGCAGCCGCTAGTTTGGATGAAGAGGCTAAAGTTGTTAAGCAAAAAATCGAGTTTTTACTCCTTAAGCTGTACCAGCACACTTCATCCTTACTGTACGGCTTATCATTTATAATCTTGCAAATTACTCGATTTTAAGGAAAATTTCCGTTTGGCTGGGCTAATTTTCAGATTGGTTTTTCTGTTTTGCCGATCGCCATGCTTCCGTCAAACGTCCAAAATTGGTGGTAAACTCTTGCCAACCGAAAATGCTTCCTGGTCTTTCTTCATCCCAAGATGCCGAGATTGCCCCATAGCTTAAGCCCAAAACGCTCAAACCGAAAAAGCCCATGCTAACTAGCACCACTGCGCTATTCGGCAGTTGGAACCAGGCATGAGTAATCGCAAAATAACTAATAATGAATGTGGAAATGCCAAAAACTGCGGGAATACCAGAAAATAATCCCATCCGCCGCAGCATTCTTTCACTAACAGCAGCTGGGATTGCTCTTTGCTCTTTAGCAAGGGTTTTTGTTGGCGTTTGGCTTTTCCCTTCCACCGCATTTACAGGTGGTTTCTTTGGTGTTTTTTTACGATTCTTTTTTGGTTCAAAAGGTAAGCGTTCCTTACCCGATGAAGCATTCTGCGGATTCTGACCAGATTCTTGATTGGATTTAGATTCCCCGGACATATTCTTTATCCACGAATGCCCAAGCGACCGATTAAAGCTTGATAGCGTTGTTGATCCTGTTGCGAAACATAAGACAGGAGGCGTTTGCGTTGACCAATCAGTTTTAACAATCCTCTTCTGGAGGAATGGTCTTTCTGATTACCTTTCAGGTGTTCACTGAGGCGGTTGATCCGTTCCGTCAGCATGGCAATTTGTACCTCTGCGGAACCTGTGTCAGTTTCGTGGACTTGGTAATCAGTAATTATTTGCTGTTTACGCTCTTGAGTCAGGGTCATGAATGAAATCTATTTTTATTAATTCAGCAGTCTACTATATTATCACAGTTGACTCATAGATAGTCAGTTCGTTGTCAACGCTAAAGCGTTGTAGCACTGAAGTGCTTACAACAGACTTAGATTATGGGTTCGTTGTCAACGCTAAAGCGTTGTAAGCGCTGAAGTGCTGACAACGAACCTAAATGCGTTAATGCCAAACGAAGACTTTTGCTTCGTATTCGCCTAAGTCGGTAATTAAACCTTCTTCGCTAACTTCTACATCGTAGTCGTAAGTCCATTCATGCCAAGTTCCGGTAGCTGGGAAGTTAGGAATTTGATACCCACCAAGGAAATTGTCAGAAAAATTGGCAACTACAACTACGCGAGAACCTTCATCATTCCAGCGACAGTAAGCTAACACTTTATCATCAGCATTTTCATAGAAAAAGTCGATGTTTTCTGTGTAAAGGGCATGATTATTTTTGCGTAAACGAATCAAACCTTTCATGTATTGAAATAAGTTTTGGTTTAACTCGTTACCTAATAAAGCCCATTCAATTTTTGCTGGTTCAATAGTTTTGTATTTGTATTCGCCAAATTCTTCTCCCATCCATAACAACGGAATTCCGACAGCAGTCATTACTAAAACTGCACCTAATTTTCTGCGTTGAAATGCGGCTTCATCAAATATTTCTCGATCGGCTAATTCTGCCAAGACATGATTGTGGTCATGATTGGTTAGGTAATTAACTACATTTGTGGCACCCATGAAACCTTGACGTTTGCAATCTAGGGCATCTTTGAGACGTTCTAAATCGAAGGTATCGCCGCAAATATGTTCGACAATACAAGCGCGAAAACTATCATGCCAACAAGAGTCCATTGGGCCATCTATGTTGGTAATGCTGGTTGTTTCCGGTATGTGTTCGGCAATGTTAATAAATGGTTTAGCACCAGCTGTTTTTTTGGCTTCTTGGGTAATCCAGTGCATAAAATCGTAGTTGGCAATTTGCCTTGCTGCGTCGTAACGAATGCCGTCAATATGATATTCTCCTACCCAATATCTGACTGTATCACCAATAAACCAACGGGCGGGATAGCATTGGAGATTTTCGTCGTAATGTTCGTAATTAAATTCTGGTCCCCAGTTATTACCAGGGTCGCGGGGTTCATGATGATACCAATAATCGTGGTCAATTTGAGTTAAAGGACTTGATGCTTCGGAATGGTTATAAATCCCGTCCATTAATACTCGAATTCCTCTAGCATGACATTCATCAATTAAAGCTTTTAGTTCTGCGGTTGTGCCATAACTAGATTCTGTGGCGAAGAAGTAACGGGGGTTATATCCCCAGCTATAATCACCAGGATATTCTTTAACTGGCATTAGTTCGATCGCATTTATCCCCAAATCACAAAGGTAATCTAATTTCTCAATTACGTGCTTATATTTACCTCTTACATAACGGTCTGGTTCTCCACCGGAAAAGTCTGCAATGTGCATTTCATAAATTACTAAGGCATGATCTGGAGGTAAAGGTTTATCATCATTTTTCCAAACGTAAGTGTCAACAATTTTTTCCCCGTCTTTAATCCGAATTACACCGTTTTGAGTAGCATCATCTATGTCTGTGGCATAAGGATCGACGACATCTACCCATTGGTCTTCTTCTAAAAACCATGATTTAGATTGGACACGGAATTTATAATGATAAGTCCCATCTTTTAGTTCTACTTTAGTGCGAAAGAAACCATCTTTGCCTTTTTCCATCGGAATTTCTTGCCATTCGGAAAAAGAACCGATTAAAGCTGCACCTTTGTTATAAGGAGCAAATAATTTAAATTCAATTAAATTGGTCATAGTAATTATTTGGCTAGAGAATGCTTACAAAGTTATTCTCTAATTACAATCTCATTTTTAGGATCAGTCGCAAGGGATAAGTTTATTCGTTGCCTATCCTTCTAAAGAGAGAATTAATTGCTTATTCAATTGCTTGACTTAACCAAGAAATGGCACCTCTAATCCAATCTTCTGCGTTTTTGCTTTTAGCAATTAAGCCATCTTCACTAACAGCTTTTATTGCTTTTGATACTTCGTTGTTAGTGTAACCTAAAGCTAACAAAGTCATTTCTACATCTTCAATTATTGCTGCTGAAGGGCTAGATGGGATAGCTTTAGAAAGTCCGGTTTCTGTACGCCATTGGGATAATTTTGTTTTCAATTCTAAGGCGATACGTTCAGCAGTTTTATTGCCGACACCGGGAGTTTTTGTTAAGGCGCGAATATTGCCTGTAACAATTGCTTGGACTAAATCTGGTAATCCTAATGTGTCTATAAGTGCGATCGCTAATGCTGCACCAATCCCACTAACACTAATTAATTGACGAAACAAATCTCTTTCCGCAGTAGAACCAAAACCATATAAAACAGTTTGGTCTTCTTTAATTTGAAAATGAGTAAACACTTGAGTTATCGCACCAATTTCGGGCAATTGCTGGGCTAACAGAGGCGGAATTTGTAATTCGTAACCGATCTGATTTACCTCTAAAATTAGCGTCCAGCGATTGCCACTACTTTTGGAAATACCTGCGATCGTACCTTTAAGATAGGCGATCATTTAAAGAAACCAAAATAATATAAACCTTCCAAAATTCCAGCAGCGTAATGTGATTTTGCTAAGTAACGATAATCTGCCGGATTAATTTCACACCAGCGCAGCAATTCTGGGAGGGCATTACCGACAATTATACCCCTTTCTCGATCGACACTAAACAAAGCAATATCATTTCCTGAATCACCACAGACTACGGTTTGGCTAGCCTCTATTCCCCAATGTTGGCGGAGAAATTGCATTGCCGCACCTTTATTACCACGTCTGGGAATAATGTCCAAATCTTTGCTGCCACTGTAAATTAATTTCACATTTAAGCCACGTTTTTGTAACAAATTTTCTAATTCAAAAAGTACATCTGCTGCTACAACTTCTGATAGAAAATAACTTACTTTAAAAGGGCGTTGTTCGGTGTCTGATTGAGGAGTTAAATCAGCAAAATGAGAAGCAGTGTTAATTACCAATTCCCGATCCCATCCGATCGTCATTTGTGCTGACCAATTAGGGTCTGGATCATCACCGATATGGTAATAAATTTCTGTGCCTACAGCAGTGACTAAAGCATCTGGTATTAACAAATTCTTTTCTTGGGCAAGTTGTTGGTATAGGGTGAGCGATCGGCCTGTGATGTAAACAATCTTGGTATCATATTCTTGACGATGTTGATTTAACTTTTTATTAAGTTTTTCTAAAGCTTGGTCATCACCGACTAGAGTATTATCCAAATCAGTAACAAATAAAAATTTAGCCATAAAGACCTCTGTGGAAGTATTACCTAAATCAAACATACAAAATGAAAAATTAAAAAAGAGTTTTTTACCTCAATTTTTAATTTTTCATTTAAGAAGGAAACAGGGAATAGGGAACAGTTTTTTCCTTTTGCCTGTGCCTGTTCCCTGCGATTTGAGTTTTGGCTGGGGTTTAAATCCCTTTCCATTGCACTATGTTGCCTATAGCCCTTCCCTGTTCCCCTCTCAGTTTGTTTCTTTAGTTACGGGTTTGTGGACGCAGTTGTTGAAGCGATCGCACTGCCTCTTGCGCTTGGCTAGCAGATTTAGTATTTCCCTGTTGTTGAAACAGTTCTGCTGCCTTTTGGAAATCCTTAATTGCGGCTTGATTATTTTTCAAATTGTAATAGCTCACACCGCGATTAAAGAATGCCTCAGCAAAATCCGCTCTCAGCTGGATAGCCTGAGTATAATCTTCGACTGCGGCTTGATCGTTCTTCATTCTATTGTGAGCAATGCCGCGATTGTAAAAGACTTTGGCATCTTTAGGGTCAAGGCGTGCCGCTTCATTGTAATCAGCGACGGCTTTTTCATGTTGACCTAAATCATCGTAAGCGTTGCCGCGATTAGTCAAAGCCCTAGCATGATTTGGATCTATTTTCAAGGCTGCGGTGCTATCTTCGATCGCCTTTTGGTAATCTTTTAAAAAGTAGTAGGCAATTCCGCGCTTGACATAAGCATCGGCATAATCAGGTTTTAACTTAATAGCCTGAGTATAATCTGCGATCGCTTCTTGGTAATTACGTTGTTCTGCCTTAATTGAACCCTGGCGATAGTATTCCTCCGCAGACAATTGGGTTTCCCCAGGTTTGGGAGTAGTCTGGGTATTACCCGGAGTGGGAGTTGCTGCTGGAGTCTCACCCGGAGTTGGATCGCTGGGAGTCGAACCTGCGGGAACTTCTGGTGTCGCGGGAACCACTTGAGTTCCTCCAGGTGTAGGATTAACAGAAGGCTTTTGAGTATTAACAGCAGGTTTTTCGGACTCTTCCTGGGTTGGCTTGGATTCTGTCTGACCGGGTTTGGACTGTGCATTAACATCTAAAACAGAGACGCTACCCAGTAAAGTGAGAATACTTAAAATTGTGATTGATTGGTGAATGATTTTCATGTGTGTAACCAATCTGCTTGGTAGTCAGTATAAGCTTAGACTTCAAAGAAATTAACATTGTTGCACAATAGGATATCAGGGTTTAGCACTTTATTTGAGTAGTGTTTGCCAAAAAGTTTTGCTCTATATCAGCTGCTTTGCTAATGAAATCTTCTTTACAGTCTAAATTACTTGCTTGGTTCCCCAAGCTAAATCCACAAGTTTGGATTCTAGCTATGGGTAGATTTTTATCTGAAGTTGGCGCTGGCTTCACGCTTTTTTATGCGCCTATTTTTTTTGCTAAAGGTGTTGGCTTATCGGCTACTGAGGTAGGTTTGGGTTTAGGTAGTGCTTCTATTTCTGGAGTGTTTGGTCGAATAATTGGTGGTTCATTTAGTGATTCTCAATTTTGGGGTCGTCGTCGTACTTTATTACTTTCGGCGGCAATTTCGACAATAGCTTCTTTTGCATTAGCGGCAACAAATAACTTTTTTACCTTTCTGTTAGCTAATTTATTAGCAGGATTTGGGATAGGTTTATATTGGCCTGCTACAGAAGCAGCAGTAGCCGATTTAACAGAAGGTCAAGTGCGCCAAGAAGCTTACGCTGTAGTGAGGTTAGCTGATAACCTTGGTTTAGGTTTGGGAATTATTTTAGGAGGCATTTTAATTAGTGCGACTGGTAATTATCGAACGCTGTTTATTATTGATGGAATTTCTTTTATAGTTTTTTTCGCTGTAGTTTATTTAGTAATAGCAGAAACTTACAAAGGAAATGACAAAGCTTGGGCAACCACAAGCAGAAATAGGGGTTTTTTGCCTAATTCATGGCAAACTGCTTTAAACGATCGCTTACTTTTAGTTTTCGTTGTCGTCAATATCATTTTTACGACTTACATTTCTCAGCTACACAGCACCATTGGTTTGTATTTTAGTGGTAAGTTTTCTTCCCCATCAATTAGTTTACTTTTCAGTTGGCACATGGTTTTAGCTATTTTAACCATGATTCCTGTATCTCGGATTCTCAAACGCTTTAATCATCCCGAAGCTTTAATGATTTCCGCTTTATTTTGGGGGATAGGTTTTGGTTTTGTTTGGTTTATTGGTGGTATACCAGAATTACAGTTAATTTGGGCAATATTGGCGATGGCAATTTTAGCGATCGCTACGGTTTCTTATACTCCTTCAGCATCAGCTTTTGTGGCTGATATTGCCCCTGCTTCTTTACGGGGTGTTTACCTTTCTATTAATTCTCTTTGTTGGGCAGTTGGTTATGCGATCGGCCCTCCTTTAGGTGGTTGGGCAATGGATCAAAACGTTTTATTTACTAATAATTTTTGGTTGGTTTTGTCTTTTAGTGTCATTGGTTTAATTGCTATTTTGCGGTATTTAAATTATATATTCAGGCGTTATATAATTTTGGGAAACCGCAGAGACGCAGAGGACACAGAGAGAAGATAAGGAGAATTTTTTAACCACAAATGAACACAGATGAAATAGAGCATTTAATTGTGGGAAGAAGAGATAATTTGTTGATAAGCTTGGATTGTTTGTTCGGCTATTGCTTGCCAACTATAATTTTTGATTGTTAACTCTTTTGCTTTTAATCCTCTTCGTTTAATTTCTGCTGGATCTTGAAGTGCTAAACGCAATGTTTCTGTCAGAGATGCGACACTTCGATCGCATACCCAGCCAGCTTCCGCAGTCAGAATATCTTCCCAAATATAAACTCCGCGAGTAATACAAACTGGAGTTCCAGCTGCCATTGCTTCGGCTACAGCAATACCGAAGTTTTCATAATAAGATGGCAATACGAATAAGTCGGCATTTTTTAGTAATGAGACTTTGCGCCCGCCTCTCACAAAACCTGTTATCGTTGCTTTGTCTGGTAATGTGGCTGAGATGTGCGATCGAATTTTTTCCTCATACTCTGGATCTTGTGGATTCGATCCCGCTAACACAAAATGAAAATCTACCCCTGAGTTTGCCAGATTTTGCAAAGCCGGAATTAATAAATCTAAACCTTTTTTCGGATCGACTCTGGACATGAATAAGATTACCGGAGATGGCAGATTAGCAAATTCTGTTTCTTCCTTCTCCAGCGTTGGCAAACTCACACCCAAAGGAATCACTAAATCTTTAGTTTTTACCCCAAATCTTTCCGAAACTTTTGCTTCTTCTAAACTAGTAAAATGAATCGCAGAAGCACCAGCTATATTAGGTTTTTCTAACAAAGCTGCATAAATTTTTTTGAGTAACCTTTTCTTGCGTAAATCAGCAGGATCGAGAGTTCCTAGAGGACGCAAAATATAAGGTAACTTTTGGATTCTGGCAACTGTTGCTGCTACTGAAGTCACAGGCGAAAATAAAGCATGAATATGCGCTAAATCATATTTTTTGGCATTCTTATTTAACCATTGCAGCAAATCCAAAGAAAATTTGTATCTGCGAAACGGAGAACAAGGAAAGTAACGAATCTGATAACCATCTTGTTCTACTGGACAATTTAAAGGAACATCTAAAGGCGGTTGTCCCGCATCTCCATTACTATTTGTAGTCAGAATTGTGACTTCAATTCCTGCTTTGGCTAAAGCAGCAGAAAGACCCAAAACCATCTGGCTAGGGCCACCATAAACTAGAGAAATCGAGGGAATTATTTGGAGAATTCGCATTTCAATTCTTATCAGTTATTTGCTTATAAAAATCCAATAATTGCTTAGCTAAAGCTTTATTAGTGTACTGATTCATGGCTTTTTGATAACCCAATTTCGCCAATTTATCTTTTAATTCTGGGTTTTCCATGAGTTGCATCAAACATTTTTGTAACTCTGCTACATTGCCTTCAGGAAATACTAAACCAGCCTCACCAATTACATTAGGAATTTCTCCAGAATTAGAACCAATTACTGGAACTTTGCAAGCCATTGCTTCAATTAAAACATGACCAAACTGTTCTTTCCAACCAGCAGCAGTCAAAGTTTTAAATTGATAAGTTGTTTGAGAAGGTAATACCAAAGTGTGCATTAAATTGATGTATTGGTAAACGCGATCGTGCGGCACACTTTCCACCAAAATCAATTTTTCTTTTATCCCTTTTTCCGCTGCCATTGCCAACAAAGTTGACTGCAAAGGGCCACGTCCTAACAATAACAATTTCCAAGGTTTATCTGATAAACCTGCTAAAGCTTCCACCAGGGTAAGTAAGCCTTTTTCTTCAACAAATCTGCCTACAAAACCAACGACAAAATCATTCTCTTGAATCCCCAATTGCTTAGCCAATTCGGGTTGAGTTTGTGGCTTAAATAAACTTTCGTCAACACCTAATTGCGGCATAATTACCATCGGGCCTTTGTAACCTCTTTCTTTTAATACTTCTACTCCATCTTTATTACCAACCACAATTCCATCAGTATTATTAAGATTGTATGATTCCAACAATGAAATAGGAAATTTCAATGTATAAGGTAGATTCCACCAAGTAAAAAATACATTTTTTGCCTTTAAACCCAGTAGCTTATTCAAAGTAATAAATTCCGCATAAGCCAAAGCTTTAGAACCTTGTTCAACCTGAATAATATCTGGTTTAAATTGACGTAACAAAGAAATCAAATCTGCACCAAAAGTTAATAAACCTTGGTTATTTTTGCTAAAGTTAGAAACTGGCATTACCCGGAAAGATCCTTCTTGTAAAGGTTGAGTTTCAATTGTTTTATTTTGCACTCCTCCAGGTTGCCAAATTCGGGGAGGAACCACTGTAACTTCAATTCCTGATTCTAACCGAGATAATTCTCTTAATTTCTCGCGATTCAGGTCAACAATATAAGTATGGCTAGCAACTAGAATTCTCATTTTTTTGGATAATTATTATGATTAGTTCGTTGTGGCGACTTTAGTCGTTCTTTCCTCAATAAAAAAACTTAAACCCTGACAATTTACTCTTTAACTAAATCTTGTTTAGTGTAAATTTGCCCGTTATTCCAATTAGACTGAATTACTGTACCTAAAGCTTTGAAAAATCCCAAACTGTAAAATCCGGCACGACTAATAATTTTTAATGGTGAACCGCTTTTGTGACAAGGTGGACGACCCAGTACGTGACAATCAAATAAACGATAAAATAATCTCAATTGTTGGTCAATGGTGAGATTTTTCATGCCCATCAAGAAATGATTGTGATAGAAAGTTATTTGATATTTTAGCGATCGCGTACTGATATCATGGCACCCACCAGTTTCTTCTCCCAAATGCACTAAAAAAGCCTCTGGGTCATACCAAATTTTATAACCCGTTTTTCGCAATCTTAAACAAAAATCTGACTCTTCTCGCACCGCACTACCGCGAAATCTTTCATCAAAATACAACCCATGTTTAGTAAAAATTTCCCGACGAAAAGACATATTACAGCCCCTCGCTGTAATTACTTGTTGCGGTTTTGTCGTATGCACTAAATCAATATAATACCAAGCAATTCCGGGGTCCATTGCTTGTGGTGGCAAATATTCAATTGTGTAATTATCTCCGGGTTTTTCCCTTTGGGAATCTGCCAATTTCATGCGATCAAAAACCCTTCCTGCTACTGCCCCTATTTCCGGGTTTTTCATATAGTTATGGGCATGGTTTTTTAAACAATCAACTGGCATTTCCACATCATCATCAATAAAGTAAATAATATCTCCTGTTGCCCGCCGCACTGCGTAATTTCTCGCCCCAGGTAAACTTGCCCAATCTAGACGATACCAGAGAATTTTACCAGCTTTGGCTAATTCTTCTAAATAAGCTTGAGTTTCTGATTGATGGGTTTTAGTTTGATCGACTACAATTACTTCAAAATTCGGGTAATCTTGTTTCAATACATCTGCGATCGTTGCCCGTAAAGCTTCTTCTCGTTCATAAGTAGGTATGACTACTGAAATAGCGGGTAAATTCATAATTTTAGTTTCCTGTTTAAAAAAGTTGTCTAATTTTAGTTAAACTTGTTGACTCAGAAATTAACCAAAAATTTTGCTTAAGAAATTACTATTTACTTTCGTTTCTTCTTTTTACCTTTATTGCCAGTAGGTTCTTCTGCCAATTGTTTGGCGCGTTCTTCGCGATCGATCTCCGGCAACCTGAGAATTACACCAATTAAAAACCAGTAATAAACTGCCACCGGGTCTGTATCTAAAGGATACCAGTAAGTGTTGTAACTAATTACCAAAACATAAACCCAAAAACTAGCGGCAAAACTGCGTAAATTAGGCTCCTTAACCGAGCGATAAGTTTTAAAAGTTACCCAAGTAATCACGGTAACTAATAGTAAAAATCCTCCCACTGCTAAAGGCCCCATTTCAAAGAGCAACTTAGGATAATAAGTTTCAATCAAAGCATCTGCACCATAAGCACGCGCCGAGTTAGTTGCTCTACCTATTCCCGCACCAAAAATGCCACTTTGTCCCTTAGAAGTAAACCCTGCTTGATCGGCGATAAAATCAGTGGGAGGAGCAGCATTCCAGCGATCGACAAAACTAGTCACCCGTTCTTGAATTACCTCTGGAAACATCGCTGTACCAATAGCTGCTACTACACCAATTCCTATAGCAATAGGAATAAAACGTTTCAGGTTAGCTATTTGTCCAGTTAGGATTAATAGGATCACAATTACTACCGGAACTAGCGCCAAGGCAATTCTTTGACCAGAAATGAAAGCATTAACAATCACTAATGCCATGCCAACTAAACCCCCAATTCGCCAAATCAGAGAAGGGTCACTAAAAGCAGAAGCATAAGTGAGAAAAGCATTAGAAATTATGAACCAAGCCCAGTGCCAAGGCGAAACAAAAGTACCGGGTAAGCGGATCATACCTACGTCTGGACTGAAAACTAAGGAACCACCAATCAAACATCTAGCTTTTAGGGTAGCCTTAAATAAGTCTGCTCCCTCCAGTCCCCTAGTTCCTTCACATTTACCACTGCTGAGAAACAGGTATTGAACTACACCTAAACCTAAGCAAATAATGGCTAGAACTAAATGAGAACGAGCAAAAAATAATAACTCTTTTTTGTTGCGAATTAAATAATAACCACAAGTAATTAAAGGAACGTATCCCAAAAGTACCTTCAACCCCAACAAACCCATGATTAAGGGTTGACCATTTTTACAAACCATTTTAATTCCGCGTGGTATACGGTCACAGGGAGGAGCGAATTGCATCCCACCATTAACTACCAAAAGCGTGAGTAAGGCTAAAATCAGCAGTATAAAGAAAGGAATTCTGATCTGTTTCGGAATCAGAAATGGTTGGCTTTTGCGTTTAAATTCTTGATAAATTGTGATGGCTGCTGGAATAAAAAAGGCATCTTTAGCTAGTTGGAAAAGGGCGTTACCGCCTGCAACTCCATAAACTACAGTGCCACTAATTGGCATATAGAAAAGGAAAGTCCAAAGTGCTTGGCGGGGGTATTTAAAAGACAAAACCAAAGCGCAAATACCTATAATAACCCCAATAGTGGCTTTTGGCCCGCCAATGGGAAAAAGTAATAACCCCAAGAACAGGGAACCAAAAAAGGTAGAACTAGCCAAGCTAATAAATTCTTGTTTGGCTTTGGCTGCTTGGCGGTTAAGTGCTAGCTGCTCCTTTAAACTAAGTTGGGGAGTTTCGGGGGTAGTAGTCTTTTGTTTAGATTTTCGTTTAGATTTGGGCTTGGGCATAATGGCAGTGAAATAGACTGCTTTTGACTTAAGAGTGCGTTCGCGTAGCGTGGCGTAAGCCGTATCGCGCAGCGTGGCGTAAGCCGTATCGCACTCCAAAACGATCGCAAAATAGTTAAACTCTTCCTATAAGCTGAGAATGCACCTGCGGACACTGTTATAGCATTCCGAACAGTCATGCGGGCAACAGTCCCTAACTAAGACTGCCCAAATCACAATCAAGAATCACCAATTGATAATCTAATAAATAACCGAGAATTATTAAGTTTATGTTTGATGCGCTTGCCGATCGTTTAGAGAGTGCCTGGAAAAAGTTACGGGGACAAGACCGCATTTCCGAAAGCAACATTCAAGAAGCTTTGCAGGAAGTGCGCCGCGCCTTGCTGGAAGCAGATGTCAACCTGCAAGTAGTGAAAGATTTTGTGGCTGAGGTGAAAACCAAAGCCCAAGGCGCAGAAGTAATTACTGGGGTACGCCCTGACCAACAGTTTATCAAAATCGTCTATGACGAACTGGTATCTGTGATGGGGGAAAGCAATGTTCCCTTGGCAGAGGCGAAGACAAAACCCACTATTGTCTTAATGGCGGGGTTACAGGGAACGGGTAAAACTACGGCTACGGCTAAGTTAGCTTTACATTTAAAGAAAGAGAATCGTTCTACCCTGCTAGTAGCTACTGACGTATATCGTCCTGCGGCGATCGATCAGTTGGTAACATTAGGTCAACAAATTGAAATACCCGTTTTTGAATTGGGGAAAGATGCTGACCCAGTAGAAATTGCCCGTCAAGGTGTGGAAAAGGCGAAAGCGGAAGGTTTTGATACGGTAATTATCGATACTGCCGGACGCTTGCAAATTGACCAAGACATGATGGCAGAGTTAGCCCGGATTAAACAAACGGTAAAACCGGATGAAACTCTGCTAGTTGTGGATGCGATGACGGGACAAGAAGCGGCGACGCTGACTCGGACTTTCCACGAACAAATTGGGGTGACGGGCGCGATACTCACCAAGATGGATGGCGACACTAGAGGTGGGGCAGCACTTTCGGTAAGGCAAGTTTCTGGTCAACCGATTAAGTTTATCGGTGTGGGCGAGAAAGTGGATGCTTTACAACCTTTTTACCCTGACCGGATGGCTTCCCGGATTTTAGGGATGGGTGATGTGCTGACCTTGGTGGAAAAGGCGCAGGAAGCGATCGATTTTACCGATGCTGAGAAGATGCAGGAAAAAATCCTCTCGGCTAAGTTTGACTTTACCGACTTCCTCAAGCAAATGCGGTTGATGAAAAATATGGGATCTTTCGGCGGCTTGTTAAAAATGCTCCCCGGAATGCCCAAAATTTCCGATCAGCAGTTGCGGGAAGCTGAGGTGAAACTCAAACAAACTGAGGCGATGATTAATTCCATGACTCCCCAAGAACGCCGGGAACCAGAATTATTAGCTTCTTCTCCCGGTCGGCGCAAACGCATTGCTCAAGGTTCAGGTTATCGAGAAACTGAAGTTTCTAAACTGGTAGCTGATTTCCAAAAAATGCGGACTCTCATGCAGCAGATGGGACAAGGCGGAATGCCCGGAATGGGAATGCCCGGAATGGGAATGCCCGGAATGGGCGGCGGGATGAGTCCTTTCGGAAATCGGCAACCGCCTCCGGGCTGGCGTGGTCATGGTAGCGCAGGTGGCGGTGGCAAGAAGAAGCCGAAAAAAGACAAAAAGAAAAAAGGTTTTGGTCAATTATAGATGGGGACTAGGGATTGGAGGACAAGGAGACAAGGAGAATTTTTATCTTCTGCCTTCTGCCTTCTGCCTTTCTTCCCTTCATTAAGATTTACCCAATTCTCCGGCATAGAGAAGTACAATAGTAGATTAGTCAGAATTGTGCAAATTAGTTTTCCAAAATGATCAAATTGCGATTAAAGCGATACGGTAAGAAGCGGGAAGCCAGCTATCGGATAGTGGCGGCGCTAAGTACATCTCGTCGAGAAGGTCGTCCGATCGAAGAATTAGGGTTTTATAATCCTCGTACTGACGAAACTAAACTAAATGTAGAAGCGATCGTCAAACGACTCAAAGAAGGCGCTCAACCCACCGATACCGTTCGCAGCATCCTCCAAAAAGCTAATGTCTTCGAGCAGCTACGTACCCCAGTTACCGAGTAATGGTTCTGTCCAACCTTTGTCAGCCACAAGTCCACCAGATTATCCTGGACTTGTGAAATTCCTCCTTCAGCCGTTTTTGGAGTCGCCTAATTCTCTGAAGGTAGACTGCGAAATTTCATCGACTAAACCTAAAGTATGGATTCGATTGGCTTTTGAAGGTGAAGATAAAGGGCGGGTTTTTGGTCGTGGTGGACGTAATATTCAGGCAATCCGAACGGTAATTACCGCAGCAGCGAAATTAGCCGGACAATCGGTTTACCTGGATATCTACGGCGGTACCCCAGCAGAACATGATAGTAGCCCACCACTACCCAGAGATATGGGGCGAAGACCTTCTCCCCGTCCCCCTAGTCCGTCTAGAAATTCTAATAGACTCCGACCACGCTAGTGCAAGAAGGCAGAAGGGTTTGCTCAGCTTTTCACTTTTTTCAAGTGATTTAGTTATTTCTGCCATGCTTCGCTAGGGTTAGTATGTAATATTGAGGCAATCTTAGAACTCAAGCAATACAATTGCCTTAACTAGTAAATTGGAAAGCCTTAAGGAGGTGAAAGTTAAAAAGTGGCAGAAGTCCGTTTGGGAGAAAATGAGTCTATTGACTCGGCGTTGAGACGGTTCAAAAAAAAGATTCAAAAAGCGGGAATTTTGTCGGAAGTTAAACGCCGTGAACGGTACGAGAAGCCCAGCCTCCGTCGCAAGCGGAAAGCTGAAGCTTCACGCAAGCGCAGATATTAATGATATTTGCCGGAAATAAAACCATAAATTTTTGATTTCTGGAAAAGCAAAAATGACGCTCAACCACACAATTAGTTATCTCAGATTTAACATCTGTGGTGGCTGGCTTTTCGGGTGCAGCGTCTTTTTGCTTTGTTGGGGATTAAGTATTGTATAAAGACAAGGTAATTTTAAACTACTGCAAAATTTTTCAACAATGCCGGAGTCAGCGACGATTCAGCTACCTACAATAGAAAGTGCGATCGCACTAAGCGGAATAAGAGAAGAAAATTTGAAGACTTTAGCGCAACAAACTGGTGCGACAGTGGTGTTGCGCGGACAAGATTTACTGATTTCAGGAACGGCGAATCAAGTTGAGCTTTGTGGTAGGTTAGTGCGATCGCTCGAAGACTTCTGGAAACATGGTAAAACTATTACTAACGTCGATATCCTCACCGCCCGTCACGCTTTAGATACTCAACGTACCGAAGAGTTACAAGACTTACAGCGAGATGTCCTCGCCCGGACTCGTCGCGGTGAAGAAATACGCGCCAAAACCTTTCGCCAACGTCAATATATCCAATCCGTTCGCACCCACGACCTGACCATTTGCATTGGCCCTGCTGGTACTGGTAAAACTTTCTTAGCAGCTGTTTTAGCAGTTCAAGCACTTTTAGCCAATCAATATGAACGGTTAATCCTAACTCGTCCCGCAGTAGAAGCAGGAGAAAAGTTAGGCTTTTTACCAGGAGATTTACAGCAAAAAGTTAACCCTTACCTACGCCCTTTGTACGACGCTTTGCATGAATTAATTGACCCAGAAAAAATCACCAATTTAATGGAAAGAGGCGTGATTGAAGTCGCTCCTTTAGCTTATATGCGGGGACGTACTCTTAACAACTCTTTCGTCATTGTTGATGAAGCGCAAAATACCACACCAGCACAAATGAAAATGGTGTTGACACGCTTAGGTTTTCGCTCAAAAATGGTGGTGACTGGCGATATTACCCAAACAGATTTACCACCTAATCAAACCTCTGGTTTAGCATTAGCTCAAAAAATTCTGCAAAATGTAGAAGGAATGGCTTTTTGTCACCTCTCCCAAGCAGATGTCGTGCGCCATCCTTTAGTACAAAGAATCGTAACTGCTTACGAAAAGTACGAAAACAGTTAAACATCAGGTTCGTTGTAAACACTTCAGTGTCTCTTAATTTCAGCAAAGAATGACATCAGGTTCGTTGTAAACACTTCAGTGTTTCTTAATTTCAGCAAAAAACGACTAAAGTCGTCACAACAAACCTAATGTTTATTCTCACCAACTACCCACTACCAACTACCAAAATCATTATGTCTGCTAATTTAAAAGAGTTTCTGGAAGCTTGTGAAAATTTAGGTACACTGCGTTTAATTGTAACTAGTAGTGCCGGAGTTTTGGAAGTCCGTAGTCCGATTAAAAAGCTTTTTTATGCGGAACTTCCTAAAGGTAAGTATGCGAATATGCACGCTGATGATTTTGAATTTCACTTGAATATGGATAAAATTACTCAGGTGAAATTTGAAACTGGGGAGTCGAAACGGGGTAATTTTACTACTTATGCAATTCGCTTTCTAGATGAACAGCAAGAACCTGCTTTTAGTGCTTTTTTGCAGTGGGGAAAACCGGGAGAATATGAACCTGGGCAAGTGGAAGCTTGGCAAGGTTTAAAAGAGAAGTATGGGGAGGTTTGGGAACCTGTTCCTGTGGAGGCGATTTAATTTGTTTGAAACCGCAGAGACGCAGAGGACACAGAGAGGATTTGTGAGAGGTTTTTGGGTTTTTTGTTTGGTTTTAGTGTGTTGTTTTTGGTGTACTGGGGTGAGGGCGGGTACACTAAATGATAGGTTGTCGCAATTTCCTAATTGGGATACTAAACCTGTG
This sequence comes from [Phormidium] sp. LEGE 05292, assembly GCF_015207735.1. Lineage (GTDB taxonomy): Bacteria > Cyanobacteriota > Cyanobacteriia > Cyanobacteriales > Aerosakkonemataceae > Floridanema. The sequence continues at coordinate 29,532 of NZ_JADEWG010000054.1, forward strand.
ATTTCGGCAGTGAAAGCAACTGAAGATTTGGTTTATCCCGATTGGATTAAGGGTACTTGGAATGTTAGCAGTACTTTGGTGGAAATGGTAGCACCTTTGGCTCCTGATTTTGTGACTCCAGGTTTTGAGGGGAATCGACAGTTTTTAAATAAACCAATCAATTTTTTGGTGCGTTTTGGAGAAGTTAATCAACAGCAACCACAAGTAAAAGGGTATCCTTTTTCCCTACTCAAAACTCAAAACGTGCTACGCACCGCTACGCTAACAAAACTCAAAACTAAGAGTGTGGTTGCCGATCGCTCTTTTAATGGTTTAAATATAGCTAGGGCTACTTTGGGCGATCGATCTATTCTTTCTGTAAATGTCGATCGGGATAACCCAAATCGTCAAGTTACTTATTTGCCAGGAGAACGACAACTGATTTCTCTGGTGACAAATCGCGCCACTGAACAGCCTAATTCTAATCAGTTTATTGCTACGGAAATCTCTCAACAAATATTTCGCAGCACTGCTCAAGTTTATTTAAATGAAGTAGAAACTACTACTGTTTATCAACGGCAAAAAGTATCAAATGTGCCGATTACAGCAGAACAAATCACTGCTATTTATTTGTCTCCCCAGGACCCTAGTTATTTTATCGCTACTGAAAAGCCTGTTGCTCTTTATCACTACCATTTAAATTTTTACCAACAAAAAGATGAGAATTAATTGTATTTAAAGTTTAGGAGTTGCGATTGTGAAAGGTGTTTTTAATCAAATTTTTACTTTTTTAGAATTGACTCTGTTTTTGCCTCAATTACTCTTATTCTACCTCAGTACACAAAAGGAAATTATTATTGTTGATGTGCAAAAATGGGTGAGTGTATTTGAGTGGAAAGAACCATCTAATTTAATCAACTTACTAACTTTGAATTCTCGAAATAAAGAGTTTCGCAATCTTTATTACTATCGAATAAGTAAAGGAAACCTTTCAGCTAGACTTTTAATGAAAATAATTAAAATATTTTATCCAGAATGTCCTTCGCTGTTTATCGATCCCTCTTGTAATATTGGGGGAGGTTTATTCATTCAACATGGGTTTAGCACAATTATTATGGCAGATATAGGAGAAGATTGTTGGATAAATCAACAAGTTTCTATTGGATATAAAGATAAAACAGGTCGTCCACAAATAGGTAATAATGTTAGAATAACGGCGGGAGCAAAAGTTTTGGGAAATATCAATTTGGGCAATAATGTCACCGTAGGAGCAAATGCAGTTGTTACTAAAAATGTTCCAGATAATTGTGTAGTTGTCGGTGTTCCTGCTTATATTATCAAAAGAGATGGTTTGAAAGTAAAAGAAGAATTAGTTTAAATGCAACAACCACAGGTAATTTTTTTAGATGCTGTTGGCACTCTATTTGGAATCAAAGGTAGTGTGGGAGAAGTCTACGGAAAAATCGCTCAAAAGTTTGGTGTAGAAGTTTCGCTAGAAGAGTTAGATCGAGCTTTCTACAACAGCTTTAAAAAAAGCGAGAAAATGGCTTTTCCGGGAGTTCCGGTAGAAGAAATCCCTTTGCGCGAGTTTGAATGGTGGGAAGCAGTAGCGATTAACACTTTTCAAGAAGCAGGAGTTTGGGAAAAATTTACTGATTTTGCTAATTTCTTTGGGGAACTTTATGATTATTTTGCCACTGCTGAACCTTGGTTTATTTATGCTGATGTAATTCCCGCTTTAGAACATTGGCAAAATTTGGGAATCACTTTAGGCGTACTATCTAATTTTGATTCCCGTATTTACTCGGTTTTAGATGCTTTAGAGTTGATGCAGTATTTCTCCTCTGTCACCATTTCTACAGAAGTGGGTGCAGCAAAACCAGAAGCGGAAATTTTTTCTGCTGGTTTAGCAAAACATGATTGTTCTGCTGATGCAGCTTGGCATATTGGTGATAGTTTTACAGAAGATTATAAAGGTGCAAAAGCTGCTGGTTTAAGGGCGATCTGGCTAAATCGCAGTTAGAGGTGTAAAGTAGATCATTGAAAATTTCAAATCTCTTGATTGATGGCATACAAATTACTGTTTGTTTGTTTAGGTAATATCTGTCGTTCTCCTTCGGCAGAAAACATTATGAAACACTTGGTTAACCAAGCTGGTTTAAGCAAAGAAATTATTTGTGATTCGGCGGGAACTTCTAGTTATCATGTTGGTAGTCCTCCAGATCGGCGGATGAGTGTCGCAGCTAAACTGAAAGGAATTCAATTAGTAGGTGAAGCACGTCAGTTTCAGCGATCGGACTTTGAGAAGTTCGATTTAATTTTGGCAATGGATAAAGAGAATTATCGAGATATTTTGGCGATCGATCGCTCTCGCCAATATCAAGATAAAGTCAAACTGATGTGTGATTTTTGTACTAGGCATAACCTCAAAGAAGTACCCGATCCTTATTATGGTGGCCCAGAAGGATTTAATCAGGTAATTGATCTTTTATTAGATGCCTGTGAAGGTTTGCTTAACTATGTTATCAGTCAGCAACAATCCGTTAATTAAAGTTAACCAACCTTGAAATTGATTAATCGATTAAACGCTGTTCAATAGCAATCCGTACTAGCTCCGCTCGGTTGCTAGTTTCGGTTTTTCTGAGCAAGTTACTGACGTACTTTTCAATTGTTCTAGCACTCAAATGTAGTCGATCGCCAATTTCTATATTTGATAACCCGCGAGTAATTAATTCTAGGACTTCTTTCTCTCTTTTACTCAAATTGCTAATAGTAACAGCTGTTTGGGCAGTTGTGTTAGCATTTCCTGATAATGTGGGTGTTTGCATCCGTAAATGCCACTCCGTTTGCATAATTTGCGCTCGCTCCAACAAATTGCGAATTATTGCTCCTAATTCGTGAATTTCAAAAGGTTTGGGTAAATAGGAATCGCACCCCAACTTATAGCCACGAATTCGTTCTTCAGTAGAATTTCTTTCCGTTAAAAATACCACTGGCAACAACCTAAATTCGGGACTTTGACGAACTTGACGCACTAATTCATAGCCGTCCATTCGCGGCATCATGATGTCTGTAACCAGTAAGTGAGGATGATACTTTTCAACTAACTCCAGCGCCAATTGACCATCCTCAGCCGCTATTACTGAGTAGCCACACATTTCTAAATATTCACTTACAAAAAGACGCATCGGCAGATCGTCATCTGCAACTACGATTATCAAGGACATGAGGGTACAGGTGGCTAGGAGACTTAACCCATACAATAGGCTAAGTCTATATTAAAAGTTACGGCTATCATCAATTTTTTACTAGGATAACGTTTCTGCCTTGCGGAAAATGCTTAGGCACAACTTAAATGAGATAGCTTTTCTAACTACTGCAAGAAGGTAGAAGGGAAGAGAGAAAGGCAGAAAGTAGAAGGAGGAAAGTTTTGAGTTTGTACGGGCGGGTGAGAGTCCAGAGATTTTGTGTGAGATACAGAGATTGTCTGCTAAACCCACCAACACAGAATTTTGAGTTTTGAGTTAAGGAGTTTTCTTGCCCCTCTGCTCCCCTGCTCCCCTGCACTACTAATATATTTTAGTTAAATATGTTGCTGACTACTGAATATATGAGCAAAAACCAAGTTAAACGGAAACTTCAACAAGGCGAAGTCGTCATCGGGCCATTTATTAATTGTGCCTATCCTGCGTTCATCGAAATTTGTGGACACGCAGGGTTTGATTTCGCGATTATTGATATGGAACATGGGCCTCTACACACTCTGGGAGCCGAAGATCTCTGTCGGGCGGCTGATTGTGTGGGGCTTAGTGCGATCGTCCGAGTTCGCAAAAATGATGCTCCACAAATTCAACGCGCCCTCGATATCGGCAGCGCAGGTGTCCAAGTGCCACAAATTGAAACTAAAACCGATGCCGAAGCAGTTGTATGTAGTGCTAAATATTACCCCTTGGGTAGTCGTGGTCTTTCTTTGAATACCCGTGCTGGAATGTATACTGCCGCAGGTACAGAAATTATAAGTAAATTGAACGCAGAATCTTTAGTAGTGGTTCATGTTGAAGGCAAAAAGGGTGTAGAAAACCTAGAAGAGATTGTCAGCGTCCCTCACATTGATGTCATCTTTCTTGGCCCTTATGATTTGTCCCAGTCTTTGGGAATTCCCGGACAGGTAGGCGATGCCCGTGTAGTCGAATTGATGAAACAGTGTGTCACGAAGATTCGCCAGAGTCAAAAAGCTGTTGGCACATTTGCCGATAACCCAGAGATCGCTAAGTTATGGATTGATGCTGGGGTGCAGTACATTGCTTTGGGTGTGGATGTGGCGATCTTTCTTCGCGCTTGTCAGGCTCTAGTCAAAGCAGTAAAAAGTTAGTTAGATTAAGTATGATTGCTTAGTAAAATTTTTCATATCATAAGTTGTGATTTTTTGTTGTCCATTTGACAACATTTTTTTGAGCAGCTTTTATAATGGACAATATGACCCCAAAGAATATAAGGGGATCAATCATATCAAGGAAAATTACTATGCAAACTTTATTAGGCTCAACGGAATTGCAATATGCAATGATGTTTACATTGCAAAGAGTAGACCGCATCCGTTTAGAAGATTTGAAACCATTCTTTAACGACCTGCCTGTAGATCCTTACATCAAAGGTAAATATCGCCAAAGAAGATTGTCGCGGTTTAAAGTCTCTTCTGATGAAGTAGTCAAGCTACCTCATGGTCATTTATTTCAAAGTAAAAATTACAACCGTTTATTAGGTGATGTTAAGCGAGAATTCGCTGAATTAGATGATGGGTTAATCGAATTAGTTGAATTTAAAAAACTGCTATTTGCCTTCAGCGATTTTTGCAAATTAAACTCAGTAGCCTTAGAAGTAGGAGTGCATCAAATTCGCACTACTTGTTCACCAGAAAATTTCGGCAACCCAGCACCAGAAGGCATTCATAGAGATGGCACTGACTTAATTGGAATTTTTGCAGTAGATAGGCACAATGTTGAGGGCGGCGAAACCCATTTATATAAAACTCCCAAACAAGACCCGGTTTTCAAACAAGTTTTAAACGCAGGGGAATTACTGCTAGTAAACGATCGCGAATTCTTCCACTACACCACCCCCATCAAACCCTTAACTGAAGGTGTTGGGACAAGAGACGTATTTGTGTTAACTTGCCCCAGTTTGATTGAGGATTAAGGGGACTAGGGACTGGGTAAGTTTTGATACTAAATCCGGGTGAAAAACCCTTTTTATTAATGAACCACTCCAGGACGCAGAGAACGCAGAGGAAAGATGGAGAAGATAGAGGGGTAACTAACCCGGATTTGGTATGAGTTTGTAGGGGCGGGTTTAGCAGAAAATTCTGTGAACACAGCAGAAGAGTTGACAACAAAACCCGCCCTGGAGAGAGTTTTGAGTTACAGAGTTTTCTTGTCCTCTTGTTCTCTTGTCGCCTTGTCCCCTTGTCCCTCTGCCCTACTCCTCCTGTGCTTCCTCTTGAGTATTCGTGTTCCGCACGGGAGTTTCGCGGTTGAATTTTAGGTGAATGGAACGAGTTTGTTCGCCGTCGGGTGCGAAGGCTTCGATCGGAAAATCAAGCATCCCATCTTGGAAAGACAGCTGAAAGCGGAATGTGCCGTCTGAGTTTGCTTTAATAGGACGACCTCCGATCGTAATTACAGCATCGGGTTCTGTAGCACCGTAAACTACGAGTTCTGCATCTGCCATTAACCAAAATTGGCGGGAACGTTCTGCTAAAGCTTCCGAGGAAAAACCGACTCCTGATGCCCATTGACCGATACCAGAGGGGAAAATATAAGAAGCTTCTGTTTGTGCTGCTAAATTTGGGCTTGGTATCACACCAAAAAAGGAGTCATGAAAACTGTTAGCTGGTGTGGTAGTTGCTTGTTGAGTCGGAGAACCTAAATCTAAAAATTGCTTGTTTTCTAGTTCTTCTTCCCAAGGAATAGTGATGAATTGGTCATTTGACCAACTGGAGGGGTAGAGGGGAGGGATGTGGATAGAGTTTGACCTAGCTAACATTAGCCAGCGACCATCATTAGTAAGGTAGCCGATTTCTACGATGTAGTCGCGATCGCTCACCGGAACAGGCAAATACCATTCCCGCCCCATTTCATCGCACTCAAATTCCTGTACACTGTGAGGATTTTGGTAATCCATATCTACATCAGTGACATCATAAAATCGCAAAGCTAATTGAGAACCTCCCTGTTGCCGCAATTCTTCTTTATGTCGTCTAGGAATATCCCAATAAGTGTAAGCCCACTGAGGATCGCGAGGCATCAGAACTATGCGACTTTCGTCGTACCCAGAAGGTAAGTCGGGAAGTCCTTCATCTACTGCTGCTAATACTTCTGGGGTTAATTCTTCTAATCCCAGATCAAATTTTGCGGCTTCTATTTCGGACTGAGTGCGGTCACTCTCATCAATAATTGATGGCACATCAGTTACTTCGTTAACGACAGCACTTAAAGCACCTAAAGAGCCTAAAATACCTAAATCAATTTCTGTGGCTGGCAAAACATCAGAGGCCATTTTTAATGGTGCCGATCTAGCTGCAATTAACCAATTGTCATCATTAGTCAAATAACCAATTTCTGCTACATAATCTCGATCGACCAGTGGTATAGGTAGTAATGTTTGGTTAACTTGTTCGTCTACTGGAAATTGTTGGAAAATTTGTGGGTTTTCCTGACTCAAATCTATGTCAGTCACATCATAAAGTCTGAGTGCTAATTGTCTGCCACCTTGTTGCCGCAATGTTTGTTTATGGTTATAAGAAACTTGCCAACTTGCAAGGGCTTGACGTTCGCGTAGCGTGCCGTCAGGCGTAGCATTTTCTGCTGTCAGGGTGATAGTACTTTCCCAGTCTATCGACGTATTATCTAATGTTGGCTGAACTTCACTAATTTCGGTTTCTGGTGAAAGAGAAGAAACTTCGCTAATTTCTGGGCTAATTTCGGTTTTTGGTGCAAGAGAAGAAACTTCGCTAATTTCCGGGGTAATTTCGGTTTCTGGTGAAAGGGAAGAAACTTCGCTAATTTCTGGGCTAATTTCGGTTGCTGGTACAACGGAAGAAACTTCGTTTATTTCTGGGGTAATTTCGGTTTCTGGTGAAAGAGAAGAAACTTCGCTAATTTCTGGGGTGATTTCGGTTTCTGGTGAAAGGGAGGAAACTATATGTATTGGTGCCGATCTTGCCAAAAATAACCAGCGATTGTCATCTGTTAAATAGCCAATTTCTGCGGCATAGTTGCGATCACCAACAGTTATTTCGAGTAATTTTTGATTATCTTGCTCATCTACGATAAATTGTTGAAAAAATTGCGGTTCTTGCTGGTTTAGAGCAATTTGCGTTACATCATAAAGCCGCAATACTAAATGTCTTCCGCCTTGTTGTTGTAATGCTTGTTTATGTTCATTGGAGATTTGCCAGTTAGCAATAATAAGGTTGGCGGTTTTTGGTGCTAGGGAAATGCTGCTATTAACGGGAGTTGAACCTAGTGCGGCGATGACTCCGGGGGCTAGGTCAATTTCTGTGGTTGGGGGAGTATCGCTACTAATTGTGATTGGTGCGGATCTGGCTAATAATAACCATTGTTCGTCTTCTGTTAAATAACCGATTTCTGCGGCATAATTGCGATCGCTAACTAATATCGGCACTAACATCTGATTAATTTGCTCATCCACATTAAATTGTTGGAAAAATCTCCAATTTTCTGTGGCAGGTTGAGCAGGTATTTCTGTCACATCATAAAGCCGCAAAGCTAGCTGTCTACCGCCTTGTTGTTGCAGGGTTTGTTTATGTTCTTCTGATATTTGCCAAGCTGCAATAGCTTGTTGACTGTTAAATGGTGTCAAGCTAATGCTGCTATTACTGGTAGGTGTTGAGGTAACAACAGGAGTGGGAAGAGTAGTGGCAATGACCGCATCTGGTAGTATGGATGGAACTATGCGTACTGGAGCCGATCTAGCTAACAATAACCAGCGATTATCATCAGTTAAGTAGCCAATTTCTGCCACATAATCGCGGTTTGTTTCCCGTATGGCTACTAACATTTGGGTAGCTTGTTCATCTACGGCAAATTGAGGAAAATTCGCTGGAATTTGCTCATCTATAGGAGTTTCTGTGACATCATAAAGCCGCAATACTAATTGTTTTCCACCTTGTTGCTGCAATGCTTGTTTGTGTCTATTCGATATTTGCCAAGCAGCAAGGGCGAGTTGACTGCTTTGTGGTGTAAGAGTGATGCTGCTTCCCCAGTCTGCGGGTGTGGTGGGAGTTAATGGTGCTGGGGTTGGAGGGATAACTTCGGTAACAGGTGGGACAGAAGCTGGTATGTAAATGGGATTAGATTTAGCTATGGGCAACCAGCGATCGTGCAGAGTGCCGTTAGGGGTATTGTCTTCTGTTAAGTAACCAATTTCTGCGCTATAGTCGCGATCGGCAACCAATATCGGCAATAATTTCTCGTTAGCTTCTTCATCTACATGAAACTGTTGGAAAATCTGCCAACCTTCGCTTTGAATTTGATTAATGTCTGTAATGTCATAAAGCCTAATAGCCAGCTGTCTTCCGCCTTGTTCTCTTACTGCTTGCTTGTGAGCTTCTGAGACTTGCCAAGTTGCAAGAACTTGTTGACCATTGTCTGCGGTTAGGGTGATGCTGCTATTCCAGTTTGTTGATGCGATGGCTCCTGCTAAAGCTGCTCCACCGACAACAGCTGCACCTGCTAACCAATTGGGTGTTGCTGTTGCTGGAGTAACTGCTTCGCTTCGCGTATCTGTTGTGGGTGATGATTCTTCTCCCCAAAGTGGTTCTTCAGTGTTGGCTGTTTCTTGTAGCTGAGTGGGGGGAATGGCAATAGTTCCCGTAGTACTGGTAGCAGGGGGAACTATTGTTTGCGTGGTTGCTTCAGTAGTAGAACCGCCTGCTGGAGGTAGTGGTGTTTGGCTATCTACTGCGGCGGTTGAGGTGCGGCGATTTTTCAGTAACCACCAAATCGGGATACCTAACAATGCTAATAGAGGTATCAACCACCACAGCCAACCAAGTCCGCCACGATTTGTTTGTTCTGTTTCGGCAATGGGGGCGGGAGTTGGGTTTGGGGTTGTAGCTGCGGGTGCGGTTGGTTGGGGTGGTTTTGGCGCAACTGCTTTTGGCGGAGTGGTAGCAACCGGAACACCAGCAGCAGCTTTGACTACTTGTTTACCTGCGGGTGTACTAGCAAAACCCAAGAATGCCAAAGCAGCAGGACTGGGGTTTTTGCGTCTATATACGTAATAGATTGGTTGTGAAAAAGGATACTTGGGATCGTTGGGTAGAACTTTGTGCATTGAGACGATCCGCACATTTGGGCGACTGGTTACTTGGTTAGAAATAGCGTAACCAATGCCATTAGTTCCCAATTGATTGATGACTGCATTGGTACTATCTTGTGATAGTCTGACAGCGTTGGAGCCTGAGCGAAAGGGACGATTGCTGAAAACTGGGTACTTTCGTAAAGCTTGGCGAGTATCGCTATTTCTGGGTCGGTCAATCAAGCGAATTCTGGCACGTTTTCCGCCAAAGTCTGACCAATTTTTAATTTCGCCGCGAAAGATTCTGGCAAACTGAGCGTCTGTGATACTTCCTTGAAAACTATTTTTTGGCCCTACTATTACTGCAATTTTAGTTCTAGGTAGAGCGACGGCAACTAAACCTTTTGATTTTTCTTTATCAGTTAAGGGACGACCAATAGCAGCTATATCTATATTTCCTTTGACCAATGAGTTTAAAGCAGCTGTTGTTCCCCGATAGCCAACATTTACTTTTGTACCTGGGTATTCTTTTTCAAAACTTTCTTTAAGAGCTTGGTTAAATGTGGCTGTACTACTAGAACCATCAATTCTTACCAGAGTGCCAGATTTTACTGACTTTGGTAAGGGAATAGTGGTGGGAGTAGTGGAAGATTGGGCTAAAATAAGCTGGTGTTTTTGAGATGCAGTTGCTGGTTTAGGAACTACAGCCAGGGCTAGCAGTAAAGCTAAAGTGGCGATTGAAGAGTCTTTTTTGTGTAACATCTATAAAAATGGCTCAGTAGCGCGAATTGAAGTTAAATTTTCCTAAAATATGATTAATTATATAGCTCTCCTTTAGGATTCAGCTATGCTAATTTTTATTGATATTAGGGAAGAACAAAGTGTTGCTAAAAGTTAAGAGGATTAATTTTAAATTTAAAAGTTTTGCCTGTTTTTTTACAGATTAGTTTTAGATTAATTTAATATTTTCATGCCGAGCAAGAAATAAAAGGCAGGGGGGCAGAAGGCAGAAGGCAGAAGGGCAGGGGGGCAG
>NZ_JADEWG010000055.1 GCF_015207735.1 [Phormidium] sp. LEGE 05292
TGATTTGTGAAGGAGAGATAATGCAAACAACGGAAAAATCATCTTTCCCCTTGTCCCCTTGTCTCCTTGTCCCCTTGTCCCCCCATCCGGTTAATTTTATTTGATGACCATGAATTAGCCCTGCCCTCCGCCCCCCTTAATAAGGGGGGAACTCCGAAAGAATTAATAACTAGCAACTTGCGTTAATAAGAAAATTTTCGAGTCGGGAGATGGGGAGATGGGGGGACAAGGGGAATTTTTAACTTTTGCCTTCTGCCTTTCCTAACTCAAAACTCAAAACTCAAAACTTACCCAGTCCCCAGTCCCTAAAACCTTTGGGCATTGACTTCTCCCGCAATAGGCTTTTGGGCTAAATTTTCTAAACCTACATCTCGTAATAAATTAGCCCAATCGTTATTAATAGTAGTATTTTGCGGTTGGGCAACGTGGAGTTTTGCTAACTCCGTTAAAGCGGAATACCAAATTCCATTTTGGGCATAAAACGCAATCCGTTCTCGCGGTGTGGTGGCTGTCTGTAATTGTTTTTCTAGTTCGGGTTTTAAGGCTACCCGTTCTACCCATCCTCGAATAAAATTAGGGGCGGATGATTTCTGCTGACTGCAATAAACTTTGACGTACCACTGGTAATTTTTGTTAATTTCTAATGATGGTGCTGGTGCCAGATTTAAGCTGACGATACCTGGTGTTTCAGGTAAGGTGAATTTAGTCCGGTAAAGGTCGTTATTTTGTTCATCTTGCAAGGAAAATTCTGCGGTAGCTACCTCACTGGACTTATAGGGAATGTAAAACCATAATGTTGGATGAGCTTCTACAGAAGAACCTAAGTTACTGTTTGGGATTAAAGCTGTTAGTTGCATATCTACAGGAGGACAGTCGCCTCGACTTCCTGTTCCTCCTCTGCGTCCTGGTCTTCCTCGGCTCGATCCGTCTGAGCTCTGTTGTGGAAAGCGAATCTGTATTTTATCAGAATTGCGATCGCTAGATGAAATAGGCTGCGCTAGTCCGATTATGGAAAAGCCGATCGAGCCAAGGACTGCTAAAGTAGCGGTAAAACTAAGTTTGATTAAGCGGGATTGTTTTTTGTTCATTGTTTAAAAGAAGCAAGAAAGGGCTAAAGCTAAAATGTATCTATATCTTTTAGTGGGTGCAAGTGCGATCGGTTTATGCACTCTTTGTAATTCTGTCTAATTCTCACCCAACTTTTCCGAGAAATAAACCTCTCCTTTCAAAGAATGTAGAAACGTTGTATACAACGTTTCTACAAGGATTCATACGCCTTTGGCAGGCTGCGCCAACTGCCTTTTTGCACTAAACTAATAACAATTCAAGAAAACTGCATAATTGCTTTCTTACCCAACCCATAAATAAATAGGATCGTGAATGTCAACTCATATCATGTCCGCTTGATTACCCGTAATTTGTAGAGACGTTATATATAACGTCTCTACAAGGTTTTTCATTCACGATACTATGCCTGATTAGCCGGAGATGATATCCCATCCTCCAGTCTGAAATATTACATTACAGACTGTTGGGAAATGGTCAATTGGCGATCGGGTAGGGAAACCAATTTAAAGGAATACAATTTGCAAAAGTTCACTCTTTCATATTAATAAGTTAATTAGTTAACATTGTACCAATAATGATTGGAGCCGATCGAGTAAAGTTAAGCAGAGGAAACAAGATAAATGGTGCTGAAGTTAGATGAATTAATGGTAATTTATCCCCAACAAATATGGATAGAGCTGACAGCTAAAGAACAGAAAAAAGCGTGGCAACAAATCCAGAAGCAGGAATATTCTAATGCGGCGACTCGTTGGAATGCTTATTTAAATTGTTTATGCCTTAACAGTTTTTTGAATTGGGTTGCAGAAGATCCCGATCTACAAGAAAATCTGAAACTTTGGTCGGATGAGGCTAGTTTACCAAGCTTTTGGGAAGTAGTAAACGGCATAAAGTTAAGTTTTGGTAACACTCAATTGGTACTAATACCAACCGATAAAAGCTACTTTTATGAATTTAGGATTCCTCAAGAATGGGTGGATATTCCTAATTGGGCAGCTAACTATTATCTAGCTGTGCAGTTAAACTTGGATGAACAGTCCATGCAGGTGTGGGGATATGCTACCCACGAACAAATTAAAAGACAAGGAATGTACGATCGGATCGATCGAACTTACTCTTTAGATAAAGAAGATTTAATTGAAGACCTCAACTTAATGTGGGTAGCACAAGAACTCTTTTTTGCTGAAAAATTAGAAGTTAAAACATTACCAACTCTATCTGTATCGCAAACAGAAACATTACTGGAACAATTGAGTCAGCCAACTAATTATTCGCCTCGACTTAATGTAACATTTGAACAATGGGCGGCGATCGTTGCTAATGGTGAAACGCGCCAACAATTATATCAAAAAAGACTTTTACACCAGGAAAATCAATACAATAATGCGAGAAACTTAGTTTCTGTGGGTGAAGTCAACCAGCCAAAAGTATATAACTTAAGTTTATGGCTGCAAAATATCTTTGAGGGGGGTTGGCAATCTATTGATAGACTATTAAATACAGAGCAAAGAACTCTAGCCTTTCAGTTTAGAAATGATTCTGTATTGAGTCAAGTTCCTGTGAAGGGTGCTAAACTGATTGACTTGGGAATGGAACTAAAAGGTGCTGCGTTAATACTGTTAGTTGGTATGACCCAGGAAGTAGATGAAAAAGTTGCTATCCGAGTACAATTGTATCCGGGGAGTGGAGAAATTTACCTACCACCTAATATCAAATTGAGTCTGCTATCTGAACTAGGAGTAATGCTGCAAGAAGTCCAGTCAAGGAGTCATGATAACTATATTCAGTTAAAAAGATTTAAGTCTCCCTACGGAAAAAGTTTCTCTATCCAAGTGGCGTTAGGTGATGTCAGCATAAAAGAAGATTTTGTTTTTTTTGGAACTTCTCCGGGCTGACAATTATGGGTAAATTAGTCGGATTGAATTTGGGGAAAGGAGACTTAAACAGAGGTTTTCCTTCAGTTACAGTTCAGTTGTCTGAAGATGAAAATTCCGTACCACTTCAATTAACGGGGAGTTTACCCGCAGCACCAGAATTAATCGCACTTTATAGACGTTGGCAGTTGCTTTATAAGTTAATTTATGAATCTCTTTATTGTAGCATATTTTGGCGGAAAAATGAGAGCGATGAAGAAATTGAAATAGAAGAAGAAGATATAACTAATGTTTCCATTGTGGAGTTTGATAATTTATGTAACGATCTACAAAATACTATTAATTCCTGGCTGAAATCTGACTCATTTCGTAATATAGACCAAAAATTACGTACTAAATTAGCAACTACAGACGAAATTAAAGTTATCCTGCAAACAGAGGACGATCGCACTCGTCGTCTCCCTTGGCATTTATGGAATTTTTTCGAGGATTACCCTCATGCAGTAGCTTGTTTAAGTGCGCCAGAATATGAACCAATTCAATCATTAAAAAAGCCTTCTAGCAAAGTAATCAGAATTTTAGCGATTTTGGGGAATAGTCAAGGAATTGATGTACAAAAAGACCGGATAATGCTAGAAAAATTACCGGGAGCAGAAACAATTTTTTTGGTAGAGCCGCAACGTCGGGAGTTAGATCGGTGGCTTTGGGATAAAAAAGGTTGGGATATTCTTTTTTTTGCGGGACATAGTTTGACACAGGCTGATGGAGAAACGGGAAATTTTTATATCAACCAAAATGATAGTTTAACAATTACGCAATTAAAAAATAGTTTGAAAGCAGCAATTAAACAAGGTCTTCGTTTAGCAATTTTTAACTCCTGCGAAGGTTTAGGATTAGCTAGCCAACTAAGTTCTCTGCACATTCCGCAAATGATTGTGATGCGGGAGCCAGTACCAGATTTGGTGGCTCAAGAATTTTTAAAACATTTTCTCGAAGCGTTTTCTCATGGGGAATCTTTCTATATAGCGGTGCGAGAAGCGGGGGAAAGATTACAAGGTTTAGAGAATGATTATCCCTGTGCTAGTTGGTTGCCAGTAATTTGTCAAAATCCAGCTGAATCCCCGCTTGTTTGGCCGGAAAAAACTCAGAAAACGAGAAAGATTTCTCATAATATTTTACCAAGTAGACAGATTATAGGGGCAATTTTTACGATGGCGATCGCAGTAAGTGCGGGAATGATGGTAATGCGATCGCAGGGAATTTTACAATTTTGGGAATTGCAATTTTTTGATATTTTAATGCGATCGCGGCTCCAGGAAAAACCAGATCCACGAATTTTAATTGTGACAGTGACCGAAGCTGATGTGCGATCGCAACCTCCTTTAGAAAGAGGGGGAGCATCTCTATCAGATCGTTCTTTGGCTCGACTCATCGCAAAACTGGAGAAATTCAAACCGCGTGTTATTGGTTTGGATATCTATCGTGAAGCTGCTGTGAAAGCAAATTATCCAAATTTAGCTAATTGGATGAAAAAGAGCGATCGGTTTATTGCTATTTGCAAAGTGAGTGAAGACGAGAAAAATTCTGGCGTGGCATCACCTCCAGAAGTTCCGACACAACGCTTAGGTTTTAGCGATGTTGTACTCGATCCTGATGGAATTTTGCGTCGTCATTTATTAGCAATGGCTCCCGCTTCTCCTTGCCATACAGATAAATCTCTTAGTTTTCAGTTGGCAACTCGTTATTTAGCTTCTTACGGTATTAAAACTAAACTAACTCCCGAAAAAAACTGGCAATTTGGCAATGTTTTATTGAAAAACTTAGAATCGAATAGTGGCGGATATCACGGTATAGATAATTTAGGTCATCAAGTTTTACTCAACTGGCGTTCTGCTGCTTTCGTTGCTCCAGAAGTTACTCTCAAAGATGTTTTAAATAATAAGTTAACTTCTGATTTGGTCAAGGATCGGATTGTTTTGATCGGTACGACTGCGGAAAGCTTCCACGATTATTGGGATACGCCTTACAGTGCAAGTCAATGGCCTCATAAACCGATGCCGGGGGTGGTAGTGCAAGCACAGATGGTTAGTCAAATAATTAGTGCGGTTCTCGATCGCAGACCTTTATTATGGGTTTGGCCCAAAGGTGGTGAATTCCTTTGGGTTTGGTGTTGGTCTTTGATTGGAGGTATTTTAGCTTGGTGTAATAAGTCGGTATTGTGGTTGGGTGTTGGGTTAACACTTATTCTTTGCCTTTTGTATGGATTATGCCTTAGCTTGTTGATGTTGGGAGGCTGGGTTCCCTTGGTTCCATCAGCTTTGGCTTTGGTGGTTACAAGTGGTTCTCTGCTGGCTTACAGGTTTTCTTCCAAAAATTTTTAGCTTAGAGTTGCATAAATAGCTTATCGGGTGACATCTAGAAATAAAAGCTCATTAGACATCTCCAACAAAGAATGTAGAGACGTTGCATGCAACGTCTCTACAAAAGTTTCAGACAACGCAACTTTAATTTCTGGAGATCTCTATTAGACCTCTGGCAAAAATAGACAATCTCTGTATTCATCTGTGTTTATCTGTGGATATCTGTGGTTAAAAAAACCAAGATTTCGGACTTTTGCCAGAAGTCTATTTTATCTCATCTGCAAGGAAACAAATTGTTAAGAGCTATTGCAATTTGTAACTATCGCTTGGTCGCCAAACATTAATCCCTTAGACTGATTTGCAATTCAAAATTAGGGAATAAGCGGGGATATGCAAATCGAAAATTTGCACTGGCATGATTATTTACTTTTAGCTTCTTTTATTGCCTCTATTGCTGGGCTTTGGTTGATTAATAGTAACAAACCAACTCAGGTAAATGAGAGGGAAGAGACAGAGCGATCGCTATTTTTGATGATCTTCACCTACTGGATGGTTTATTGTGTAGCTGATTTTGCTCAAAAGCTGCAATTACCAAATTGGGATATTTTATTGATGAGTTTGCAAATAACGGCAGCTATCTCTTACTTTTTGACAGTTTGTTGTGTAATCATTCTCCCTTTACACCGTTTCTCTTTACAGCAAGTAGCAAAGTAATTCTTAATTATAAAGGAGCAGATTTTCAATTAAAAATCTGCTATCTTTTTGTTTTTGATTATTGTCCATTATCTGATTATTAATAAGTCCGCGTAGGCGGACTTTGTTTATGTAGTTGCGGTTAAAACCGCCAGATATTTTTCTGAGAAAATTACTTAGTTGGTGTTTATTTACCATTATTTATTATACTTAAGTATATTTTATTTAGCAACATTTATTTTTCTAATTTACTGCGTGAACTTACCGATGACAACCCATAATTCTAAAGTTTACTATCAGAATTAAATACAAAGATATAACAGCCCTGAAACTAAATCGCAACAATTAGTATGTATAAACTTTCGTTTAATCAGTTAATAGCTGGGATAGTAATCTTCCTGCTGACAGTTTATTTTGTGACGCACTTTCCAGATAAAATACCTTATTTAATATTCGCATTAATCTTAGCTTTTTTATTAGCTAATTATGCAAATCAAAAGTCTGCAAACACAGGTTTTGGTAAAAAAATTCAGCTTGCCAAAAATACGAGTAGTGGTCAAGAAATGCAGCTTTATAAATCATTACTCCAAAGAAGCCAAGGCGATCGCAAACAGGTAGAAAGATTGATTGATTACGAACGGCGACGCAGCCCAAGTTCCTGCCGTACCGACCTTTTGCAAAGTGCTATAGATCGATGGGAGCGCGATCGCAGGTAAGATATCGGTTTAAGTTAATTATAAAATTGCAGACTATCGATTGATAGTCTGCAATTTTTACTTTCATTTCATAGCTTGAAAAATTGCTGCTTCTAACTCATCTTTTGGGCAGCTAGTAATAATAAAAACTTCTTGGAAAGTTTTACCCTGGCGGGCTATTATTTTAAAACCACCGAGAATTGGTACAGAAACTTTTAATTGCAAGCGTGGGGAATGACCTTTAGCTCTACCAATTACTGCGGGAGTAATTGTTTGAATACCATTATATTTAGTGAGTCGTTCCAAAACGGCAATTAAACCGGGAATGTGCGTGGAATGAGTGAGAACTAACCTACCGCCAGGGGAATTATTCATAATTTTATGCTGCTTCTAGGGGAGCCATAGTTAATCCGGCGCGACTCAACTGTTGGTGGTAGAGTTCCGCTTGCTCTTGAGGGCCAACCCAAACAATAGCTTGACCTTCATAGTGTACCTGATTGGTGAGCTCCCAAGCGTGCTCAGTCGTCATCCCAGGAATATACTTCACCAAACAATCATGAACGTGCTGAAAGGTGTTGAAATCATCGTCCAGCACAATTATTTTGTAGTTGGGGTAAAGCTTGCGGGTAACTTGACTAGAGCGTTCAGGAGCTTGAGTCGGCGCGGTTGCCATCCCAAAGATTGCTGCTGAAAGTGTTTTAGTCATAGTGCAGTTCCCGAATTAACTTAACAAATTGATACAACTAGTTATTCATCTATATTAATGGACAATGGACGAGGTTGAGTAAAAATTACCTAACTGCTCAAGACTCCTCTGGATCGGTTTCGACTTCTTCAGTAACATCGGGAAAAAGTACAATAACTCGCACGCGACTGGGTGGGAAATTTTCGATAGGGCGATCGAGAAATAATTGACCTGTTTCATCTAAAGTTCCTGTTACTTCAACGGCTTTCATCAGTCTCTCCTAAATTTTTTATTCACTCCAATTTTAGATTAGACTTCTGGCAAAAGTTCCAAATCTAGGATTTTTTACCACAGATATCCACAGATGAACACAGATAAACACAGATAAAAGATAGAGATTGTCTACTTTTGTGGAGAGGTCTATTAGACCTCTCTCCACAAAAGTAGAGACGTTGTATACAACGTCTCTACAAGGGTTCCGGGAATTCACCTTTAATTTCTGGAGAGCTCAATTGAGCTTGGGAAATGGTGCGTTAGTGATAACGTAACGCACCCTACGGATAGAGACTAAAAAATCTCCCAGTCCCGTAGGACAGGCATCTTGCCTGTCATCCCTATTCCCCATTCTTCTGTCACTTCCACTCTTCCCAAGATTGATTCAAAATTGAGGTATTCGGGAAAGCAACGGGGTTTTTGTTTTCTTCTAAACGGCGTTGCAATGCTTCTAATTGTGGTTCTGGTGAAGGTAAATCATCTACTAATTGATAGGGAAGAATGTTATTTTTTAAAGCGAAGTCGGCAGTAGTTCCTGCTGCTGCACCTACTGACCATTCAAAAGAGTGGACGCGATAAGCTGCTGCTGCTGTGTGACTGGTAGCAATGCTTTTTCCTGCTACTAACATATTGTCAATTTTTTGGGGAATCATTGCTCTTAAAGGAACTTGAAAAGGGAAAGTTGCGCCTTGTGCTTTTCTGGTACCTTCTCGTTCTCTGTTTCCTGGTGTTTCTGGGGGACTTTTTTCCATGCAGGGGTGAAAGTCGATCGCATAAAATCCAATTCCTACAGAATCAGGAAAAATGCTAGCACGGGATCTTGGTTTCACTTGTTCGGGAGATAATTCTCCTGAAATTACCGAAGCAGCATTTAACCCCGATAAAGTCGCCCATAAACGGCGATACTCTTCTGGGGAAAGGTTTTGACTATAATATTCTTGGCGGAAGTTGTTCCGAGAAATGTCAATTTCCCAAACGGTAAAACCATCTGGTTGTGCGTAACTTGGTCTACCAACGATCCGTCTTCCTTCGCGCATATATGGATATTTGGATAAACCATGTGCGGTTCCCATTGGTGATTTTAAACCATTGACAAAACGCAAGTTTGGATAAGGTGTTTTTACGTTATTACCTAATTGGGAATCTGTGGTTCCTGCGGCTAACCAGTAATAAAAACCAAGGGCGTTTTCTTCACCTTTGCGTAAGGTTTCGGTGCGGAGTCCTCCCATCCATCCACCGGGGTTTAATTGTCCGCTTTCTTGCAATTGTTCGCGGGTATATATAAGGTTATCTTGAGAAGTTCCAGGACGATAATCATTTCCCCAAGTCCAGTTTTGCATGGAAATATCACCAGGATTTATGGGGTATTGTTTGAAGTCTCCTGGTAATGGTTGGTTTGGTTTGGCGCTGTGGATGCGACGATAGGAGAAAACTAAGTTGAAGCTGGCTAACCGGGGTAATTCGTAACTGTAATAAGGCTCATATTGGGGATAAAATGAAGGCATGGTTTGCGGTTGTGGCTGTTGGGTTGCTTCCATTGCGAAAGTGTAGGTGAAGCCTTGGGTGCAAAATCGATCGCCTTTTTCTGTGGAGGATGAAGGTTCTAAATAGGAACGAGGATCGATACCCAAACGGTAAGGAACGTCTGCTAAACCAATTAATTCTCCGGTTTCGGTGGCTTCTATTACATACCAGTCTGCGGGACGGGGTTTTTGATTTGATTTGTTATTTTTTTTCGGGACAAAACGAATGATGGTTTTATCAAATTGGGGGGAGTTTTCGTAGCGATAAGTATCTTCAATTGTGCGCGATAGTGGGAGAGTGTTTAATGGTGGTGTACCTTTGGCGGGTTGGTGTTGAATTGCGATCGCACTTTGAATTTGTTTACCATCGGAACTAATATCGAGTTCTTTAATTACTGTTGCGGGAAACCATTTGAGATTACCTTTGCCTTTTTTGGCAGCATCTTTTAAGATATCAAACAGTATTTTGTGTCCGTCATAAGGGTAAAAACAAGATTCACTCACCCAACATCTTCCGGGGTTGAGTCTGCCATAATGTTCTTCAATTCGTTTGCGAAGTTCTAAGTAACCGCGAGGATAATACAAAAGTTTTCGTTGGGTGGCTTTTTCGTCGAGTGCGGAGGTTCCTTGAGAGGAAATTTGTCCGCCTACCCAGTCGGTAATTTCGGTTAGACAAACTGTTCTTCCGGCGAGTAAGGCTTCGTAAGCCGCAGCAGAACCAGCCAGTCCCCCTCCAACTATCAAAAGTTCGCATTCTTCGGTTTTGTCTGGTTGTCTCGGTGGTGCGGCTAGAGCCAAGGGTATGGTTGATTCTAGCAGGATTAATGTGAGCGGAATTGTGATGAGCGATCGCTTCATGATGAATTTGAGTTGGGATAACTCGTTTTTCCAGGTAGCTATAAGAAAGTACCACTTGGAAAATGTTCATCGCAAGCTTTTGGGGGAAGTTGGCGATCGATGATTTAGTCAACCGATCCCCCTAAATCCCCCTTACTAAGGGGGACTTTGAATCCGGTTCCCCCCTTGTTAAGGGGGACTTTGAATCCGGTTCCCCCCTTGTTAAGGGGACTTTGAATCCGGTTCCCCCCTTGTTAAGGGGGGTTAGGGGGGATCAAAGCGACAATATTTTTAACTAGCAACTTTAGTTAACACTTAAAATCCCGCCGTTGCGTTCTTTTGCGATCATCTCTGCTACTGATTCGGGAAATTCATCAAGTTCAGTAGTTTCCGAGCCGGGTTTCATTGGAGAATTAAAAGTATAATTTGGGTCGCATTCTCCATGTTCGTAAACCTGAAGAACCCATTTATCAGGTAATCCCTCAATGCCAATTTCTACCACAAACCAACTGTTTTTCACATAGCGAGAGTTCAAAACAGTAAACCACTCCCAATCTTCAGATGGAATTGCCCAATCTGTCATGAGAAATTCCAGAGCAATTTCTGCTGCTTCTTCCCCAGTCATAGCTTCCTCTAATTATGCTTCACTAGGAACAGCAGCAGTTGGTTGTTCGGGATATAAACCCAATTGTTTCGCCAATTCACGGGCGACATGAATTAAAAATTTAGCTGCATCGTGATTATTATTATGTGCAAATCCTGCTGCCACTTGTACCATTGTGTTGATGAAGTTTTCATCGATTAAGTCTAAGTGTGCATCTAATACTTCCGGTTCTTGTCCGTTGGGGCATTTTAATAGTTGATCGATAACGTTCAAGTACTCTTCTTGGCGTTGTTCTGGGGTTTGTTCTGACATAATTATTAATGATGAATTTGGGTGAGTTTGGGCAATTTAACAAATTGCTATGGTGCTTATGAAACTATAATCCTCTGGAAAAAAAGGTATTAGATGATACAGGTATTAAATGATATTTTGTTGCTTTAGTAATAATAAATATTACGCGATGGTTAATTTATTTTAAAATTCTCGTTGTTAATTAAAACTTTTTCTCATTAAAATTAATTGAGGGGGGATTTTTGGTGGTGGGAGGGCGATCGGATTTTTTTAATTATCTAACTCCGCTTGATTGTATCTGACACATCCTGCTTAATCTAGCTCAAGCTGATTGAAAAGCAAGAAGGTTTATTCCTTTCCACTCTATCAAAAGGTGGGAAACATCTTCAGAAGTCTTCCAGCGAAGCATTGAGAAATATAGCTTATTGCACCGCAATATGTCCAGTTCCTCCAGCAGCAACAGTAACTAAAACCACCTCATTACTTTGCAATCTACTAAGAACAAGCAACCCGAAAACCAACATCATACAGTGAAGCATTTGCTTCTAAAACACTGCGAAAAGCCGATCGACATTTGATTGGCCCAGTATTCCAAGAACCACCACGCAAAACCCGTTTTTCGTTATCTCCACCTGTCACCCAAGCAGTACCATCTGTCGGCGCATCTTGATAATTTTCATGCCAAAAATCGGCACACCATTCTCTAACATTTCCGTGCATATCATAGAGTCCGAAACTATTAGCAACCCGAAAGCTTCCGACAGGTGTTGTTTCTCTCCTATCTTGTCCTTTTGGCCCTGCGCCATAAGCACCACGACTGCAAATTTTTCCCATATATTCCCAGTCTATTCCTGAATAATTTGCTAACTTAGTTGTGCAAGTTTCTCCAAAGTGAAAAGGTGTGGTAGTTCCGGCGCGACAAGCATATTCCCATTCTGCTTCGCTGGGAAGTCGATATTGTTTTCCTGTATGTTGAGATAATCTAGCACAAAATTCGATCGCATCATCCCAAGAAATTTGTTCCACAGGTTTATTTGATGCTTTAATAATTGATGGGTCAGGATGTAAAAATTGATTAACTTTAGGAAGATGTGCTACTGCTTCCCATTGCGCTTGAGTAACCGGATATTTACCCAATAAAAAAGGTTGAATAGTTACTAAATGTTGCGGATTTTGATTTTTCAACCTGCCTTCCTCTGTATGAGTTGCCCCCATTAAAAAAGTACCGCTAGGAATAGCAACCATTTCTAAACTTACGCCATTTCCTAATTCTTCGACTCGGTATTTAGCTGAACTGAGAATACGTTCAACTTCCTCACCTTGAGGGTTAACTGTCACTACATCAAAATCAAAAGTCAACAAATCCGATGTGACAATCACCTAATTAATCTCCTGTAATAACACTGTACAAACATCTGTGGATATTTGTGTTAAAAATTCAAAACCTTTGGACTTTACTTTTAATTGGTTTTGGCATAAAAATCGGCAAGTTATTCCGAATTTCAGATCATCGGAAAGAATTTGGATTTAGTGCTGTTGAAGTGCTTCTACTTCTTCTTGCACAACTCGGAGTACTCTGGCAATATATTCTGCACGCCTCTGTTCGCGCTCTTTGGCTACTTGTTCATCGGGTTGGTATGTTTCAATTTCGTCAATTGATATAATGCCTTTGTCTTGGATTAAATGTTCTAAAGTGTCGAGACGATCGCGCAAAACTGAAACCTCAGCAGTAAGAGCCATGATAATTGCTAGCATCTTATCAATCTGAGGGTCATCAAAATAAACAGGTCGTTTTCCTTTAGCTTTTTTGCTCATTCCCTTACCTTAATTATTTAGTTGCTGCTAATAAAAACCAACGCATTCCCATGTTTAATTTACTATTTGGTGAATTGTCGTTGCTTGATTTTTGCATCCCACTACCACCTGGAATAAAGGTTTCAATTATGTTTTCTGCGGCAAATCCTGCTTGGCTAACAACTGCCGTTAAATCGAG
Organism: [Phormidium] sp. LEGE 05292; assembly: GCF_015207735.1. Classification (GTDB taxonomy): domain Bacteria; phylum Cyanobacteriota; class Cyanobacteriia; order Cyanobacteriales; family Aerosakkonemataceae; genus Floridanema. The sequence continues at coordinate 12,894 of NZ_JADEWG010000055.1, forward strand.
ATCGCGCATGGCACTCCAAAATGGTTCGTTGTTGTTAGCAGTTTCCCAATCGTACATGAAAGCACGATAAGCATCCATGTGCCGAAATAGAGACCCTTCTACATGAATCATCATCCCACCAGGAGCAAGTAAACGATAGCATTCTCGCATCACATTGCGAATAGCAGGAACGGGAATTTCATGGAGTAAGATATGGGAAACAATCAAGTTAAATGACCGATCTGGAAAGTTTGTCTTTTCGGCATTTTGTTGGGAGAAATGCACTTTTTTTCCTAAAGCTTCTGCTCTTGCATGACCATAACGTAGCATGGATGCTCCTATATCTATGGCATAAATTTCGGCTTCTGGGTAAGCATCAACGTAAGGTAAAGTGCTGTGTCCAACGGAACATCCTAAATCAAGAATTTTTGTAGGTTGAAAGTTGGGATGTTGCTGTTTAAGATAGTTTTGAATGGCAGATTGACCCATGTCATCGTTGAGCGAACCTAGCCAACCTTGACCATAAATGTAGGCGAAGCGATCGTAAATTGCACCAACACTAACATCATCTAATATTGATTCGTCGTGATATCCTCCTGGCATACAGTGAATATCTACTGCTTTTTGATATTTGGGAGTTTGAAAATTAGGATCGAGGGTTAAAGTACCGAGTTTGCTACCTTGTTCTTTGGCGCGTTCGATGAGTTCAGGAAGTTGGCGTTCTACACTGGAAATAACTGATTCCCACATCATTTCTTGAGTAGTCCGTTTTAAGGCTCCATACCAACGATAATAGGGTTGGTCTTGCATTAAACGCCTCACTTCATGACGGTCTTTTGGCGATCGCTGATATTGTTGTTCAAATTTTGGTTTTAATACTGTTTCGTAAATAACTTTATTACCTGGTGCAATCTGACGAAAAACGTGATTGCTCAGACTTTGAAAGAAATTTTGTCTTGCTAATTCATCGTGATTAGTTTCTGGTAGCATGGAGTGTTTATATTGTTGAGTCATCACTAACCCTCCTGACCGTTTAATTTTACGATCATTTTACTCTTTTCTGTCAATAAGTAAATAGGTAGTCATCTCTCCTTTGCCTTTAACGTGAATTGAACCTCTTGACAGGAAATTGTAGCGATCGCTTAACATTTCATAAATCTTTTCTGTCACTTGAATTTCGCCTACTATACCATGAGATTCCATGCGGCTAGCAACATTAACTGTGTCGCCCCAAAGGTCATAGATGAATTTTTTTGTACCAATTACTCCGGCTACTACAGGGCCAGTATTAATGCCAATTCTGATACTTAGGTTATAATCATTCTTCGCATTAAAATTTATGATTTCTTGCTGCATATCTAGAGCCATTTCTACTACGCATTGCACATGATCTTGTCTGGGGTTGGGAATACCACCAGCTACCATGTAAGCATCACCAATTGTTTTAATTTTTTCTAAACTGTGCTTTTCTGTGAGGCGATCGAATGCAGAAAAAATTTCATTTAGTAAGGCTACAAGTTGAGTGGGAGTAACTTTTTCCGAGAGTTCAGTAAAGTTGACTAAATCAGCAAATAAAATTGTCACTTCGGTAAAGCCATCGGCAATACTTTTGTGTCCTTCTTTGAGGCGATTAGCGATCGGTTCTGGTAAAATATTTAATAATAAACGCTCTGACTTTTCCCGTTCATCTGCTAATTGAGCGTTAGCTTTTTGTAATTCTGAAGTGCGTTCAATCACACGCAATTCTAATTCTTTGGAAATATTGCGTAATCTAGTAATTACTAAAGTTAAACCAAAAAGCCCAAACATTGACAGCATTCCTAAAGTAATGAAAGTTCCTTGTAAACCTTCATTAGTTTTCTCCATCAAATTATCTAAAGAACTACTAATTTCTAAGACTCCTCGGACATCACCAACTTTCCAATCTGTTTTCGGACTGCTGGGGTGTTTGTTATGACAATCTACACAACTAGGTTCGAGAATGTCGGCTTGGGTGTAACGCAATTTTAGGCTATTTTTTGATTTTATAAAACGATAAAAAGGGCGGTCGGAATGTAATCTTAAATAACGTAATGCTTCTAATTCAAATTCATCTCTAGCACCACCTTCTGCTTCTCGCCAAGGAAATGGATAATCGCTGTATAATCTAACCGACATTCCGGCATTTCTTTCAACTACTTTTTTACCGAGTTCGATTAAATATGTGGCTGGTAAAGGTATAGCGCCTTCTTTATTTTTATAATCATGGGTGACAGTAATGCTGTGTATTTCTTTTACCCGATTAACAGCTTCTGAACTATAAAGTGTACGTGCTGTTTGGATAGTTTGTGCGTATAAAGCTGCATTTTCCAGTGCTTGAGACTCGATCAAATTCCATGACAGACGAGAGACATTCCACAACGCGCCTGCAACTCCCGTGCAGAAAAGAACTCCTAGAATTAAAATAGTCTGTTTGTAGAGCAGTTTCAGTAATATTTGTTGGCATTTTTTGCCTAATTGCTGGATTTTCTGCCCAAATACTTGGGGATTTGGATAAAAGGTTTTGAGATTCATTGAATCTTTCCTGCTTTTTGATTAAGCACCGTCTTAATTTTTCCACACCCTAATAATAAATTTTGTTAAAATACTAGTATAGATCTTTATTTTAAATTTGTCTGGGTTCGTTTTTTATTAGGTGTGATTCTGCTATTAACTTAATAGCAGAATCACGAAGTTTTTTAATTGGGAGAGCGATCGCCACCCCAGAGAGCTTTGACCAATTTATCTGTTAATTCATTTCCTAAAATTTGCGCCGCCATTTTGTTACCTGGATCGCGTTCAGCACTGCTACGACGAATAAATAAATCGCGCTCAAACAAAGCTTTTTGCATTGATTCGGGAACAGCTTCAGCTACATCTACCCAACCTAACCAACGATCTAACATTTCATGGGAAATTGTGCGAATCAGCCCCAACAAATCTTCTGTAGGCGGACAAGTGCAACATAAATTAATTGGCGATTGAAATAATCGAACGTGCAAACTTTTACTAATGAATGGAGAAAGTCGAGAATCAGCTTGTAATGTTAAAAATGTTTGATTAACTGGTTCATAATATCGATCTAAATCATCTAAATTCATCAAAAGATCGTTGCGAGGAACGTAATCAATATAAAACAGAATATTGCCAAAACTGCTGAATTCAAACGCTAAATGAGGAACAGCAATATGAGATTTTAACCAAGTAGTTAGACGCACGATGCTAAAACCAGTTTTGGAATTACGCAGCCAAGAATGCACAAACCAATCAATTTCTGAACTTGAAAAAGTTTTCATTGAACCTTTAACATGAGGATCGATTCCAGTAAATTCTTCTAAATCTTTTGTCGAGGGATCTGGATGTAGCGTAAAACGTGCTTCTATTTTTTGGCGAAGTTCGTTGCTAATTTGCCAAAGTTGTTCAAATACTACGGCGTTATCTAGGTTTGGCTGTTGATTAACCATTGTCAATTATCTCTGCTATATTTATTGTTTAAGCGATCGCTATTTTCATATTGAAATATTTTTAAGTCTATCGTCAACTGTATTCTCAATTTTTAGAAGATAAATCTTTAGAGGTATGCGAAATTATCAAACTGATGTTAAGTATTTAAGAGAAGAGGGAATTTCCGAATTGTTGACTACTTTTAAGGAATTTTTGCAAGAAATTAATTGGGCTAATCGTTGTAATTTTAAAATAGGTACCTAGTTGCGCTTCAGCGCCAAAGAAGATCACTAAAGCGCAACTAGGTACTACAAGCCGTTACCAATTAAAACGAAAGCTGCCCAATAATAAGGGTGATTTAGGCGATCGCTAACTGTAGCTGCTAAACTATTACGAGTAGGCTGGGCAGTAGTTATTCTTCCTCTTTGTGCAGTTGTCAGAAAATTTCTACTTTTAATTAAAGCAATTTGTGCTCGTCGCAATGCTTCGGCTTTGCTAATATTTCCCTTGCGTAATTCCGCATAAAAAGCATCCATTAAAACTTGAGTCCCACCATCAGAAACTGACCACAAAGAAGCAATAGTAGCCTTCGCCCCAGTTAATTGCATTTGATAACCAAAACCTAAAATTTCTTCGCCATTTCCTAATTGTCCGCCAATTCCTGTTTCGCAAGCACTCAAAACTACTAATTCTACATTTGGTAATGACCAAGTTTCTACATCACGCAATGTTACCCGACTTCCGTCACCAAAAAGTATAAATGAGTCTTGGGGTTGACCAATTACAAAAGCAGCGTGAGTTGCCAAATGAACTATGTTATATTCGTTTAATCTAGGAACAGTAGACTGAGGCGTAAAAGCACTATCTATCAATTTAGTAGTAGTGGGAATTATGGCTGCTAAATTTTCTATTTCTCGCCCCGCAAAAGGTAAGCCAGCAAATGTTAATTTACGAGTTCCAACAGTGACATTGTAACTACCTTGAGTAAAAGCTGCGGCTAAAATTTTGAGTTGGGAAACATTTCTACTATTAAAATCCGTAAGGCTAGCAGAAGTAATATTATTAATGCTAAATCGCTCAATTAACCATTGTTTACCATCATACAAAGCCGCAATCGGAATATAACGTAATTGTCCATCCGGGGCATAAATTATAGTTTGAGTTTTGGCTTGAATTAAATCGTTTTCTATTGGTTTAATCAGCAAATTATATAATTGATTTGCTGGGGTTTTAGCATCAGCATTAGCTTGTTGTAAAGCTAAACGAAACTCTACGATTAATCGATTTAATTCTTGACGTTTTATGTTAACTGTGCGGCGAATTGGTGGAGAATAACTGGTTACTAATACTAATTCTAATCGGTCTTCTAAAATTAAAGGATAAAGTAAAACAGCGTTTTGTGACAACTGTTTTAATTGTGCTTGTAATTTATTGAGAGTTCGTAAATTTAAGTTTTCCCCGCTTGTAGTTTGTGTGAGTTTTTGTGTTAATGCGATGACTGCGGGACTGTTAATAAAGTTATTAAATTCAGCGCGAATTTGTTGTTGAATTTGGATTAATTCGGCAATTCTTTTTTGTTGTTCAGGCGTGCGGTTTGCTTCGGGTATTTTTTGTAGTTTATTCAGTTCTTTGCCCAATTCAATAGCTTTGTTTTGCATGGTAAGATAATCTGTTTGCACTTTTTGTTCTTGAGGCAATAATTCTAATTCTGGGGAATTTTGCTCGTCACTTCTAAATTTTTGCAAATAATCTTCTATTTCTTGCACTTTCAATAAATCTAAAACTTGTTGGGCTTCTAAAACGCGATTTTGCTGCAATAATAAATCAGCTAAAGAGCGATAAGTATCGGCAACTGTAGCTGTGTAAGAACGCTGTTGTTCGGATGGAAGTTTACTTAATCTAGAGCGAATTGATTCGGTAACATTAACTGCTTGTTTATAAAATAAAATTGCTAATTCAGGTTTATTTTGTAGCGCTAAAAGTTGAGCGATGTTACTAAGTGTAGACCTTTCAAAGTTACGATTGCCAACTTCTTTAATAATTGCTAATGCTTGTTGGTAAGAGTCTAAAGATTGTTGATATTGACGCAGATTTTTATAAACTGTGCCAATGCTATCGAGGGTGTTACCTTCATTAGTTCGATCGCCAATTCCTTGAAAAATTCCTAAAGCTTTCTGAAGATTATCTAAGGCTAAAGAATATTTTCCTAAATTATCATAAACTAAACCTATGTTATTTAAAGTTAAGGCTTCTCCCGATCGATCGCTTACTGCTTTCCTTACCTGCAAAGCTTGTTGATAGTATTCCAAAGCTTGCGAATATTTACCCTGTTGATCGTAAATATATCCAATATTATGTAAAGTTGTACCTACGCCTGATTTGTCGTCAATGTCTTGGCGAATTGCTAACGCTTTTTGGTAAAATTCTAATGCTTGGATAGATTGACCAAGTTGATTGTAAATTAAGCCAATATTATTTAATATGGCAGCTTCGCCTTGACGATTTCTAATTTCTGGAACTTGAAAAATTACTAAAGCTTGCTGATAATTTTCTAAAGCACGGGGATAATCTGCCAAAGCTTCATAAATTAAACCAATATTATTTAAAGTACGTCCTTCGCCAAGTTTGTCTCCTACTTGGCGACGAATTTGCAGAGTTTGCTGATAAAATTCCAAAGCTTGCTGATAGTTTCCCTGTTGAAAATAAACTCCACCAATGCTATTTAAAATACTACCTTCGCCACTTTTGTCGCCTATGATTCTACGTAAAACTAAAGCTTGTTGATAGTAATTTAATGCCTCACGAATTTCACCTAAGCGATCGTAACAAGAACCAATTCTAAAAAGTGTGATTGCTTCACCTTCTTTGTTACCTATTTTCTGATAAATTTCTCGTAATTGCTTGAAGGTATTAATTGCTTCTTGATACTGACGGTTAGCAAATAGTTGTTCGCTTGTTTTTAAAAGTTGCTCGGCTTGTTTCGTGAAATTGTTTTGCGAATTATCTGCATCATCAAGAATTGTACTATCTTGCACAGGTGCAGGAGTGACAAAATCTTCTACTGCTGAACTAAAGTTAGGAAATCCAGCTAAGATAGCAGTAATTAAGGTGAGGATGATAAAAGGCGATCGCATATTGATTTCCCAACTTTACTTTTTAGATAAAACTTACTTTTGTAATTTCTTTTTTACCTCCCCTAAACTCTTCTGATACTCTACTATTTTCTGTTGCGAAAGTTGGTAGTTTGGGTCTGTTTTTGGCACTGATTTCATCAATTCAATTGCCTTATTCCATTGATTAACAACTACTTTCAACTCAGCTTCAGTTTTGGCTGACTTAGCCATATTTGTTGCATTTTTTGCTTGATTTACTCCCTCTTGAAATTGATTTTTATTATCATCATCTCGTAAAACAGTTCCTTGAGGAGCAGGCGCAGTCGATAATTCATCATCGCGGAGCAAATTACCTTGAGGAGAAGAACTACAAGCACTCACTACACAAGCAAGCAAGGAAATATAAATTACCAAGTTATATTTCATAGTTCATTTATCAGAAGGTTCTAAATCAGGTATATTTGTATTATAAGTTCCTGGCGGAAATTTTATTGTAGGTGAGCTACAAGCTACATACTTATTATTAATAGAAATTACTACTACTGGATTTGTACTACAGGAAATCGGAGTTAAACCTTCTTTAGTCAAAAACCCGGAAATTTTGTTAGTAACAACCAAAGAAACTTCTTGATTTGGCTGATTAGAAACTAACACCCAAGGCAACTGAGTTTGATTAATTTGTCTCTCATCATCCCGTAAAATATTACCTTCAGGAACAGAAATAGGGCGGGGAGGAGTAGGAGTAGGGACGGGTGGAGGTGACTGAGTTTGATTAATTATTCGATCGTCATCCCGTAAAATATTACTTTGTGGAGCTTGGCTACGTCTTGGTCTAGATGTTGTCTGTGCATATAATTTCTCGGCTTGGGAGAAAGCCGCCAGCCAGAGGAGCAATATAGCACCGATCAAACTAATATATCGTGAATGCAAATACATGATAAAACCTCCATGAGAGCTTAGTTGATTCGTGATTTACTCAATCTTGACTTTTTCCCCTATTTTTTGACAATTAATAAATTGAATCTATGAAGAACTTATTTGTGACAAAAAGCTTGTCAGTAAATCTTTATTATCTTGCACATAGATTTGTGCCAGTGTAATTAACCGATCGATATTTTCATCACTAGCATCATCTATGGCATCTTTGGTGATTTTAGGTTGCAAGCGAAAATAACGAGGAGAAGCTTCATTGTCCATTTCTGGAGGACTCATAACTTCCCTACTAATGTAATCATTAACATCAGCAGAAGCATTCATAAGTACTTCAATTAAACGCCCTTGCCAAATCCACTGAATTATTCCCCAAGAGCGAACTTTGGCAAAAGGAAGAGGTTGAGTAGCATCTCCTGTTCCAATAGAAAGTACAGCAATATCCTTGATGGAATTTTCAAGTCGCAGTGCTTCTGCAATTGCACAAGCTGAAGGGTTATTTGCACCAATACCACCATCAATTAATGAATAGGTTTTTGATTCAGTTGTTAGTAAATGCGCGGGAAAGAAAGTAGGCGCAGATGATGAAGAAACGCATACTTCCCAGAGGGGAGTATTGATCCAAGGTTTGTATGTTTGCCAGTTCTTAAAAACTATAAATTCTCGATCGAGAGTATCGTAAGCTGTGATTAATAATCTAGATGATTTAATATCTCCTAATTTGGTGTTACCAAATTCTGTCTGTAACACTTCAATTAAACCTCGATCTGAGTATTTAGGTGCAGACAGCCCATATTTTAGAACTAAACTCAATCGTTGGGGTGAAAAAAGACTAGTGTAGGGAAAAATAATTTTGCCTTTTCTGCGATACAGGTCTAGAATTTGTTCGCTACTTTTACCTAGTGCGATCGCAGCTGCTAAAATTGACCCAGTAGAAGTACCAGTAATTAAATCAAAATAACGATTCAAAGGTACTTTGATAATCTTCTCTACTTCTGCCAAAATAACGGCTTCAATAACACCGCGAATTCCTCCCCCATCCAAACTTAATATCCGAAAAGACATCTTTCTATTTTCCTTAAATTAGTTGTGTTGCACCCTGGTAATATCGATCGTAATTTTACCGCCAAAATCAGGAATTGGCGCAGCAGGTTTTGTTAATCTTACTCTAACTTGGCTCACTTTAACTGATTCTAGGATACTCGCTGCGATCGCTTCTGCCAACCTTTCCACCAAGGCGAATTTAGCAGTTTTCACCAAATTTTTTACACTTTCAATTGTGGTGCGATAATCTATCGTATCTGTAAGAGCATCACTTTGACCAACCTGTGTTAAATCTAACCACAAAGTAACATCAACCTCAAACCATTGCCCTAAAACCTGTTCTTCTGGTAAATAACCAATGTAACCGTAACAACGAATACCAGTAATTTCAATTGAGTCCATAAAAATTATCTAATTCCATTACATCCTGTTCCCTTTTAATTTCTGAATTATTGCTCTCGGACAAAGCTATTATATCTTCCATATTACTTTGAATTGTCTGACAAATTTGCTCTAATGATAAATCATTTTGATCGTAACCAAACGGTTCTTGAATTTCATTACCGATTTCTTCAATACCAAATAAAGCCAAACTAATTAAAAATACCAGAAAAGCGGTTAACCATTCGGAATAAGTCACTAATTGAAAAGGTAAAAACAAAAAATATATCAGCAACAATCGCTTTAAATAAATAACATAAGCCATAGGAATCGGAGTAGTTAAAATCCTTTCACAGTTAGTCAAACCTTCTACTAGTTTATCTAGTAATTGATTCATAGCTGTTAGTTGATAGGAATTTAAACAACCCTTTTCCCCTTCTTTTTGAATGTATTCACCTAACCAAAGGATAATTTCTAAAGGTGGTGTTTTTGCCTGTTTTAGCTTCTCTATCTTGGCGAGAGATATCAAGGTTTCTAATTCTTCTGTGACAGTTTCTTTTCGCAAATGTAATTTAGTAACAATAGCAAAAGCCACTAATAATTTTAATTGTTGATTTTTCTCGGATTGATCTGTTTCTTCTTTTATAGCAACAGATGTGTGAATTTGTCTAGCTAAACTACGAATATTGACAACTAATGTACCCCAAGCTTTGCGTCCTTCCCAAAAGCGATCGTAAGCTGTATTAGTGCGAAAAACCAACAACAATCCTAATACTAAACCGAATACTACATTATTAGTAATCGTTTCCAAATTATGCCAAGGTAAGGGTAATTTAGAGTAATAAACTAAGGAAATAAATCCTCCAAATAAGCTGCAAATAAAAGCACGAGGTAACACTTTAATTATCACCGATTCCTTTAATTGCAAAGCCATTTTAAACCAACTCACTGTTTCGTTCATTAAATTCATTGAATAGTGAAAGGGTGCAGGGAATAGGGAGCGGGGGAGCGGGGGAGCAGAGGAGCAAAACAGTTAAAAATGTCCAAACTTTCTCCTTAAGTCAAAACTCTCTCACTCTCCAAACTCTCCCTAATTCAAAACTCAAAACTTCCTTTTATTCCAGGGGCAAATCTTGATGATGGAAAGGTTTAGCATCCTTACCACTATAACTTTCGACAATGTGACCATCTCCAGTTAATTGATATTTGTATGTTACCAATCCTTCTAAACCGACAGGCCCAAGCGGAGGCATTTTTTGGGTGCTAATTCCTACTTCTGCACCAAAGCCATAACGATAACCATCAGCGAAGCGAGTCGAACAATTATGATAAACTCCAGCAGCGTCAACTTGGGCAAGAAAAAGTTTGGCAGCCTTGTCATCTTCAGTAACGATCGCATCAGTATGCCGAGAACCGTAAGTGTTAATATGAGCGATCGCATCCGCCACAGAATCCACAATCTTAATTGATAGAATCAAATCGCTATATTCCGTTGCCCAATCTGTCTCCGTTGCGGGTAACATTTCCACAAATTCCCTAGCGCGATCGTCCCCCCGCAACTCGACATTCCGTTCCCTTAAAGCCGCAGCAGCTAAAGGCAAAAAATCCGGCGCAATTGACTTATGAATTAACAAAGTTTCGATCGCATTACAAGCAGCCGGATATTGAGTTTTTGCATCAACAGCAATATCCACCGCCTTAGTAACTTCCGCCCCTGCATCTACATATAAATGACAAATTCCGTCAGCGTGTCCTAAAACAGGAATTCGCGTATTTTCCTGCACAAACCGCACAAAACTATTAGAACCTCTGGGAATAATTAAATCTACATATTCATCCAACTTTAATAATGTAGAAATTTCCTCTCTAGTCGTGAGCAACTGTACCACATTTGGTGAAACATCGCTGTTAGCTAAACCTAAACGAATCGCTTTTACCAAAGCATCACAAGAACGAACAGCTTCCTTCCCACCTTTGAGAATAACCCCATTCCCTGACTTAATTGCCAAACTAGTAATTTGCATCACAGCATCAGGACGGGCTTCAAAAATTACCCCCAAAACGCCCAAAGGACAGCTAACTCGCTTTAAAATTAATCCCCGATCCAACTGGCGATGAATTTCCAACTTTCCGACAGGATCGGGTAAACGTCCCACATCGCGGACTCCGGCGATCGCACCAATGAGCTTAGTCTCATCTAACTTTAACCGCGCATAAAGCGATTTCGAGATCCCTTCCGCCTCAGCTGCTTGACAATCGGCACTATTGGCAGTCAAAATTTCAGGAATCATCGATTCTAACGCTTGGGCGATCGCTTCAACAGCATCATTCCTAGCAGCAGCAGAAAGCATCGCCAACTCTCTTGCTGCTTGGCGGGTAAGTTGGGCAATCTCAATTAACGAACTCGAAGCTATTTGGGAAACAGTCATGGACATTTCTCGATTTGCAGCGCATAATCCAAGCTTAGTACAAGAATGGTCTTTAAGAGACAGGGTGAAGTGGTGCGAGTGAGTCAAACATCAATTTTCCAGAACGCTAACCTAGTCCGCTATCTGGAATTGTTACAAGTATTGGTAAGCCGAAATCTTAAAGTCCGTTATCGCGGTTCGTTTTTAGGCATATATTGGTCACTGTTAAACCCCTTACTAATGACCGCCGCTTATACCACACTTTTTGGTATGGCATTTTTACGATATTACGACAATTCCCTTGTCAAATATATGTTAGAAGTGTTTGTGGGTTTAGTGGTAATTAACTTTTTTTCCGCTTCCACTAGCCAAGCATTAACTAGTGTGGTATGTAACGGGGGATTGTTGAATAAAATTCGCTTGCCAGTCAATGTTTTTCCTTTATCAATGATTGCAGCGAATGTCTTTCAGTTTGTCTGCGGTTCCTTGCCGTTTTTAGTAATTGCCGCATTAGTAACTTCCGAAAGTTTAATTAATGTGTTAGCTTTGATCGTGCCATTATTATCCTTAGTTTGCTTTTGTGCAGGAGTAGGATTGATCGTCAGTGCGCTATTTGTTTTCTTTCGGGATTTGCCCTACTTCTACGAATTAGTAGTCACCTTAATTTGGTTTAGCTCTCCGATATTTTATCCAATAGATATTGTTCCGGCAAATATTCGACCCTTTTTAGCCCTCAACCCCCTCATTTCGATTATTGGCAGCATTCGTCAGATTGCCTTGTCAGGAGAGTTACCAGACATCAGCTTAATTGGCACTTCTTTATTGACTAGTTGTGTTGTTTTAGCTGTAGGATGTAAATTGTTTTATAATTGGCGATCGCAATTTATGGATTTATTATAAATGCAAGCAATCTGCTTAGAACAAGTGTCTTTATGGCGCAGAACCCAAGAAGAGTTCTCTTACGATTTGAAGAAAACAATTCTGTCTATTCTGGAAGGAAAATATCATAAACCCATCAAAAAATTAGTCTTAGATCGGGTTGATTTAACGATCGCAGCAGGCGAAAAAGTAGGCATCATCGGAGTTAATGGTTCTGGAAAATCAACCCTGCTCAAGGTGATTTGTGGAATTTTCCAACCTACTAAAGGTCAGGTAAAAGTTTGGGGAAAAATTGCGCCGATGATTGAATTAGAGGCTGGTTTTGACCCAGAGTTAACTATATGGGATAATATCATTTTGTATGGGGTAATGCTAGGTTTTTCCCAAAAGGAAATGCAGCAAAGAATCAATTCGATTTTAGCTTTTGCTGAATTAGAAGAATATGTTTCAATTCCCTTAAAAGCTTTATCATCTGGGATGGTAGCGCGGTTGGGTTTTGCGATCGCCACTGATGTCGAACCAGACATTTTAATTTTAGATGAAGTGTTGGCTGTCGGCGACGAAAGATTTAAAAACAAATGCAAACAGAGGTTGAAAAACTTCTGGGATGCTAATGCTACAGTTTTATTAGTATCCCATGACTTGAATTTAGTTGAGCAATTTTGCGATCGAGTAATTTGGTTAGATCGAGGTAAAATTAAATATATTGGTTCAGCCTATGAAGCAATAGATTACTATCGGGATATGGTCAATCTGACAGTAAGTTTAAGATAAATCTTGGCTTTTCCTAGCACAACTAACCAAAACGAAAATACTCAGATTCAACAACCCTAACAAAGTTCCAGGTTCGGGAACTCGTTCGGGAATAGAAACCTGTACATTCCATGTAATAGTTTGTTCTAAAAAATCGCGATTAACTCTTACCCAATCAGTAGGATCGAATGCTTTAGCAGTCACCTTGTAAACCCCAGCATCAAAACCATAATTTGCCAAATCAAACCACTGATTTTCAGCACCAGCCACTAAAACATCATTCACATACCAATTAACATTAATCACACTCGGATCTATTGACTTTACCCAAAGTTTCTCTGGGTTAAATAAAGTAGTTGTATTATCTAACCAACTGTCCAAAGGATCTACTAAACCATAAATATCCAGAATAATCTTTTCTCGACTTACCGCATCAAAAGGTTGACCCAAACTCCGCATTTTAGAATTCACAGAAGGTCGAAATAAACCTTGTTGATAATAACCAGCACCCTGATAAGCACCAATAACTCCAATACCCGGTTGATCGTAACCTAGCCACTGCGACCACTTATTGCCTGTAGCAGATTTAGTAATATTAACTGCCGCTGGTTCTGCACCTGTGTAAATTCCCAAATAGCTATAATCATATTCATCAGCTAACCCGTTAAAGCTGTGTCCTAACTCATGGAGTGCGATTTCTGTAGCATTCTTATTACCACCTGCATAGACAGAAAAATTTCCGCCACCACCTCCATATAGAGTATCATTGACAGTCACTAACCGAATTTCTGCTAATGAAGGATCGGGTAAGTTATCTACTAAAGCTTGCTTAGCTTTTGCTTCATTAATATAAAGCAAACGCTCCGTTACTCCGTCAAAATAGTAACTGGCATCCAATGCAGTATTGCGAAAAATGCCTTTTGGAGGAATATCTGCTCCCCTTTCCTGAGAAATAATATCTAAACGGTGAACATTGAAAAAGTTTTTATATCTGGGATAGGGGTTTTCATTTCCAGAAAACATCCAATTGAGCATTGAATTAATATCGCTGTTGTAGGTAGTATTAATATCTGCTGCTGTATACCCATCCCCCAAAAAAACTATATCAACTCGGTTACTTGATGGCCCATTATCCCACAGCTTTAAGTAAGCGCCTTGAGCAACTGTTGGGACTCCCAACACCATACCAATAGTAGCAGCTGATAATCTCAGGTATTTTGATACAAGATATAACATAAATCCTCCGCAAATCTAATGCTACTATTCAACAGTAAACTTATACCATTTCTCTCTAATAATGCGCTGAATATTTCCAGCACAATCTACTATGCCTAACAATGATTTCACAGCAAATAATTACAATATATTAAGCGTATTTTCACCGAAAATTAATATTAGCTATCACGAAAGTATTCAGTTTATTAGACTTCTGGCAAAAGTCAGAAATCTTGGTTTTTTTTACCACAGATATCCACAGATGAATAGAGAGATTGTCTATTTTTGTAAAATGTTTATTATTTATATCCAATTAAGTTATATGAAATCTCAAAAATAATGCTACACATCTCTCTGCCCATCTCCCCATCTCCCCATCTCCCCACTTTTATATACGTTATCTGTAGCAAATATTTCATGATTTCATATTATGCTTCAGTGCGATCGCCATTTTTTTGTGCCGCCAACTTAGCTTTTGCTTGTTGCCAAAGTTGTTCCAACTCTTCTAGAGAATAATCCGAAAGCGGGCGGTCTGTCGCTGCCTCCATTTTGACAATTCTTTGAATAAAACGTTGATTTGTTCCCTGCAAAGCTAACGCAGGATCTAAATCATACCACCGCGCCAAATTAATAATTACAAATAACAAATCGCCTAATTCTTCTTGTTGGCGTTCCTTATTTTCATGTTGAATAGAGTATCTAAATTCTGTCAATTCTTCATTAAATTTTTCCCAAACGTCCTCAATTTTTTCCCATTCAAAACCCACATCTGCCGCTTTTTGGGAAATCTTCATTCCGGCAGTCAATGGTGGCAAAGTACGAGCGTAACGGCTAATTTTTGCACTAAGTAACTGTTGCTTATCTGGAGTTTCTCCCTTTTCTGTCGCTTTAATTTGTTCCCAGTTTTGCCGCACTTCCTCAACACTTTCTACAGCCACATCACCAAAAACATGAGGATGTCTGCGAATTAACTTTTCGGTAATTCCTTCGGTGACTTCTTTAATGGTAAACTGATCGGATTCACTAGCAATTTGTGCTTGTAAAACTACTTGTAAAAGTAAATCTCCTAACTCTTCGGCGATCGCACTCTCCTCTCCACATCTAATCGCATCTACAACTTCATAAGCTTCTTCAATTACATAAGGAATTAAAGATTCGGGAGTTTGAGCTAAATCCCAAGGACAACCACCATTAGGCGATCGTAATTTCGCCACCACATCAATCAACTTTTGCCATGCTACCAAAGCCGAATCCTGCGTCATTATACCCCGCTCCCAAATACAAACAATTAAGGACTTACGCAGTATAACCCAACCAACTCATCTGAAAGCGTAAGTCCTCGTATTAGCTATATCAGCTGTTCCACATTTAAATTTAAATTGCTTGGAAACAGAAAAAATTACTCTAATCCTCTCCCCTACTTCCCTGCTCTTAAGTCGCCGGAGCTTCTGGAGACAAAGCAGGCGGAATTTCATCTTGAATGACAGTCAAACTTTGCGTCACAAATGGTAAATAAGCACCCTTCAAACCCAACTTAACGCGCTCTGGAGTTTGCTCATAAATCACAAACAGTGGATGTACTTTATCACCCCCTTCACTCAAAATATGTTTGTATCGGGAAGGCATCACCCACTCGTAACCATTATCCAAATAAACTTGAGTTTGTCGCCATCGATTTAGTAGTTCCGAAAACTCTTCATCAGGACGATGGATAAACACTAAAATTTCTGCACCCGTTTTAATTTTCCATTCCGGGTCGCACATCAAAACTGCTATATCACAGGGTAAACAAGTTGCTTGTCGTCCTGGTTTTACTACTCCACTATGTTTTGTCGGTGCGTTATTTTGACTTAAACGCACGATCGGCAATGGGATAGCGATCAAACTTTCTTGTGGTCGGCGCAGACTAGGAATTAGCTCAAAATAGGGTCGATGTTGCTTCAGTAGCTCTATCGCCCCTATTTGGCTACTATACTCTGCGAGTAACTCTTCGTAATGGAATTGCTGTATCGACATTTTCCTACTTGGAACTGCGATGGTTTGCCAAATTCTTCTCTGATTTTAGATAGCTTAAACAAAAGCCATCTCTATCGATTAGCCTAACTTATCGAACACTGCAAACATTGGCAGATACATCGACAACAAAATCGAACCTACAATACAAGCAATCCCCACCATCATCAGTGGTTCTAGGATACTTGTCAGAGCTTTCACAGCTTGCTCGACTTCATCTTCATAGAAATCGGCAACTTTCATCAACATTTTGTCAATTTCCCCAGTTTCTTCCCCAATACTGATCATTTGAATTGCCAGAATTGGGAAAACTTTTTCTCGCTGCAAAGCAAGGCTAATCATCCCCCCACCTTGAATTTCTTTTCTCGCCGCTTCGATCGCATTAGAAATTACCACATTACCCGCCGTATCCCGCACAATTTCCAAAGAAGTCAAAATCGGTACACCAGAACGAGTCAAAGTCCCAAAAGTGCGGCAAAAACGCGCCACAGCAGTTTTTTCCGTCAAATCACCAAAAACAGGAGCTTTCAGGAAAAACTTGTCAATTTGTAAGCGACCAACCGGAGTTTTGTAATATTGCTTATAGGCAAAAGTTGTCCCAATTATCGTAGCAATCACCAACAATATCCAGTAATTAGTTTTTGGTGCAGGAAGAAAAGGTCCCCGCAAAATTTCACTAATCCCCATCATTATTTGGGTAAATAATGGCAATTCCGTTCCCAAATCCTCAAAAATTTTCGCAAAAATTGGTAACAGAAATGTCGTCATCCCAATAAAGATTAGCACCGCCAAACTTCCCACCGCTACCGGATAAGACATCGCTGACTTAATTTGGTTTTGTAGTCTCGCCGCATCTTCTAATAACTTCGCAATCCGGTTTAAAACTTCATCGAGTACCCCACCAACCTCCCCAGCTTCTACCATTGCCACATAGAGGTTATCAAAGCAGTCAGGATGTTTTCGCAGTGCATCTGCCAAACTAATCCCCTCATTCACATCCGCACTAATTCCGACTAAAGCTCTTTTCAATTTGGGATTAGTGCATTGTTCAGTTAATACCCCCAAAGCTCTCACCAAAGCCACCCCAGCATTTACCATTGCGGCAAATTGGCGAGAGAAAATCGCTTTATCCTTGACAGTGATTTTCGCCATTGCGGCTTTAAAATCAAACTCTTTCAAGTTAAAGCTTTTTGCTTCCTTGAGGTCTTGAATTGTCATTCCCTTATCTCTCAGAAGGGCACGGGCATCCCTGATAGATTCGGCAACTACTTTTTCTTTTTTGGTAACTCCTTGAGAGTCTCTAACTTGGGCTAAGAAAGTAGGCATAGTTAACACCAAACTTTTTGTTTAATTTATTTTCTTTATTAGGTAGTTGGTAATTGGTAATTGGTAGTGGGTCTTAATAACTTGTAGACACTCTAGATGGTTAAATTCTTAGTAGGCAGTTAGCAAAATTCATCACTTAAAACTTTTTACCTACTACCTACTACCCACTACTACCCACTACCTACGACCGAATACCTAATACCGCTATCCTAACTTAACTTAATGGGCGGCTCCTCCGACTTTCACTCCAGCTGGTGTCGGCCCAATTAACCTTTGTAATTCATCAGGTTTAGAAGATTTACTCATCGCAGCTTCGTAAGAAATAGAACCAGCTTTGTAATGGTTAGCTAAGGACATTTCCATAGTTTGCATCCCTAATTTACCTCCGGTTTGAATCGCCGAGTAAATTTGGGAAGTTTTGCCCTCCCGAATCAGGTTAGAAATAGCAGGTGTAATTACCATAATCTCTTGAGCCATTACTCGACCATATTCCCCAGGTTTAACATTGTGTTTTGGTACCAAGTTTTGGCTGAATACAGCTACCAAAGAGTTAGAAAGCATTGCCCGAATTTGGGGCTGTTGAATTGGTGGGAATACGTCCAACATCCGGTCAATCGTCTGAGCAGCTGAGTTCGTGTGCAAAGTACCAAATACCAAGTGACCTGTTTCTGCTGCGGAAATCGCCAAGCCGATCGTTTCTAAGTCCCGCATTTCACCCACCAGGATTACATCTGGGTCTTCCCGTAATGCTGCTTTCAAGGCATTAGCAAAACTCTTGGTATCTTCACCTTTTTGGCGTTGGTGAACCAAGCTTTTAATGTTGGGAAATACATATTCGATCGGATCTTCCACCGTCAGAATATGTTCCGATCGCGTGCGGTTGATCAAATCAATCATCGCCGCCATCGTCGTCGTCTTTCCTGACCCCGTTTGTCCAGTCACCAGCACCATACCTCTCGGTCTTTCGGTGGCTTCCCGCACCACATCCGGCAACCCCAATTTATCGAAATTCGGAATCTTAGAAGACAAAGCTCGCAAACAAGCGGCCCAAGCACCGCGTTCCCGATACACATTCACCCGGAACCGAGCTAACCCTTTCACCCCGTAAGCACAATCTAATTCCCAATTCTGCTCCAAATCCTTCCGTTGCGAGTTATTGAGCATACTAAAAATTAAGCGTTGACACTCTTCTGCCGTCATCGGCTCCTCGCCCACAGGCCCCAATTTACCACTGACCCGGAAATAGACAGGCGCACCAGCTTGGATGTGCATATCCGAGCCACCCATCTCAATTAATTGTTCCATTAGGTCTTCAATCATCATTTCCATCGGCATAACACTGTCTCCGTTAGCAGTAGATTTATTGGTTAGTTGTTATTCTTAGTTTGCCCAAATAGTTTTGGTCATTTGTCATGCTCTCAGGTCTTTTTGGGAACAGAAACTTAGCTGTACCTCACAAGGCAAGAGAAACACTATCATTCACTGTTGACTAATCGACTACCAAATCAAGTCGGGAAAGGTTACGCAAAATATTTGTTTCCTGTTCCCTGTTCCTTGTTCCCTTCCTTCATCACAATGACCAATAACTTAATCATGCTATTCGCTAAACCTGAGTGTTAAGCAATAAGGACATTCAATCCACTCCTGTTGTAATCCAGCATCACAAACCCGACAGGTAAGAGCAGTTTTCCGTTTGGCTTTTAATTCTGCTTCTAACCCAGAATCAGTAAAGGTAACGCGCTCTACTTCGTCGAGGGTAGTCCGACCTTCGCGCACCAATTGTAAACTGTATGCCAACAATGTAACCATGCCTTCTTCTACAGCCGCTTCTTTAATGCGTTCTGTGGGTGCGCCTTGACTAATTAAAAGTTGCAGATTTTCTGTCACTTTCAGGACTTCGTAAACCCCAACCCGACCTTTATAGCCAACTCCTTTACAAGTTTTGCAGAGGTTTTTATCATTGGGTCTTTCTGCTGGTGGGATGGTATTCGCCTTGTAAATTAACAGGTCTACATCGCCGGAAGCAGTTAAACCAAACCGGGCTAATTCTTCTGGTGAGGGTGTGTAGGGAATGCGACAATCAGGACAAACACGCCGCATCAAACGTTGTGCCAAGACACCGAGTAAAGCACCCGACACCATGAATGGTTCTACACCCATTTCATCTAAACGAGCGATCGCACCTGCCGCATCATTCGTGTGTAAAGTGGTTAATACTAAGTGACCTGTTAGAGCCGATTCGATCGCAGTTTTCGCCGTTTCCTTGTCCCGCGTTTCACCCACCAGAATCACATCTGGATCTTGTCGTAAGAACGCCCTTAACGCCGTCGCAAAATCTAAGCCTTTTTCCCGAATCACCTGTACCTGAGTGATTCCTGGCAAAGTGTATTCGATCGGGTCTTCTACTGTACTAATATTTACTCCCGGATCGTTCCGTTCTGCCAACACCGAGTATAAACTCGTTGACTTACCAGAACCCGTAGGCCCCGTTACCAGAATCAACCCAAACGGACGACTAGCCATCTCTCGGACTAACGCCAATGTATCTGGATTAGTAATTAACTTATCCAATCCCAACTGAGTTGACGAGTTATCCAAAATCCGCAGTACCACCTTTTCCCCATAACGGCTAGGCAAAGTACTCACCCGGAAATCGATCTTCCGTCCATTAAACATCCGACGAATCCGACCATCTTGTGCTTGTCGTCGTTCCGCAATATCCAAATCAGAAATTACTTTAAACCGAGCCGTCACCGCCGGAATAATTTGCTTCGGTAAAGGATCAAATGCCTGTTGCAACACCCCATCCTTACGGAAGCGAATCCGTAAAGTCTCCTCTTGCGGCTCAACGTGAATATCCGAAGCACCTTCCTGCAAAGCCTTAATCAAAATCTTGTTCACCAAGTTAATAATCGGCGCGGAAGACTCCTCACCTTCTTTACCAAGGTCTTCGCCTTCTGCGGGTGCATCTTCCAAACCTTCTATATTCAGATCGTCTAATAAGCCGCTGACATCAGTTTGCTTTTCCCGTTCCCGTTTCTCTAATCTTTCCGCTTCTTCATCTAAATATTTAGTAATCAGGTGTTCATAGTCTTCTCTGGTAATCACCATCCGTTGCAATGCCAAACCTTGAGGCCGTAAAATCCGGTTCAAGTCATCTAAGGCTTCTAGGTCATCAGGATTGACCATCGCAATTAGAACACTAGGCGGCTGAGTATCATGTTTAGATAAGGGTACTAAACGATAACGACGACAGATATCAATGGGAATTAAAGAGTCAATCAACTCCCCTAGCTGATTAACTGGAACCTCGGTAATTTCGGGATCGAGAGATTCCACACCAAAAAGAATCTTTAATTCAAACAGCTGCTGTTTCTTGTACTGACGTAACAAGTCTGGGGGCAACTGTCTTCCTGTAAGTGACTCTAGAATCTCTGTTAACGGTCTTCCTGATGAGCGACTTTCGACCATCGCTTGTTTCATCTGCTCTGGATTAACATAGCCCGCTTGAATTAACTTATTGCCAAAGGGCGAAAAGTTTTGGACTATCAGGCTGGTTGAGGTGCGTTTTGGTAATGATGAAGAGTTAGTCATAGCTGATGCAGAAGTTCTCCTTATAGAGTATTCCCAAAAGTTTCTGCCAAATTTTCACCAGACTGCGATCTCGCATACTGTATTTTCCGTTCAGGAGACTCCCGAAATGAAAATTTGCCGCTTCAGGAAGCTACACTTTTTCCTGGGAATACAGTACAAGTTTCCAGTCTGAAATTAAGCTAAACTGACAAATTTACCCATTTAACCGGGATTCGCTGTCAGCAGTACGATTTTTCATAGATGAGTCAGTTAAGGAAGAGTATTTTTCCTCTACCTTTCCAAGATGATAGCCTTAACCAACCCTTTAAGTAGAGGCTGGTAACAGATTTTAGGAAAGTATTACCTTGTTCCGAAAGAGCAAAGTAGAATAATTAACAGGGTTGACTAGTTCAAGAAATTAGACACAAGCTCGATAATGGACAAGAAATAGTGAGCTTTATTACTGTTTTTTTTGTAAAGTTAAGGGGGAGCTAGCACAAAATCTATTTTTAGAGCATTTAGTTTGCTGTAGCTAGCAGTCTCTTAACTGGGTGAGTGGACGATGATAGAAGAATCTAAACAGACAGAACAAACGGAAAATATAATCGCTAACGTAGCTGAGGAGAACAACAATTCAGCCCAGATGTCAGCCCATCTGGAAACAGAACTAAACTCGGAAGTAGCTGCGACCGATGCTACTGTGGATCAAGAAACCTCGTCAGCAGGAGATGCCGCTGAATGGGAAGAAATGGAAGCGGAAATCTCTGCCTTGGAACAGCAAGTAGCTGGATTAAAAGCACAACTGGAAGAACGTACCAGCCAATATATGCGAATTGCGGCGGATTTTGATAATTTCCGCAAGCGCAGCCAAAAAGAAAAGGAAGAGTTAGACCAGCAGGTAAAGTGTAATACTCTGGGGGCACTCTTACCAGTAGTGGATAATTTTGAGCGGGCACAAGCCCAAATTAAACCCCAAACTGACGCAGAAAAAAATATTCACAAAAGCTATCAAAGCATTTACAAGCAAATGGTAACGGCTCTGAAAAGTTTGGGGGTATCTCCGATGCGTCCAAAGGGGCAAGAATTTAACCCGAATTTACATGAGGCGGCGATTCAGGAACCAACTAATGAGTATCCAGAGGGAACAGTGATTGATGAACTGATTCCTGGGTATTTTTTGGGAGATAGAGTCCTGCGTCATGCAGTGGTGAAAGTTGCTGCTCCTGGGGAACACATGGTACCCTCAGAGGAAAGCCAGCCTGAGTCACCGGAAAGTTAAGGGGTGTTGGTGATTTTAGATTTGAGATTGTAAATGCAATTAAAAATCTTTAAAATTTCAATCTACCAAACCTAAGTTACAACAAGCCTGAACAAGAGCATCAAGCGAGAAACTGCCGCGATCTATGGGAAAAGTTATTGGTATCGACCTGGGCACTACGAATAGTTGCGTCGCCTTTCTAGAAGGCGGTCAACCGATCGTCATATCTAACTCTGAAGGAGGACGAACCACGCCTAGTATAGTGGGATTTGGCAAAGCTGACGAGCGGTTGGTCGGTCAACTAGCGAAACGGCAAGCGGTCATGAATGCCGAAAATACAATCTACAGTATTAAACGCTTCATTGGTCGTCGTTGGGATGATACGGAGATCGAGCGATCCCAAGTTCCTTATAACTGCATTAAAGGTAAAGACGATACGGTTGATGTGAAAGTCCGGGGGAAAGCTTACACTCCACAGGAAATTTCGGCGATGATTCTGCAAAAGTTGAAGCAGGATGCGGAAAATTTCTTGGGAGAACCCGTAGAACAAGCAGTGATTACGGTGCCTGCCTATTTTACAGATGCTCAAAGGCAGGCAACCAAAGATGCAGGAACGATCGCAGGGCTGGAAGTATTAAGAATTATTAACGAGCCGACCGCTGCTGCGCTTTCTTATGGTTTGGACAAACAAGATCAAGAGCAGTTAGTACTAGTATTTGACTTGGGTGGGGGTACTTTTGATGTCTCGATCCTGCAATTAGGTGATGGGGTGTTTGAAGTCAGAGCTACATCTGGGAATAACCATTTGGGTGGCGATGACTTCGACAACTGCATAGTGCAGTGGATGATTGAGAATTTCCAAGCAACTGAGGGAATAGACCTGAGTACAGATAAAATGGCGCTTCAACGGTTGCGGGAAGCGGCGGAAAAGGCGAAAATTGAACTTTCTAGCATGGTAACGACCTCGATTAATTTGCCGTTTATTACGGCAGATGAAACAGGGCCAAAACATTTGGAAATGTCGCTGACTAAGGCAAACTTTGAAGAGTTGGTGAGTCATTTGGTGGAAAGCACCATTGACCCAATGAAGCAAGCTCTCAAAGATGCTGATTTGGTAGCAGGGGATATCGATCGCATTATTCTAGTAGGCGGTTCGACTCGCATTCCCGCAGTTCAAGAGGCACTTAAGCAGTTTTTTGGGGGCAAAACTCCCGATCGATCGGTCAACCCAGATGAAGCTGTAGCTTTGGGTGCAGCCATTCAAGGCGGCGTGTTAAGTGGGGAAGTGGAAGACCTGCTGCTGTTGGATGTTACACCTCTGTCCTTGGGAATTGAAACTTTAGGCGAGGTGTTTACCAAAATTATTGACCGGAATACCACAATTCCGACAAGCAAATCTCAAGTATTTTCTACCGCCACCGATGGACAAACATCAGTGGAAATTCACGTCTTGCAAGGGGAACGAGCAATGGCTCGTGATAACAAGAGTTTGGGTAAATTCTTGCTCACAGGGATTCCCCCAGCACCGCGAGGAGTACCGCAAATAGAAGTGTCTTTTGAGATAGACGTAAATGGCATTCTCAAAGTGGCAGCACAAGATAAAGGTACAGGTAGAGAGCAAAGCATTCGGATTACTAATACTGGTGGCTTGACGGCTGCTGAAGTGGAACGGATGCGGCAAGAAGCGGAAATGTTTGCTGAGGACGATCGGAAACGCAAACAGTTAATCGAAGTCAAAAATCAGGCTGATAGCTTGTTCTATAGCTATGAATCGACAATGAAAGATAATAGTCAATTCATTAGCGAAGAAATGCAAGCCTACGCGAAAGAAAGGGCGGCAGAATTAAGAGGAGCGATCGCCGATCCCTACATTTCTATAGAAGAAATGAAACAATTAGTAGATAGTTTCCAACAAATGCTCTTTGATATTGGTGCGGCGGTATATCAGCAAGCTAACCAAGGTCAAACTGATTTTGTGGATTCCTACTCCGCCTCCCAGCCGGAACCTGTAGATGAGATAGCAACTGTAGCTAGTGAGGACGAAGACTTCGATTTCAACTTTGAAGATGAAAACACGGTTAGTGCAGATTACGAAGCCGTAGACTAATAGTAGTTTTGAGTTTTGAATTTTGAGTTTTGAGTTAAATTCATCACTTAAAATTCATGTAGGGGCGGGTGAGAGTACAGAATCTTTGCTACTCACAAACGATATCTGGACTCTCACCCGCCCCTACAAAAACTTAAAACTATCCTGCCACTGATGAAGAGAGTTTTGAGTTTTGAGTTAAAATCATAACTTAAAATTCATAACTTAAAACTAATAACTTAAAACTTAAAACTGTACCAGTCCTCTATGGCCACCGATTACTATGAAACTCTAGGCGTTGCTCGCAACGCCGACCAAGAAGAAATCAAGCGAGCCTACCGCCGTCTGGCTCGTAAATACCACCCAGATGTGAACAAAGAAGCTGGGGCGGAAGACCGCTTTAAAGAAATTAACCGAGCTTATGAAGTGCTCTCCGAACCAGAAATGCGGGCGCGTTACGATCGCTTTGGTCACGCCGGAGTAGAAGGCGCAGCAGCACAAGGCTTTCAAGACTTAGGCGACATGGGCGGTTTTGCCGATATTTTTGAAAGTTTCTTCAGCGGGTTCGCGGGTCAAAGCGGCGTAGGAGGACCTCGCACTGGGCGCAGACCCACAGGCCCCGCTAGAGGTGATGACCTGCGATTAGATTTAAAATTAGACTTCCGCGAAGCTGTGTTTGGTGGTGAGAAGGAAATTCGCATTTCTCACCTAGAAACCTGTGAAACTTGCAGCGGTACAGGTGCTAAACCAGGGACTCGACCTCGGACTTGTGCTACCTGTACAGGTTCCGGTCAAGTGCGGCGAGTGACACGCACTCCTTTTGGCAGCTTTACTCAAGTTTCCGTCTGCCCTACCTGTAACGGTAGCGGTCAGGTGATTGAAGATAAGTGTGAAACCTGCGATGGTCGGGGTCAAAAGCAAATTACTAAAAAGCTGAAAATTACCATTCCGGCTGGCGTGGATGATGGTACTCGCCTGCGTGTTGCTTCTGAGGGCGATAGCGGTCAACGAGGTGGCCCTCCGGGTGACTTGTATGTATACTTGTTTGTCAACGAAGACGCAGAGTTTAAGCGGGAAGGAATTAATATCCTGTCGCACATTGAAATTAGTTACTTACAGGCAATTTTGGGAGGTCGGCTGGAAGTCAATACAGTGGATGGCCCACAGGAATTGACGATTCCCCCCGGTACGCAGCCAAAGACAGTTCTAAAATTGGAAAATCGCGGTGTCCCGAAGTTAGGCAACCCAGTAAGTCGGGGAGATCACCTGATTACTGTGGATATTGAAATTCCTAACCGGATCACTCCTGAAGAACGTGAATTGTTGGAAAAGTTGGCTAAAATTAGGGGCGAACGCACTGGTAAAGGCGGTATAGAAGGATTCTTTGGAAATATTTTCCACAAATGAGTAACTCTGACTTCGGCGTGAGCGCTCAGTCGAACGCCCTATCTACCCCGGATGCCCAGCTAGACCTGCGAGGCACTCCCTGTCCGATAAATTTTGTCCGCACGAAACTGTGCTTGGAGAAAATGGCTCCCGGTTCTCTGCTGGAAGTATGGTTAGATCCCGGAGAACCGATCGAGCAGGTTCCTGATAGCCTGACAATGGAAGGTTATCGCATTGAACAAATTGAAGACCGGACTGGCTTTTTTGCCATTTTAGTCCGGCGACCTGCGAGTTGAGTGTGAATGTAGCAGATGACGATAACGCAGTTTCTCCTTTGTGGGGAACTGTGTTAGCTGTGCAGGCGAATTTTTATCGGGTGAAATTGGGAGATGGGGAGATGGGG
>NZ_JADEWG010000056.1 GCF_015207735.1 [Phormidium] sp. LEGE 05292
CCCCCTACCTCCCCATCCCCCCACCTCTCTATTGTGTACTCGTAGAGCGAGGTTGAAGAAAATTGGTCAGCAGGTGATGGTGGGCGATCGCGTGGAGATTGAAGAGCCTGATTGGGCGGGGGGACGAGGTGCGATCGCGCAGGTTTTGCCTAGAGAAACGGAGCTCGATCGACCTCCGATCGCGAATGCCGATCAAATTATCTTGGTTTTTGCTTTAGCAGAACCAGATTTAGAGCCATTTCAATTGAGTAGATTTTTGGTGAAGGCGGAATCTACTGAGTTGGAGGTGAGTTTGTGTTTAAATAAATGCGATTTGGTGAGTTTAGAGGAGCAGAAAGAGTGGCGCGATCGCTTATCTGCTTGGGGTTATGAACCAATATTTATTAGTGTTGCTGATGGCAGTGGCTTAGATGAATTGACTGCTAAATTAAGCAATAAAATTACGGTGTTGGCAGGGCCTTCTGGGGTAGGAAAAACCAGTTTAATTAATTATTTAATTCCTGGTATTGGACAGCGTGTAGGGGAAGTTTCGGGGAAATTAAGTAAGGGAAGACATACGACTCGGCACGTTGAATTATTTGAATTACCAAAGGGCGGTTATTTAGCAGATACTCCGGGTTTTAATCAGCCGGATCTTGATTGTAGTCCAGAAGAATTAACACAGTATTTTCCTGAAATTAGAGAGCGTTTGGCTGAAAATTATTGTCAGTTTAGTGATTGTTTACATGGTGATGAGCCTAATTGTGCGGTGCGGGGAGATTGGGAGAGATATGAGCATTATTTGGAGTTTTTGGAAGGTGCGATCGAACGTCAAGAACATTTAAATCAACAATCCGATCCTGATGCAGTTATGAAAATGAAAACTAAACGCAAAGGTGGGAGTCAATATGAACCGAGATTAGAAGCGAAGAAATATCGACGGACTTCGCGCAAAACTCAACAACAAAAGTTGTTAGAGTTGTATGAGGATACGGATATTTGATACTCAAGTCGGGTTGATTAATCTCTTTTTTTGAACCGCAAAGGACGCAAAGAACGCGAAGAGAAGAGAAAGAAAAGAGATTAGCTAATGAACTGATGTGAGAGCCGAATTATAAAAAAATTCCAATATTTTAGCCTTTCTAAGGTTGAGGTATTTCTAAATCTTTGCAAATCTTCCTAGCAAGAACGTCAACAATCTCGGTATGCCTGGGAATAACAGATGTTTTGCGATTCAATGGGTTATAGTAAACGGTATGTTTTTTACCTTCACGAAGAAACAAGCAACCGTTTAATTCTAAATATTGAATGAGTTCTCTTCGTTTCACTAAATGTTCACCTTGATCTGTTCGCGGATTACATCTTTACCAGAAAGTTCTCTTTCAGCTAGTTCGCGGTTAGATATTAGGATTAATTCTATAGCTTCTTGTAAACTTTCTCTTGCTTCTTCCAAGGTTTTTTCCTGTACATTGGCACCGGATAACTCTTCAACATAGCCAATATACCAGTCGTCTACTTTTTCAAAGATTGCAGTAAATGTGTTTGACATAATTTTGATTAATTTAAATCGGATAATTTAATTTTCTCTACGGCAATAAAGCCTTGTGTCTTTTTAAATTTCATTCGATGAACAAAGTTGCTCATTGAGTCTGACGGATCTAGGTTTTCAAAATTTAGCTTTTCAAAGGTATCTCTAGGAATTGCAACTGAAAGAACAGTCTTTTCCTCCAAATTTCCAGTCTGACTATTTAAAAATTCACCTACAGCAGTAACTATTACTAGCTGAATTGGCAAAAGAGCAAACAATTCTCTCGCAACCCGCAATACACAGCCACAAATATAATCCTGATATATTTCATAAAATTGACCTTTCGGCATCTTCTTCTGCGAAAGTTTTCCACTTTTTAACAGGCTCTTGACTTCTGAAGGTATTACCTGTTCACTATTAACTTCAATTGTAGCTTCAATCGTTGATTTATTAGGAACTTTAAATTCAAAAGATGAGCCTAAATCACTGATATCTTCAAAAGGCTCTGTCTGTTCAATTGCCTCTATATAAGCTTGAGAAACACCCCGAATTATTTTTTCAGCTATTTCAATGGTAATTTCCCAATCTTGATATTCTTCAGTATATTCTTGAAGCTCATCTTGATATTGCCTTTCATCAGTTTCTTTTGCTTGTTCTACTGCCTTGATTAAAGAATTCCGTTTAGATTCTACCCGTCTGAACAATTTATCACACAAACTTGGCTTAAATCCATCTAAGTTAGCTTGAGCCTCTTTTTGATTTTCATGTAGTCTTTCAGGTTTAGTAGGTGGAGGAGATGATTGAATCATTTTCCAATCCCAAACTTCACCACATTCCTTGTGAATAGAAAGAAGGCAGTCTATCTGGTTTTCATAAACTTCGACTTCATATTTAGCTCGTTCCAATTCTTGCATTTTTGCAAGTTCCTTCTCTCGTTTTGCAAGTTCGCGTCTGTAACGTTCAACTTCACGCACTCTTCGACGCTGGTCTGCTTCAGCACGAGCTTGAGTACGACGACGGTTTGCTTGAGCACGACGACAACTAGCTTGGAATTCACGCCAAGCTTTGCGGTATTTGCGGTTAGAAGCTTCTTGCTCTTTTTGGAAATAAACCATAATGACACCCTTTGTCAGTGTTGATATTTTATCTAGTCATAGCACCTTCAAGCTTGGCATTTTATTCTTTATCATACCTCTGTAATTTCTCTTATTTAATCTAGGTAGCTGTAACACCTTCCAATTCTTCATCTGTTAAATCATACAAATCCCGCAATTTTTGCAACTTATCTTTACTTGGTTGCCAAAAACCACGCCCATTTGCTTCTAACATTCTGCCGATAATATTGCGGAAAGCTTCGGGATTTGCTTTGCGTAATTTCTCTGCCATTTCTGCATCTAAAGCATAAGTTTCCGCAGCTTGATCGTAAACCCAATCATCAGTAAAATCAGCAGTACCACCCCAACCAATTAACGCTGTCATCCGTTGGGAAATTTCATAAGCACCACCACTACCTTGATCTGCCATTGCTTCTGCCCATTTGGGATTTAATAATTTCGTGCGATACTCCATTCGCAGCAATTCTTCTAAATTGCGGGGAGTTGTATCTTTAGAAAAACTTTCCACAAAACTCGCACTAACCTTTTTTCCTCGTTGTTTTTCCGCCGCTTTTTTCAATCCGCCAGTGTTAGCGTAATATTCCTGAATGTCAGTTAAACCATATTCAACAGAATCGATTTGTTGCACAACTCTTTCTGTTGTTTGCAATAATTGATTGAGAATTTCGGTTCGCGCTTCACCTTTATCTTTTCTGCCAAAACTGAAAGCATTTCGCCCTTGCCAAGTGTTCGCTAATTCATCGCCTGTTTCCCAATTTGAAGCAGTAACTTGATCATTTACTAGCGAACCATAATCACCCGCAGGATTAGAAAATAAGCGTGCAGTGGCATTTTTTACACCTTGTTTTTTCAATGCTAAAGCGTGTTTGCGAATAAAGTTTTGCTCTTCTGGTTCATCTACTTCAGCTGCACGTTGAAACAAATCATCTAAAAGTTCGATAATATTCACAAAACTATCGCGGAAAATACCGGAGAGATTTGCTAATACATCTATTCTGGGATGTCCGACTTCTGCTAATGGTTTTAATTCATAACGAACTATTCGCCCAGTACCTTCTTTTATTGGTTCAGCACCTACTAATTCTAAGAGAATTCCTAGAGATTCACCTTTAGTTTTAATGGCATCTAAACCCCACAACATTACCGCTATTGTTTCGGGATATTGTCCATTTTCTTTGAGGTTTTGAGCGATGATTTTTTGACCAATTTCTCGCCCTCGTTCATAAGCAGCAGGTGAGGGCATTCTGTAAGGATCTAAAGCATGAATATTTCTGCCAGTTGGTAAAACTCCCGCACCATCTCTTAATAAATCACCACCAGGCGCAGGAGGAATATACTCACCATTTAATCCCCGCAATAAATTAGTTAATTCATCAGTTGTTTGCATCAATAAATCACGAATTTGATTTGTGTCCGTTGTGACGACTTCAGTCGTTTTCTCCCCAAAATAAGCATTTAAATAAGCTGCCATTTCTTCTTCGTTTGGTGGTTCTCCCAAAACGTGCAAACCAGAAGAAAAGAGGCGATTTTCCAAAACTTGCAGGTATTCGTAAAGCTTCACCAAATAATGATTAAAAACATCGGCGCTAAACATTCTGACATTTTCGGGAGTAAAGGCAATTCCTAATTTTTTGGCTTCTTCCAATGGGCAATCTGCATCTAAACCAGTATCGACAATCTTTTTACAAATTGCTTCTTTGAGGAGGTAATTCTTTTGCGGATCTTCCCGATATTCGGAGATTAAATCGCGCAAATTGACTAATTCTTTGTACAACCCTGCACGCCCATAAGGGGGAACGTTGTGAGAAATTAGTACGCCGTAACCGCGCCGTTTAGCTAACATTGATTCGGAGGGATTGTTAGCAGCATATATATATAGATGGGGGAGGTTTCCTAAGAGAATATCTGACCAAGAATAACCTGTGTTTCCTAATGGCGATCCGGGCAACCATTCTACTGTGCCGTGCATTCCGAAATGTACGATCGCATCCGCCTCAAATTCATTTTGCAACCATTTATAAAAAGCTGCATACTGCGGATGGGGAGTTAAATCTTTCTCAAACATTAACCGCATTGGATCGCCGGAAATCCCTAAAGGCGGTTGTACACCAATCCAAATATTTCCTAATTGTACTCCGCCAATTTGATATTCGTCTTCATAAGTTTTTATTCCGGTTTCAGTGAGAGATTTCCATTGTTTTTCAATGCGACTTGTTAACAGATATCCCAACCATTTTTCTAAAGTACTGACATGAACTTTATTAGCTTGATTAAATTCTTCACGGCTTACTTTTTCGGTATCTGCTTCTTTCACTAAGTTAATTAATTCTTCGCCGTCTTCGGGAATTTCTCCGACTTGATAACCTTGTTCTTTCAGTGCGTTGAGGAAGTTAATTAAACTTTTCGGAACGTTCAATAATGCAGCGGTTCCTACTGCGCCATATCCGGGCGGAAAACCATATAAAATGATGACGATTTTCCGTTCTGATGGGGGTTTTTGCCGTAAATCAATCCATTTTTTCAGTCTTCCGGTGAGGCGTTTTACTCTTTCGGGAATCAGGTAAATGTCTTCTCCGACTAAACCGCCAAGGGGTACAGGATCGATCGCCCCATCCAACTCAGGAAGCGCGTACAAAACTACACTTTGTAATCCACCAACTCCTTGACGAGTCCAAGAATGAATGTCTTGAATTAACAATGGTGCTGATACAATATAAGGTACATTCTTCGCCGTTAAAATGCGTTTTGCTACCTCTACTTGTCGTCCTGCTTCCATTGAACCAGCAGGCCCACCAACTAACGGAAAACCTATAGTAGAAACAATAGCATCGACTTTTACTGCTTCCTCTGATAAGGAAGGAGTTTCGATTTTTTCCTGCTTTCTTTGAGCGGTTTCATAAGCGGTAGTCATCCAATCTCTTACCGCAACATGACCTTCTACGCCGTTAATAAAAATTGGTAAAGGTGTTAATCCTGCTTTTTCAAATTCTCTAATTAATTGGGGAATGTAAGGTTGTTTGGTAATAACGTGCTTGCGATAAAGTAAGATTCCTACAACTGGTTTTGTATTTGTAGGACAGGCATCTTGCCTGTCACTATTATCTATTGACAGGCAAGATGCCTGTCCTACGGATGATATGGATGCGGATGATATGGATGCCTGTCCTACAAGATACCAATCAAGATATTTTTTAGGTGATTCAAAATATCCTTGGTAATCTGGGTGTAATAAACCCATGTTTGGAGTTTCGATTGGTGGAGGAATTTCACCAACTTTTAAACCTAAATATTTTTCTGCTATTGTCCAAAACATTGCGGAAACATTTTCGGTTCCGCCAGCATTCCAATAACCGTAAATAATTAACCAGTTGCGTAAGTCTTGGACTTTTTGCACTGGCACATATTTTAATAATTTTGGCCCTACTTTTAAAAAGCTAATGTAACCTGCAAGTTTATCTTCTTCTTTTCCGTTGCTGAATTTGTCTAAAATAAATTTAACTGGTTTGGGCATTCCTTTGGGTTTGTCGCCAATTTTGAAAGCGCCAATTTGAGTTAAACTCATTAATTCTAATGCTGACTCGAAAACTAAGCGAATGGGAATGTGTTTAACTCTTTCTTGTAACCATAAAACTTGGTCATAATCAAATATTAAACTGCCAAAAAAGACCTCTGCCCCTTGTAATGCTGCTTCTACTTTATCGGGTTCGGTGGTGAGGGCGCGATCGCTAAACACCCGAATGTCCAACTCAGGACAGCGTGCAACAGCTAATTGGGCAGCTTTGCGGTACAAATCAGCGTTGAAAGATTCAAACCCAGCAATTAGAACTATGCTTTTCATGACTCAAGCTAAAAACTTTCTTCATATTTCGATCATAAAGGCATTATCAGGTTAAAACAGATAAAGAGTCGAAAATTTGCCATGAGATGTCCAAAAATTCTTTTGATTGTTCTGATTAGTGTAGTTGCCCCCAACTTACCATTAATTAATGAATTTAGTTTTGCTCAAACATCTACCGATCAAAAGGCAGAAGCTACTCGGTTACTTGAGCGGGGCATGGTGCTACTAAACGATCGGGAAAAATATCAAGAGGCTTTACAAATTTTACAACAAGCTTTGGTGATTTTTCGTGCAATTCAAGATAAAAGTGGAGAAGCAAAAGCTTTACAAGGAATTGGCGTAGTTTATTTAAGTTTAAACGATTATAAAAAAGCGATCGAATATCAACAACAAAGTTTAACTTTGGCACGTTCGGCAAAGGAACAAATTATAGAATATCAATCTTTAGGAAGTTTAGGTCATGCTTACTTTTCTTTGGGTGAATATGCAAAAGCGATCGAATTTTATCAACAACAAATGGTTGTAGGGCAACAATCTGGGTTAGGGCCAGAAGGAGCATTACTCAATTTAGGGCTACTTCATTTAACCATCAAAGATTATCCTAAAGCCATAAATTACTACGAACAAATGTTAGCTTTAACAAAGCAAAAAAATGACTGTTTAGGAGAAGAGATAGCTCTCAATGAATTAGGCACTGCTCTATTTCTTTCTGGTCAATTAGCAGCAGCCGAAAAGCGTTTTTGGAATGCTATTAATATTGTAGAATATTTAGTGAATAGTCTTGGTGCTAATGATAGCAACAAAATTGATGGTTTCAACATTCTGAGAGAAGCATATCGAATTCAACAACAAGTTTTAATTGCCGAAAATAAAGCCGAAGCAGCTTTAGAACTTTCGGAAAGAGCTAGAGCGAGGGCTTTTGCACAATTGCTAACTCGTCGTTTATTAACTAACGAAATTGAACAAACAGATCGCTCTTTCATGCGAATACCAATTTGTCCAAATACACCAGATTCAGCATTAGTTAATTATCCCACAATCCGCCAAGTTAGACCATCTGCTTCTGATGCTGCTTTAGCTGTTCCTCCCCTGACAATTGACCAAATTAAACAAATTGCTAAAACCGAAAATGCTACTTTAGTTGAATATTCAATTATTCACGAACCTTTTAGAACTAATAGACTCAAAGAACCACCGGAATCAGAATTATTTATTTGGGTAATTAAACCTTCTGGTGAGGTTACATTTAGAAAGAGTAATTTAAAAGTTTTATTACAGCAAAATAAACTTAGTTTAGAAGATATCGTTAACCAAAGTCGGAGTGCGATCGGTGTAAGAGGAAGAGGCTTGGTAGTAGCTTCGAGAGCAACAAATTATAGCGAAACCAATCAATCTAACCAATTAAAGGAACTACATCAAATACTAATTAAACCAATTGCAGATTTACTCCCAACCAATCCCACAGAAAGAGTAATTTTTGTGCCTCAAGGCGCACTGTTTCTAGTTCCTTTTGCAGCATTACAAGACGAAACAGGTAAGTATTTAATAGAAAAACATACTATTCTGATAACTCCGTCAATTCAAGTATTAGAATTAACCCGTAAACAACGGCAAAAAGTATCAGGGAAAGAGATTTTAATAGTTGGTAATCCAACAATGCCAACTATACCAAGTGAAGCGGGAAACCCACCAGAAAAGTTAGAAAGTTTACCAGGTGCGGAAGCGGAAGCAAAAGCGATCGCATCTCTATTTCACACTCAGGCTATTATTGGTAGTCAAGCAACTAAATCGACCATTTTATCTAAAATTTCTCAAGCTAAAATTATCCATTTGGCTACTCATGGCTTACTTGATGATTTTGAGGGTTTAGGAATACCAGGAGCATTAGCACTCGCGCCTTCAGGTAATGATAATGGTTTATTAACAGCATCAGAAATTTTAGATTTGAAAATTAATTCTGAGTTAGTAGTTTTAAGTGCTTGTGACACAGGAAAAGGTAAAATTACAGGTGATGGAGTAGTTGGTTTATCTCGTTCTTTAATCGCATCTGGCGCACCCAGTAT
The DNA here is from genome assembly GCF_015207735.1 of [Phormidium] sp. LEGE 05292. Lineage (GTDB taxonomy): Bacteria > Cyanobacteriota > Cyanobacteriia > Cyanobacteriales > Aerosakkonemataceae > Floridanema. Next base: position 8,524 of record NZ_JADEWG010000056.1, read on the forward strand.
TATTGTTTCTTTATGGTCTGTTCCTGATGCTCCCACAGCTACATTAATGGAGAATTTTTATGTTAATTTACAGCAAAAATTTGATAAAGCCCAAGCTTTACGCCAAGCTATGCTTAATACCATGAAACAGCATCCTAATCCTAAAGATTGGGCAGCATTTACCCTAATCGGTACGGCAGAATGATAAGATTGAAAATCGAAGATTCGTCCTAAATATTAGAATAGGAGATATTACAAAAAAATCCCGATCTCCTTCTGTCTATCAGGAAGAATGTAGTGTGCTAGAAAATTAATTGTGTAACTACCACTTCAATTTTGATTTAACTTGACTAGTCAAATAATGAAATTCTCAACAGCCATGCAATTTGTCAAAATTAGCCTACCCATAGCAATTTTCGCTTCGCTAGCACTTGTTTCTAGTTGTTCTTCAACTAATAATTCCCAGAAAGTAGAAGCTCAAACAGCGCCAACTGCAACTTCAACAATCTCAGCAGCAACTCAATCAGATTCTAGTAAAAAAGCTGCATCTCCAGCAAATTCTGTCAATTCTAATGTAGTTCCAGAAGTTGCTTTGGCAAATCATTTAAAACAGAAAGGTGCCAAAATGTATGCTACTTTTTGGTGTACAGTTTGTAATTGGCAAGAGCGACAATTTGGTACTGAAGCAGAGAAAATTCTTAAAGAAAATATTCGCATTGAATGTGACCCTCGTGGGAAAAATCCTCAAACCGAACTTTGTGACAAAATCAATATTAGAGCTTTACCAACCTGGCAAATTAATGGCAAATTATACGAAGGTGGTATTCCCTTAACAGAACTCGCTGATATTTCTGGTTATTCTGGTCCTCGCAACTTTAAAACTTCAAGAAATTAGTATATGACTCTCAGCAAATGGTTCGCGGAAAAATTAACTAAACCTAAATCTTATGGTTGGTACTTATTTGGATTATTGTTTGGGTTCACATTTCTTGTAATCTTAGCTAGTAAATTTTTCAGTGAAAATGGCATCTCAGAAACGATCGACAATTTTGTTCTCGGAATAGGCGATCGCTATCAGCAATGGTTTTCCGAACAAAATACCAATAATCCCTTAGTTTTATTTTCCCTCTCATTTGCTGGGGGTTTAATTGCCAGTATTTCACCTTGCATTCTCTCCCTACTTCCCATCAATCTCACCTACATTGGTACTCGTGAAATTAAATCTCGTTGGGATGCTTTTGGCAAAGCTGGAGCATTTGTTTTAGGTGTAGTAACAATGCTCAGTTTATTTGGAATATTATCTTCCTTTGCCACAATTATTTTACTTAAATATCGAGGCTTTGTTCAGTTAACAGTAGGCGCGATCGTTATTTTAATGGCACTTTCACTATTAGGAATTATCCGCTTACCCTTACCCAAAACTAATTTTAAAATTCCGATTGCTGGGGCGTATGGTGTTGGTTTAACCTTCGCTTTAGTCAGTTCTCCTTGCACCAGTCCCATCATGTTTGCCGTGTTAGCTGCCGCCTCTGCCACAGGTTCACAAATGCAAACTACATTAGCAATGGTTTGTTATGCCATAGGTTACACCGCAGTAATTTTCTTTGCCAGTTTGTTCGCAGGTTTAGCAAAACAAACTCGCGGTTTATTGAAATATTCCGAAAAAATTACTCACCTTGGAAGTTTGGCTTTAATAATAATCGGTGCATACTATTTAATTGATGGAATTAGTTGGATTGTTTCCACGATCAAGCATTAAATTGTTGTCTCTACGACTAAAGTCAGGACTATACAGACAAAACCTGCCTCCGCAGGTTTTAAAGGAAGTCCGCGTAGGCGGACTTTGTTTGTATAGTCGCGGTTTTAACCGCCAGATTCTTTTCCCAAGTTGAAACGTGGTAAAAAATTCCTATTTAAATGTAAGTGATAGGATATGCAGCAACAGCAATTAGATGTAATCGTAATCGGTAGTGGCATTGGCGGGTTAACCGCAGCCGCTTTACTGGCGCGTTATGGCAAAAAAGTCCTAGTTTGTGAAAGTCATGCCATAGCGGGTGGCGCAGCGCACAGTTTCTCCCGTCGAGGTTTTCATTTCGATTCTGGCCCATCTTTTTACTGTGGTTTAAATAACCCAAAAAGTCTGAATCCCTTGCGGCAAGTTTTAGCGGTTTTAGGCGAATCTTTACCCACAATTAGTTACGATCCTTTAGGGCATTATCATTTTCCTGAATGCACTTTTCCGGTTTATAGTAATTCGGAACGTTACCGAGAGGAATTAGCGAAAATTACGCCGCAAGGTGCGATCGAATTATCCAGATTTGAAAAACGTTTGCTATCTCTCTATGAAGCTTTAAAAGATATCCCCACCATAGCTTTAAGGGCAGATTTACAAATGATTCCGGTTTTGTTGGTCAAATATTTACCTTGTTTATTCAAATTATTACCACAATTAGGAATTATTCAAGGTTCCGTTGGTAAGGTAATGAATCAAGAAATAACAGACCCTTGGGTGAGAAGATTAATTGATTTGGAATGTTTTTTACTTTCAGGGTTAAAAGCTGAAGGAACGATCGCCCCAGAAGTCGCTTTTATGTTGGGAGAACGTAACAATATTGGGGTTGATTATCCTATTGGCGGGAGTGGGGCAATTATTGATGCTTTGCTCAGAGGTTTAGAACGCTGGGGCGGTAAAATTAAATTAAATGCTCATGTTGAGCAAATACTTTTAGAATCGGGTAAAGTTTGCGGTGTTAAATTACAAAATGGGGAAATTATTAAAGCAGGGATTGTCATTTCTAACGCGACTATTTGGGATACTTACAATAAGTTATTGCGTCCTGAAGATTTACCAGCAGATTATCGGCAACAATCCCTGCAAACTCCCGCCGTTGATAGCTTTATGCACCTACATTTAGGGATTCGTGCAGCAGGTTTGGAAAATTTAACTGGACATCATGTAGTTGTTCACGATAGTAATAAAGATATTACTGAACCTGGTAATACTTGTATGATTTCTATTCCCTCAGTTTGGGATGCAAATTTAGCACCAGAGGGACATCATGTGGTTCATGCTTATACTTTGGAACCTTATGCAAATTGGCAGAGAAATCAGAGTTATTTAGAGAGGAAAAAAGAGCGATCGCAATCACTATTCTCCGCGTTAGAAAAAATCATTCCCGATCTGCGCGATCGCATCGTTTTAGAACTTATTGGTACACCGCTAACTCACAGCTATTACTTACGTCGATATCAGGGAACTTATGGCCCAGCAATTGCCGCTGGTAAAGGCACATTTCCCAGTTTTAATACTCCTATTTCTGGATTATATCGCGTTGGTGATAGTACTTTACCGGGAATTGGTGTTCCTGCTGTTGCTGCTTCCGGGATTTTATGTGCCAATACTTTAGTCTCTCCGCAAGAAACTGCTGAGTTATTGGCTGGAATTAAAATCTAATTCAAATAGAATCTTCCTATTAGCAATACAACCAAAGGTTGAGTTAATAATTCTGCCTTCTCTACCCGTAGGGTGCGTATAGCCTTCGGCATTTAAGAAAAACGAAAGTGTAACGCACCATTTTCTACTTAAGAAACCTTGATTAACTAGCAGCCGAAATTTCTTTTTCCAACTTGCTTTTAGCCTCTTGAAACTCCTTAGCAAGTTCCTTCATTTCTTGTTCATCCATGCTATCACTTACCGAGGGTAAAATTTCGCTTTCTTCTTCCTCTACGTGATGCTGAACTGCCTCTTTTAATTCCTCAATTTTAGCTTTGAACTCAGGATCGCTAGGACTCATAGATTTAATTTCTTCCAGTAATTCCTTAGCTTCAGTATGTTCCTCTTCAGCTTCCTCTACCATGTCATGAGTTTCATCGTAATTCCGCATACTTGGGTAGAGGGTTAACTCTTCAACTTTCGCGTGCAAAGTTAACTCAGTGTAAAGTTGGTCAAACAATTTTTGCATTTTTTTGGAGTCTTTAGCCTTCTCCATTTCTGAGAACAAAGACTCAACTTTGCGATGGTCAGATTTGATTAATTCAATAACATTCATTGCTGTTTCTCCCTGAAAATAAAGGTATTAACAAAAATCCCACCAACTGTAATATCGTTTACACAAATTATTGAGAGAAATTGGTAAAGGCGGGTTTTGCCTTATTATTGGAATACCCAGAAATAAAATTGAAATCAAAACCCGCCCATTCCAAAGGTCTGTAACAAACATTTAGGTAATCGATATAAGATAGTGGGAAAACCAATTTGTTAAATGACCAAGTAATTACTTCTTAGCAGCAAATTCATCTTGAATCTTGCTCTTAGCTGATTTGAATTCGCTAGCTAATTGTTCGCGTTCTTTTTCATTCAAGTTGTTGCCAATTGCTGCGAACATGGTGCTTTCTTCCTGACGGATATGATCGCCTACTGCACCCATCAGTTGTTTAATTTTCTCTTTGAACTGAGAATTAGCAGGACTAATTGACTTAATTTCATTCAACATTCGCTCCATTTCTGCTTGTTCATCAAACAGTTCTTGGGTGTTGTCATTACCGTAGAAGGGGCGAACTTTTGGATAGACAACTTGTTCTTCTGCTTTGGCGTGTGCCAACAAATCTTTGTACATTTGACCGAATAATTCTTCCAGTTTGGAAACATCTTCAGTCGCACCCATTTCGGTGTAAATTGTATTTACCTTGTTGTGATCTAATCTGATTAGATCGCGGATATCCATGTCTTGTTTATCAGAGTTTTGGGTAACGGCACTACCAAATACACCTGATAAAGCGGCGACTGCATCTTGCACTCTTCCCCAAAGTCCTTGTTCTGGTTCTTTGCCAGTTAATTCGCGAGTACCAAGAAGCTCAATTACTCCTTTGAGTTGTTCTTGATGAGCGCGATTTTCAAAGTTAATCGTGTTTAAAGGACCGATCGCAACTGCAACATCAGCACCCACAACTTGAGAGCATTTGTGAATTAAAAGCCCAGCCATTACTTGCTTATGCTTTAATAGTTCGTGCTGTCCTACTTTCTGGAATAATTTTAATTCCGAACCTGACATTAATTGTTGAACTTGTTCAACAAATTTTTTGGTGATATCGCGAGGTTCGCCTTTGACACCATACTGCACCAATACAGTTTCCAAGACACCCATATTCTTTTGATCGTCAGCCAGCATCTTTTGGAAGCGATCGCGAATATCAGAGTCAGAAACTTCGGAAATAAATTTTTGCTCATTAGCAATCAGCAACTTTTGCAGTTCTGCCATATCTGCCAATTCAGTAGCAATAGCAGAACGTTTTACATCATCTAAACTCTTTACCATCTCGTGTTTCCTCTTCAGTAATTATGGAATTAGTCCATACCTTGAGAATGTCATAGGATTTACACTTAATTCATCCTTCTCTCGACCGATCAAAATACTGATTAGTAATAAACTAATACACCTATTATTAATCAATAAATAGGAAAATCTAGAAAGCATCTCTTTAGCTTCCTAGATTTAACTTAGCTTGTTGCGTAGCTTGTTAAGGTTATTTCATGGCAGACATTTGATCTTGCAATTTGCTCTTAGCAGCTTTGAACTCACTCGCCATTTGTTGCTGTTGTGCGTTGCTGAAATTATCCCGAATTTTGGCGAACATTTCATTTTCTTCTTGATTAATATGATGGCGAGTCATCTGTGCTAACTGCTTAACTTGATCTTTGAACATAGGCGAAGCCGGACTCAAAGACTTAATTTGATTGAGCATTCTTTCTTGTTCAGCTTGCTCTTGATACAAATCTTCTGTCTTTTGGTAATAAGCACGCACTGCTGGGTAAACAACTTGTTCTTCTGCCTTAGCGTGCGCTGTCAAATCTTTGTAAAGTTGACCAAAGAATTCTTGTGCTTTTTGGGGATCTTTTGCACCTTCAATTTCCATGAATAAGGTGTTAGCTTTGGCATGATCCATGCGAATAATTTGCTCAATTGTCATATCAGACATATCAGAATTTTGGGTGAGCACGCTACCCGCAACACCAGAGAAAGCAGCGATCGCATCTTGCACTCTCGCCCAAATACCTTGATCGGGATCTTTTCCAGTCAATTCCCGCACGCCCAAAACTTCTAAAATACCTTTCAATTGTTCTTGGTGCGCCCGATTTTCAAAATTGATGGTATTTAAAGGAGTAATTGCCGCTTCAACATCAGCACCCACAACTTGTGCTGCTTTATGAACTAACAATCCCTTCATTACTTGAGCGTGTTTCAAAAGTTCATGCTGAGAGAACTTTTCATAAAGAGATAACTCAGAACCTTGCATCAATTTCTGAGTTTTTTCAATCAGTTCTTGAGTCGTTTGTTTCGGCTCTGCTTTGACACCGTATTGAACAATTACTGTATCCAATATGCCCAGATTTTTCTGGTCATCATTCAGCATATCCCGGATTCGCTTGCAGATTTCTTGATCTCCGCAAGCATTCAACAGCATTTGCTCGTTGCTAATCAACAAATTTTGCAGTGCTTTCATATCTGCTAACTTAGTAGCAATAGCAGTGCGTTTGGTGTCGTCAAGAGTCGATACCATGATGTTCTCCTTCGTGTCTATTCTCTTAAAATCGTCAAACTTATCTAGTTTGATCCTGCAATAGTAAAACAGCAATTACATCTCTCTTTTGACGGAGTTAAACCCGATAAAATTATCTTAAACCTCTGATTATGGTTAATAATAAATATTTTTAATGTTTTTAACATTACATTTTCTATACATCATAAAAAACCCTAATATTTGCTTCGTATTCTACTTAGAGATAGATAAAATTTATCTATCATCTACTTCGTGAGATAGATACACTTTTTTTCCTAATGAGATAGATTGAAGCTGTAGCATTCCCTGTATAGAAAGGGATAAAAACGAAGAAATTTATCCTCAGAAAATTGGCGACTGAGATATGTTGTCTTGCCAAAGCAATTTCTGATAGTCAAACATTGATTAGTGCAGCACGGAAGAAATAAGGATACAGCTAAAAACAAGTGGAAAAGCTTTGTGTTAGCCTTCTTTTCTTCTGCCTTCTTGCGCTTGCGAAAAACTGAATTTAAGCGAACCAAACAACTTTAGAGGAATATGACACAAACTCCAAATCTTCCCCCACTAATTGAAAGCCATCAATCAGAATATCAAGATAGCGGTGTCACTAGTACAGTTGCGATCGCAGGACATCCAATTCATCCGGTAATTGTCACTTTACCAATTGCTTTTTTGGTGGCTGTACCAGTCTGCGATCTAGTTTATTTTTGGACAAAAGATTTGTTTTGGGCAAGAGGTGCTTTTTGGCTATTAGCGGCTGGAGTAGTAATAGGTTTATTAGCAGCCGCAACAGGATTAATGGACTTTCTAGGCATAGAAAGAGTCCGCAAACGTACCGCAGGTTGGGCACACATGATCATCAACATTGTGGTTTTAGCATTATCAGCCGTTAACTTAATATTGCGTTGGGGAAATGTCGCAGGAGCAGTTATACCCACAGGATTAGTTATTTCTATTATTGTGGCATTGCTGCTCGGTCTTTCTGGTTGGTACGGTGGTGAATTAGTATATCGACACAAAATAGCTGTAATTGGCTATACCGATCGCAATCAATCATAACTCAATCAAAAGATCTCATCAGTACAATTTGCCTCTTCAAAAAAATACACCTATCTGAGGGATAATAAAACTCAGATAGGTTTTTGTTTGGAAAATAGAGGTAAAAAATTGAGCTATAACAAAAGCAAAATCCGTCGATTAACTATAATTTCACTATTAATTGTTACACCATTAGGCTTTTTGACTAAATTTTATCATGGCCCTGCCCAATCTTGGATTAGCGATTATGCTGGCGATATTCTCTACCAAATTTTTTGGTGTTTAATGCTCTTTTTCTTCTTTCCCACTTATTCAGCAATCAAACAAATTCCCATTGGGGTTTTCACAGTTAATAGTATCATCGAATTCCTCCAACTTTGGAAACCACCATTTTTAGAAGGAGTTCGCTATACCTTTTTAGGAAGAATGACACTAGGAACCCAATTTGATTGGCAAGACTTTGTTTATTATATAATAGGCAGTTTTCTTGGTTGGTTGTGGTTGCGTCAACTTTGGCGGCAAGGAAAAGAGCATGAAAAAACAAGTTAAAGTTAAACCAAACTCTAAACAGCAAAAAATTCAAGAAGAGGCTGACGGTAGCTTAACCGTACATTTAAAATCACCACCAGTTGACGGCAAAGCCAATGAAGAATTAATTAAACTATTAGCAAAAAAGTTTAACGTCTCCAAATCTCAAATTACAATTAAATCAGGTCTATCCTCAAAAACAAAATTAGTAGAAATAGACACTGATATTTAAATTTTTTTGCTATACTTGTTGTGTGATACTGATATGTTTTGGCTGTGCTTGTACTCGCTGTATCCAAGCCTGAATAGCCGGAAATTCTGATAAATCAAAACCTCCTTCATCAGCCACATGAGTATAAGCAAACAAAGCAATATCAGCAATAGTATAACGTTCACCTACAAAATATTGATGTTCAGTTAAATGCTGTTCCATTACTTTTAATGCAGCCTCACCCCCGGCTCTTTTTTGATTCAGAGCTTCCCGGTATTCTTCAGCTTTTCCTAAAATAGAAATCCAATATCGAGAAGTAGCAATATAAGGTTCGTGGCTGTACTGTTCAAAAAATAACCATTGCAACACTTGAGCCTTTTCAAAAGAGTCTGTTGGCAAAAAATCAGTCCCCTCGCTCAAATAAAAAAGGATGGCATTTGATTCTGCTAAAAATTGCCCCGGTTCTATTTCTAAAACTGGAGTTCTCCCATTAGGATTTTTCGTTAAAAACTCAGGAGTTCGACTTTCCCCTTTCAGAATGTCAACTTCTATTCTTTGAAAAGGAATATCTAATTGAGTTAACAAAACTCTGAGCTTGTAGCAGTTACCTGAAGAGAAAAACTCGTACAATTTATACATTAACAATTCCCCGAATTTTATGTGTGGCAGATACAGTTTTACCCAATTAGCTGAAGCTATAACTGACAAGTTTCAAGTGAAAGAAGTTCCTCCTCTTTCTCCCAGATACAACATCGCGCCAACTCAACAAATAGCAACAGTTTCAGTAAATTCAGAAAGTTGCGATCGCCAATTTAAAATGTTACGTTGGGGTTTAATTCCCAGTTGGGCGAAAGATGCGAAAATGGGAGCAAAATTAATTAACGCTAGAGGCGAAACAGTTGCCGAAAAACCAGCTTTTCGTTCAGCTTTTAAAAAGCGACGCTGTTTGATTTTAGCTGACGGTTTTTATGAATGGCAGACTCAAAATGGGGAAAAACAACCCTTTTATTTCCGCTTAGAAAATGGCGAATCTTTTGCCTTTGCGGGTTTGTGGGAACATTGGGAAAAAGGGGAGGGTGAACCAATAGAAACTTGTACAATTATTACTACAGAAGCCAATGAATTAATGCGTCCGATTCATGAACGAATGCCTGTAATTCTTGACTCAAAAAACTACGAGCAATGGTTAAATCCAGAAACTAAAAAAATTGAATTGTTACAATCTTTTCTTCAACCCTACCCCTCAGAAGAAATGACCGCTTATCCTGTCAGTACAAAAGTAAATAGCCCGAAAAACGATCGCGCAGAATGTATTCAACCTATCTAAGTTGATAACCACAACGAGAGCAAAACTTATCTTGTGTACTTACTTGATTCCCGCATTGAGTACAAAAGCCATCTTTTGCTGGGTTTCCTGTTCCCATCGGCGGCATTTTTAACTCCATATTTCCCATTCGCATTTGCATTGTTGGCGACATTTGCATTTCCATATCACCCATTCGCAGCGGTTCCATTGGTTTCATAGGTTCCATAGGTTTCATGGGTTCAATTGGTTGCATCGGTGGCATAGAAGGCATTGTCGATGTGGGATTTGTTTCGGTTTGTTGCAGGGGAATATTTTCTGCATTACTCAAAGAAGGAGTTTCATTTAGACTACTCATTCCATTAGTTTGCAAACGCACAAAGTAATTACCTGCTTGGGTTTTAATTTGCAAAATTACCCCTGATGCAGTGCGAAACAAAGCTGGCGGTTTTACCCAAGAACCTGTGGAAAAACTGTTGCTTTGACTTTGTTGTTGTCCTGGACTACTGCTGAAAAGTGTGACGATCGTTTGCGTTCCCTGATTTTCAACGTAAACTTGTTGTCCACTACCCAGGTTGCCTAAGTAAGTAATCATATTCGCAACCAAAAGACAGACTAATATATAGTGTAAAACAGTTTTCCACATAATTACTTAAGAGGAAATACTCGATGGAGGGACGATCGCCTATCTTCCCGCAAATTATTTATAATAAATAGCTTTTCTTTACAAAAAGATGTTTTTCGCAACAACTCACTAATAACGCAAGTTGCTAGTTATTAATTCTTTCTTGTTCTCCCCTTGAGTAAGGAGAGTTAGGAGGGATCTAACGCTGTGATTACTAGGTTTTGATCCCCCCAACCCCCCTTAATAAGGGGGGCTAAGAAACGAGTCAGACTTGTAACTAGCAACTTGAGTTAATAGACCGTTGATTCCTGTGTCAGTTAGGAAACTGTCCATATCTTTAGCTGCAAATCCGCTAACAAAACCTCTATTTACAGTTAATAGCCTTTGATTTATTGCACCCAATTAACAAACTGTCACTACAAATTTATTAAGAGCAAGAACTAATTAGAAGATCGAAAACATAACAGATTAAGCAAAAATTTTATCCTTGTTTCAGGAGAGATTATGCAACAACCACTTAACAAACAAAAAGATACAACAGCTTGGATTATTCAAGTTTGGCTATCATTTGTTCTTTCTCTTTCCGCCACCTCCGTCGGGATAATTTATTTACCTGTAGATGGTTGGGTAAAAGGTTATATGGGAATGGGTTTACTATTTTCTATTGGTTCTACTTTTACCTTAGCTAAAACCACTAGAGATAATCATGAAGCCGCAAAACTAACAGCGAGAATTGACGAAGCAAGAGTCGAAAAAATCTTAACTGAACATCATCCACTCAAGTAATCTTAATCTTTAATTAATACCAATTCACGAAATTTAATGATACTTATTTGCTAGGGGCGGGTTTTGTTGAAAATTTGACGATCGGTAGGCTAAGATATCGGCTAAATCCGCCCCTACAATTTATTTGGATCGACCTTAAAGTGAAATGGTATAACGCATCCTACAGTTGAGCGATCGGGCTATTTCCTTCAAGTTTGGATGATTGATCTAGACAAAGTAACTTGGTATAATTGGGAAATTTTATCAGGCAAAGCTGCTGATTAAATCGACGCAGCAAGGAACTTATATGTCTACTCAAGAAAAATACAGATTAGTAACTAGAAGCGACTTTGATGGACTGGTGTGTGCAGTGCTCCTGAAGGAACTAGATACCATTGATGAGATTAAGTTTGTCCATCCCAAAGATATGCAAGATGGCAAAATTGAAATTAGCGATCGTGATATTACCACCAATTTACCCTACGTCAGCGGAGTCCATCTCGCCTTCGATCACCACCTGAGCGAAACTATCAGAAATCAAGAAATTCAATCCAATCATATTATCGACCCAAATGCCCCCTCAGCGGCAAGGGTAGTTTATAACTATTTTGGCGGACAAGAAAGATTTGCCAATATTTCCACTGAAATGCTATTAGCAGTAGATAAAGCTGATTCGGCTCAATTTACCGAAGCAGAAGTTTTAAATCCCGAAGGTTGGGTACTCTTAAACTTTTTGATGGATGCCCGAACAGGATTAGGCAGATTTAGAGATTTTAGAATTTCTAATTATCAATTAATGATGCAGTTAATTGATTGCTGTAAAAATCAAACTATTGACCAAATCTTAGAAGTCCCAGATGTTAAAGAAAGGGCAGAAGTATATTTTTCCCAACAAGCAGAATTTAAAAAGCAAATTGAAAGATGTTCTAAGGTTTATGACAACTTAGTTGTTATAGACTTGCGCCCAGAAGAAGTAATTTATGCAGGCAACAGATTTATGATTTATGCCCTTTTTCCTGAGTGCAATATCTCCATCCATGTTTTGTGGGGCGTGAAACAGCAAAATACTGTCTTTGCCGTCGGAAAATCAATTTTTAACCGCAGTTCTAAAACCAATATCGGAGAATTAATGTTGACTTATGGCGGCGGGGGACACGCTAATGCCGGAACTTGTCAGGTAGCCCATGAAGACGCTTCTAAAACCTTGGAAGAATTAATAGTTAAAATTAATGCCGATGGTTAAAATTAGCGATTCTACTCGTTACCAGGCTGTAGCTTGGTAACGCTGAACTTTTCCATCTTCTTTTTATCACTCTCATCGCTAGAAAAGAATCATCCAGATACTTTTCGGAAACCTCGTAACCAACGATAGGGATAATAGAAAGGAATAAGTAAAGGATGGGGAATTTGGTAACGCTGCTGCATATAAGCGCGACTAGGAAATAATGTATCCCAAGCGATATGTAAACGAGTCAGCCAATCTTTTGCACCTGCTAAATCATCAAATAAACGTAAAGCCATTGTTTGATGTTGCCAAGAATAAGCTCTAACTTCTTCCCAAGAAGGTTTTAAAGTGGCTAATTGCGATCGCACATTTACCGGAATTTCCGCTTTCCATTCATCAGCTACCCGTAGCAAAATTTGTTGTACTGATAATACTAATTTGTAAGTTTGTGCTTTACTAATAACTAAATCCCAATCTATTGCTGTGGGGGAAAAGGCGATCGCCTCAGCAATATCATGCAACCAAAGTAAACTCTTTCCCCCATGATGCAACATTAAATGAGCACATAAATAAACAATTTGCGCTTCATTACCTAAAATAAAAGCTGGAGCATCACTAAGTTTAGTTGGTATAGCCGTTTCCCAAAACCAATCAGTTAAAAAAGTCCGTTGATAATAAACCGGGCTAACTAATTTCCAATGCAAATCTAGATTAATATCTATTAATCCCTGCTTCACATGAATTTCTTCATTGCGAAACTCTTCATTAAACCCAGATTGCATTTCCACACCCGCAAGCTGATAACCCAAATTCGCCACAATTTCTCGAACAATTGCTAAATCTTCCGGGTGAATTAATAAATCCAAATCTACCATTTTTCTAGCAGCAATATCCCCGTAAACTTTTTCCGCCAAAGCTGCACCTTTAAGGACAATGACATCTACTCCAACATCTGCCAAACTTTGCAACACCTTACCCAATTCTCGCAGCAATAAAGTATTGCGACAAGCATTTTGATAATAGGCATTTCGCCATTCTATTTGTACATTTTCCGGCAACCAATCTTCATTTCGCAAAATTCGATAAAGCAGCGGAGTCAAAGCTTCACTATAGACAAATTTGCTTAAATTATCCCAATCTAAATCACTATTTTTTGCTATTTCTCGCGCCACTTGCAAAGCTGTTTTATCCCATCTGCCCCGTAAAATTAAAGTGATTAATGATTGGGGATTAGTGATTGGAGAGGTAGAGCTAATGACTAATGAGGGAAAATTTAAAGAAGTTTTAAGTTTTGGTTTTAAGTTTTTCATTAACTTTTAATTTACCTGCATTTGAGTTTTCCAAGATTGAGCATAACGACACCCAAGAGCTAATAACTCATCATGACACCCCGATTCTACAATTTCACCATCTGACATAACATGAATGATGTCAGCACGTCTAGCAATAGTAAAGCGATGGGTAATAATAATAGCAGTTCTGCCCTTAGCTAATTGGCAAAATCGCTCCAACCAATCTGCTTCAGCCCAAGAATCCATTGCGCTAGTTGGCTCATCTAAAATAATTAAAGGAGCCTGACGCAGAAAAGCTCTTGCTAAAGCAATTCGTTGCCATTCACCGCCGCTAAGTTCCACGCCACCTGTAAATAATTTACCCAAAAGTGTATTGTAATTTTCAGGTAAACGATCAATAATTTCTGCGGCACCCGCAGCTTCGGCAGCATTAGCTATTTCCGGTAATTTGGCTGTAGCTAATAAGTCACCAAGAGCAATATTTTCAGCAACAGAAGCATTATAATCAACAGGTTGTTGAAATAAAACAGTAATTAATCTGCGTAAGTTTTGAATTGGCAAATCACGTAAGTCAATCCCATCCCAAGTTATTCTTCCTTGTTGCGGATCGTACAAGCGACAAAGCAGTTTTAGCAAGGTACTTTTACCCGCACCATTAGCGCCGACTATTGCGACAATTTTGCCCGCAGGAATAGTTAAATTGAAGTTTTCTAAAGCTGCTTTGTTGCTACCTGGATACCAGAAAGAAACGTTTTCAAAATTAATTTTTTGGGTTAAGTTTTTGGGGGTTAACTTTGGGTTATGAGGCTCTATTACTTGAGGTGATAATTCTAAAAACTCGAAAAGATTGCCTAAAAATAACATATTACTGTAAACTTGACCTAAGTTTTGGAGCAAACTTCGCATTAATGTTTGACCTTGGTTAAAAGCTTGGTAAAATAATGCTAAATCTCCTAAAGTTACTCGTTTTTGCAAAACTTGCCACACCATCCAAGTTAAAGCAAGGGCGGTAATTAAAAGTGCGATCGCACCAGCACCCAAATTCGCCAAACTTTCATTTTTTGCTAAGTTAACTTTTTCGGCACGTAACTTGCGCCGTAAACTCTGATAAGCAGATTGAAAATAATCGCCTAATTCAAAAATTCTTAATTCCGCTGCTGAATCTTTATCCGTCAATAACCAATAGTAATACCAGCTACGTCTTTCATCAGCAGTTGCTTTTAACCACCAGTTATAATTCTGTTTACTGTAATTTAAAATCACTGCAAAAGCGGGTAAAGTACTAATTAATAATGCCGCAGGTATCCAAATCCCAAATTGGGTTAAAACTGCTGCCATTGCGATTAAAGTAATGCCATTTTGTACCAAACTTCCGCTATTTTCTAATAACGCAGTTGGACGGAAAGACGCATCTTGTCTGGCGCGGTGTAGGCGATCGTAATATTCCGCCGATTCATAAAAAGCAAAATCAACTTCCAGCGACTTTTTATGAATCAAATAACTAATATAATCTTTAACTAATTCTGATTGAACGGTACGCACCCAACTTAAGAAACTTCCCAAAACTTGAGTTAATAATAAAACTCCCCCCATTAAAGCAACTAAAATTAGAACTGGGAACACATTTTCCCTGGTAGCACCAACATTTAAAGCAGCTACCAAACCATCAACTAACTGCTGAGTTAAATAAACTGTTGCAACTGGTAACAACCCCTGAATAATTAACAAAATCGCCCAAATAATTGTCCAGTTTCTTGCAGCTTGCCAAACTAAATTAAAAGCCTTGACTAAATAGGGAAACTGATTAAAACCATTTTTTGCTTTCTGCTTCAAAAAGCTAAATTTTCTCATAAAATAACATTAAGTTTGTTGTAGCGACTTCAGTCGTATATTTCTTAAATAAAAAGACTAAATTCCTCAAATTTGTAGTAGCGACTTTAGTCGTATATTCCTAAATAAAAGGACTAAAGTCCCCACAACGAACCAAGTTTATTACAAATAATTGAACGCTCATAATATAAACACCTCCTTCTCTTCTCTCTGTGTCCTCTGCGTCTCTGCGGTTTCTAAACAATATTACTGACTATATTTCTGAGCAAGATTACCAACTCTTGTTAAAGCATCTTGCCAATTAGCAAAGCTAGTAGGAAATTTATCCTGAATTTGAGTGGCAATATTGCCCAATACTATACCTTCGTTCATTAATTCTAAGATTAAGCGATCGATCTCTCCATCTTCATTCAAACTCGGCAAAAAAGCAGAACTACTCTTCCGCAATTGTACAGGAGAAAGCGGCGTAGCAAAAAAACTTGATTGCTGAAAACTCGCCTTAACTTGACTAAAATCACCCTGATATAAAACACAAGTATTCCAGCGCCAAATATAATCATTACCAACCAAATTAGCTTGCAAATTTACCGAAATTGTATCGCCAACTTCTAAAAAAACAGGCTTTAACCAAGGAAGAAAACCATTGCCATAAACGAGTTCCGGCATCCCAGGCGCAGTAGAAAAACCAACGCCTTCTGCTAACATTGCATCAAACCAAATACTTACTCCGTAACCTGTTCCATTCCGCGCTACATTCCAACTTATTTCGGCACTAACATCAGGACTTTCTATAGTAGGATAATCTAAGATTGCCCAAGATTGCGGTGTAGTTAAAAGTTGTGCTGGTGCTACCCAACCCTTACCCCAATTATTAATTACAATTTGTCGCGCCGCCGTCATATTTAAGCCATAAATATTGTTATCCCAAATATCAACGATGCGACTATATAAATGCGGCACTTCCACCACTGCTGCCCACAACTTATCACTTTGAGGAATGAGAATGCCACCCTCAGCAAGCAAACGTTTTCTCGCATCTATAATTGCCGGAATATGTTGCCCAAATAATGGCAGCATTCCCCGAATATCAGAAACAATTACATCAGCAAGTTCGGGTATTTTGACTTTGGTTGAGACATCTTGAATAAAAATAATGCGATCGCCATACCCATTTTTTCTAGCAATTTCTTTTGCTACCTGGATAGCATCGCTAGGTTCAATAGCGTAAACTTTTCTCGCCCCAAACTGACAGGCAAGCAAAGCAAAAATTCCCGTACCAGTTCCGATATCTACTACTACAGAATCGGGTTTTACTGTTTGACGCAATGCCTTAACGTAGGCATCCATACGCCCTTTGTCAGCAATCATGCTGCCATATCCAGAAATGCTATACATTGCGATCGTTAGTTATAAGATTAAACGTTTTAGATCCCCCCTAACCCCCCTTGTTAAGGGGGGAACATGATTCAAGCCCCCCTTTGTAAGGGCATTCAAAGTCCCCCTTTGTAAGGGGGATTTAGGGGGATCTAATCATGTAATTAACAACCTGAGTTATTAGTTCTCTCATTACCGATTACCCAATTTCTGAAAATCCTTTAAAATTACATCACATAATTGAGAAATATTTTCAGAATCCGCATGAGGAGTAACCAGTCGCAAAGGCGCTTTAGCTACTACCCGACTCAATAAATCGAATTCGGCGGCACGCATTTTTTTATCCAATAAATTGTTAGCGTAAGTGTTAGAAATTAAGCTAATTAAACCAGTATTACTGGGTACTGTTTCCAGGAAAGGGGCTGATGGGGAAGTAGTACGATCGCCTAAAATATAAATAGCACCCAATGGTAAAGGTAACTCCTGAAATTTATATTCTGGTTGGGTAAGATCCAAATAGCATTTATCCCAATTTGGTGTTAAACAAGGCAAAGCATCCTTTTCACCATACAAAGCTTTTACCGATGTAGGCCACAATCGTAAACGGGGATAAGCAGGTTGTACTAAAAACTGATTATCCCTCTCTAAAATTGGGACAATATCATCAGATAATACGGCAAAACCAGCTTTAGCAAAAGCTGCTGCTGTCGTTGATTTTCCCGCACCTGCTGGGCCCAGAATTGCGATCGATTTATCCTCTACTGCCACAGCAGAAGCGTGCAAACAAACAACGCCTCGCAAACGCAATACAAAGCCAAAAATTGGCCCCAGTAAATAGGTAGCCGTATCTTCCAAAGTCAAATCATCAGGCCAAGTAGCCCAGATTTGAGTACCTTTTCGATCGATAATAAACTCAGTGCGATCGCTATATTCCAACCGCCAATATTCTCCATTTCCTACTTTCCATCCCTTCATCAACGGTTGACCGCTTAAATCTTTATACGGACTCACGCACCATATAGTTGAATTATTTTCGACTATTTGCTTCAACCAAGGAGGGATTTCATCTAGCCACACTCGCACATCTGGTACAAATTTTGGCGGTAAGGTTAGTAATCCGGGAATAGGTTTGTTGGAATGCAGATGTAAACCGAAAGCAATGTGAAAAAATAACACAAGAAGTATGGGAATATAGATCCGATCGAGGTTGAGTTTTACTGAGTCTTACTAAGCCCAAATTTTGGATTATCATTACCAGAATTACCTGTAGTTCCTTGGGTCAATTCTCGGATATCACCATAGGAAAAAAGTTGAGGACTGTGATAGGGTTTTTTGTTCGATTTCTGATTATTTGATAGCATGAGTTTTCTCCTTTACTGAAAAGTAGTTAATTTTATTGACATTTTGCAACCAGAAATTTAGATTCAAGGGATGTAGGTCGATCCAAGCTTGATCTCTCTGGGACTGTATTCCAGAAACTATCGGCATCGCATTTCGATCGACATATTTAGCCAACATCGGTGTAGCTTCAAATTCATCGACCCATTGCGACTCAGTTTGTTGCAAAAGCACAGTTGTCGGATCTCTCGACATCGGGGTTTTTGGACGCTGACGCACTGACTCAGGTAAAATACCCCGCATCGCCACCCGCATCAGTTCTTTATGCAAGCACCAAGGTACTGGTGGAATAGCCAATAAGTAATTTACCAGACGCAGATCGAAGAACGGATATCGTACTTCCACAGGTAAGCCAGTTACTCCCGGATCGTAGCTTTCAAACAGGTAAGGCCAACCGGAACTACTAAGCTGTTGATAAGCCTCTGGACGAATCGGATGAATCAGCCGTTGTTCCCGGTAAAACCGTTCCCATCTCCCAGGCAAGTCCAATTTAGCTGAAAAATCAGAGTTTATCCAGCTGGGGTAGGTAGGTAATGGGGGACGAACACCCAGCCATCGCTTGACCTGCGATCGCACTCCCGGTTGAGGTAACTTTTTATGAGAGATAACATACTCAACCGTATCTCCGATCAAGCGATCGAATTTCCAGCTTTTCACGAGATGGGCAAAATAAAAGTAAGCACCCCAAGAATAAAATACTGGATCGCCACCATTTCCATCTAGCACAACTCGACTATGGGCGGCAATTTGTTGTAATTGATCTACAAAAATAGCTAACAAAGAAAGATTACTAGGTTCGGGACGCTGCAATAAAGGTCGATCCACTTTTCCAAACAACTTATAGTCGTCTGCAACTAGGTATTGAATGGGAATACCCAAAGTTTCTCCTACTAATCCTGAATAGTAACGTTCTCGATCTGGAAGCAATTTATCATAGACAACGGTGAAGGATCTTATATCAAAAGTATCGCCTCCTTTACGTAGAAATTTACAGGCAGTAGCGGCTATAGTTGTCGAGTCCATTCCCCCACTCATAGAGACAGCAATGCAGTTTGTTCGCAGTCTGTCACTAACCGCTTTTTCCATTAACTCTTGAAAATTTTCTACATAATCTTCTGCCCGTTTATACCTGATAAAACCATCGGTGGGCAATGTCCAGTAGCGTTTAATTTGTAACCTTTCCTTTGACCAAGTTAAACAATGTGCTGGTGCTAAACGTTGGATATCGGCAAAAATAGTTGTAGTGAATTCTTGGTTATAACCAAACAGTAAAAAATCTGCGATCGCCAAATCATTCAACTCATCCGACACCCCCGGATGAAACCTCACACAATTTAGCGTATTACTAAAAATTAAACTATTCCCAACTTCTGCATAATAAAACGGCTTCACTCCAAAATGATCTCTGGCGCAGAATAACTTTTGCTTTCTTTCATCCCAAATTGCAAAAGCAAAATCACCCAACAAATGTTGAACGCAATCTTCCCCCCAAACTTGATAAGCACGCAGAATCAATTCTGCATCTGTTACAGCATTAATCTTTAGCTTCTCAATTAACTCCTCTCGACCATCAATTCTGGCATCAGCAGTAATCCAAATCCCATCTAAACTAAAAGGTTGTTTCTCTCCGACAGACTCTCTAGTAGTTCGCAGCATTGTATGACCAAAACCCACATTGCCATCCAGCCAAATCTGTTGCTCATCTGGCCCTCGATAGCTCATAAATTCAGTCATTCGCTGCAATAAATCGCGGTCAATTGCTGTTTCATTGCGGTTAATAATACCAACAATACCGCTCATAATATTTTTACCTCAAATGGCAGAATTGCTCCAGCAAAAGGCGGAAAAAGTCGATCGACATCGCTGCGATCGTTTAAAACACACCCCTGACATTCTACCCAAGCATGAGCTGCTAAATTTTCTTGTTGTTTACGTACACCAATCCGCAATACACTTTCCATACCTTGTCGTCGCAATAACCACCAAAGCAGCAAAGATTTCTGTAAACAATTAGGTTTATATAAACCATATCTACTAGCAATTTCTACTAATTTTGCGATCGTCCTAGCTTGCTTAATTCCCTCTCTCCCTTGCAGCCGATCTTTCCTGTCATTAAAATTAGCCATTATTCCATAAAACCGTCTAAACCCAAAAAATTTGATCCCAAAAGCTACTAATGGCAGCAACAAGAAAGCCTGCATCAGCAACATCAGTTCTGACCAAGAAAGTTCTTTTAACTTACGCCAACTATTAATTGCTAACATTAATTAACCCATGCTGTACCAGCTGTTCGAGCAAATTATACAAATCAGTTTCTAGCTGCTCAGGAACTACATCATATTCTGATAATAAAGTTTGATATGCAGCTGCGATCGTTTCCGAAGTAGAAAGCACCTCCCATATCCGAGTCCCCACCCGATCCAAACCGAAATAACGTTCACTCTTCAGGTTTAGAATCACCGATTCCCCATCCAGTTCCCGAATTAAAACATCTTCAGGCACAGAAACTCGCATTTCAAAAGTAATACCCATTCGATTTTAGATTTTAGATTTTAGATTTTAGATTTTAGACTTTGACTATTGCCAAAAATATCTTATCCCAAATTCCTAAAAAGCTGCTGACAACAGGAGAACCTTCCCCCTTTCCCCTTTCTTCCCTTCAACCTTCTGCCTTTCTTCCCTTCTGCCTTCTGCCTTCTGCCTTCTGCCTTCAAAAAGCCTTCTGCCTTCAAAAAGCCTTCAACAAAAAAGGCTGCTCAAAACAGCCCTAAATCACGATAATTTGCAACCAAGAAAGCATAGAAAACTAAATTTAGTGCTTTTTTGACCTGCGCTTTTGTTGACGGCTTCTGGCAGTAACCATTGCCGGATCTACTGGGAACCCTACCATTGGAATTACCTGGTATTGGCGTTCTGCTTCCAGTTTTTTCAACTCTGTATAGTCTACCCAGTGAATACAATCGACAGGACAAGTATCAATTGCTTCTTGAATTAACTCTTCCGAGTCGCCATCCTGCCGAACTACTCGCGATCGACCATAATCAGGTTCTATGTAAAAAGTATTACGCGCAACGTGAGCGCAATGCTTACAACCGATGCAGGTAATCTCATCTACATAAACACCTTTTTGTCGGAGCAATCCACCAAGTTCTGGCTCAAAACCAGAGCGTTCTGGATCATCCCTTAAAAAACCACCTAACTCTGGTTCAAGGCCCGATCGAGCTACGCCGCCATCATCTCCTATTGCGGGAGAAAAGTCGGACATTAGCCCCTCCAGCGTTGTACTACTAAGCGAATCGAACCATCATCATTTTTTTGTTGTTCAGCAACTTGGAAACCTTGTTTAGCGGTTTCATTCAACACAGTTTGGAAAGCATAACGCTGAGTGACTTTGTTTAAAAATCGATCTACAGAGATAGGTTGCTGCCAATACTGTAAGTCGGCAACTAATTCATATTCGTTGCCGTTCCATCTAAAGCCAATGTCGTAACCATTTTCCTGCTCAATGGCAATTTCAGCATTAATAGTTTGACCGCGATAACCGCGCACTGGACAAGGGCCAGATTTCCAATCAATCCCTAAGTCTGTCAAAGCAGTTTGCAGGGAGACAAGGTTACGGAGTTGAGTTTTGATTTGGCTAAAGTGTGACATAGTTTCTGATGATTAAAACAAAGTAAAATTTGCAAAAAAACAACTTACCATTCACTAAAAGTCGCTTGGGTTGTGGCTGTGTTTGATTGTTCTAACACTTGAGCAAAATACTCAGAAGTTTCCTCCTGAGTAAGTACTTGTCCAAGTTGAGCTTCAATTGCAGCAGTAACCTCAGCACAGGAATTCCCTATGATGCCAGTAACTTTTTCTTTGACTCGCCCATCGGGATAAATAATAAATTCTAGTGTTTCCATGCTCTTGGTTGTAACCTACATACTCATTGAACTTTGCGATCGTACTTAACAGTACCGTCACAGCTTCTCGATCGAGATGCTAACAATTTGTCTTTAACTCACTTTACCTAATGTGGCAAATCGAATCAAAGCGCAACACAACTTATTATTTATGCGATTAATCCCTCAATTATTTGACAGTTTCGCTTAACTTGCAAGAGCAGTCAAGATACCCCCAGACAGACCTCCCAGCCCGAAAAATCTTGATCTTTCTCTGACCATCAGTACTGTCTTTGGCCCCCTCAATCGTTTAGCCACTATATATAGTGTCTTTATTTCAAGAGTTACACTAAATATATAATAAGATTTGTTACATAGACAACAAACCTGATATTAATAAAATTTTTCAATAACTCTGACCTAAGCTAAATGGCTCGATAATTAAAGGTCGTCTTTAAATTTAAGGTTAAGAATGATGAATCTACAACAACTCACAAGCCCGATTCGTGTAGGAGTACTGGGTTTTGGTGGCTTAGGACAAGCAGCCGCTAGAATACTCGCACCCAAGCAAGAAATGATTTGGGTAGCAGCTGCGGATCAAAAAGGTTATGCTTACGACGCTAGAGGTTTAAATCCCGATACCTGCATTTCCACTTACCAAGCACAGGGTTCTCTCGGATACTTAGAAGCAGGCGGTACTTTAAGCAACCAGAGCATTTCTGATTTAATCACCCAAGCAGATGTAGATGGATATTTTCTCGCATTACCTAACCTACCTAATACTTTTATGGCTTCTGTAGTGCGGGAAATCATTCAATCTGGTTGGCAGGGAGTTTTAGTTGATGCCCTCAAGCGTACCAGTGCAGTTGAACAAATGCTGCAATTAAAAGATAGTTTACAAGCAGCAGGCATTACTTACATGACTGGATGCGGTGCAACTCCAGGGTTATTAACCGCAGCAGCAGCTTTAGCCGCACAAAGCTATGTAGAAATTCACTCTGTAAAAATTACCTTTGGCGTGGGAATCGCTAACTGGGAAGCTTATCGGGCGACAATTCGGGAAGATATAGCCCATATTCCAGGTTACAACGTAGAGAAAGCAGTAGCCATGAGCGATGCCGAAGTAGAAGCTTTACTGGATAAAACAAATGGCATTTTAGCTTTGGAAAATATGGAGCACGCTGACGATATTATGCTGGAATTGGCGGGAATTTGTCCACGCGATCGCGTCACCGTCGGCGGAGTAGTCGATACCCGCAACCCGAAAAAACCCCTGAGCACCAACGTTCAAATTACAGGTAGAACCTTTGAAGGCAAAATTTCCACCCATACCTTCACTTTAGGCGATGAAACCAGCATGGCAGCCAATGTTTGTGGCCCCGCCTTCGGTTATCTCAAAGCCGGAATTGCCCTAAATCAAAGAGGTATTTACGGCTTATTCACCGCTGCGGAAATTATGCCCCAATTTGTTAAGTAACAGTCCGTTGTGAAGGTTCGTTGTGAGGACTTCAGTCCTTCCCCCGCCCAAGAGAACGACTGAAGTCGTCACAACGGACAAATTAACTTCTTTTACTTCGTGTTCTTCGTGTCTTCGTGGTTTGTTGCTCTATTTTTTGTTTGGGAAGTTTAGAGGACGATCGCTTCTTTACTCTAGAAGACTGTGGCAAAGCTGCCTGAGACTTACTACTTTTAAAACGCTTCACCGCTGAACCACCCCAGTCAGACAAAGAATGACTCATTGCTCCTAATTCTAACCCCAGAAATAAAGCGATTCCTTCAGCTTTATGTTGTGAGACAGAGGCTAAAGCTAATTTAGTGCTAGTTTTCCAGTCAGTTGTTTCCACTCCCGACAATTCGGCAATGAAAATTACTAATCCTCCCAAGAGGATAATCCAAAGACTGAGGTAGAGCGATCGCAACGCCGTCCCAATAATCGGCCCATGCGATAAAAACGACCTATGGCGCAGACTTTTTTGATAAGGAATCCATATCCAGCGCAAAAAGCCCCAACGCTGGTATTGACGCGAGTAAATATCTAAATCTGGCCCAAACATCAGCCCGCCAAACAAAAAACCCCCTGACACCAACAATGTAAGAATGCCACTTTGGGTCTGTCCGAATGTCAGAACAGCCACTACAGGTAAAATCCATAAAGTTATGCGATCGTGCGTCCTACCACTTGGCATTTTTTTGAAGGTCTGTTATAGT
The DNA here is from genome assembly GCF_015207735.1 of [Phormidium] sp. LEGE 05292. Taxonomy (GTDB): domain Bacteria; phylum Cyanobacteriota; class Cyanobacteriia; order Cyanobacteriales; family Aerosakkonemataceae; genus Floridanema. The sequence continues at coordinate 32,742 of NZ_JADEWG010000056.1, forward strand.
AGTTAAGCGGGTGAAAAACGGGCGGTTAGCTCAGTTGGTAGAGCGCCTGCCTTACAAGCAGGATGTCACTGGTTCGAGTCCAGTACTGCCCATAGAAAACAAGTTTATAAAAAGGCGATTAGAGTCTAACTAATTAAGGATTCTAGTCGCTTTTGCTTTCTTCCAGGTAGTGTCTTCTAATTTGTTTAGGGCTTTCATTATTGCATCATTTGTAGTTGTTGCTCAAGTCAGTATCAGTCCTTTTTGATGAGAGTTACGGAAAAGACCAAAAATCAAAAGTTTTTTGTATTTTTTTCACATGGCAGTTACTTAAGGTTGAATTTAGATACTTAAACTGGCAAAGTTATTAAGGTACTTACTTGCTTTGCACTTATGCAATCACAATCGGCGGAAATAACCCCAGAGTTTTTTATTACTCCTAATCAAGACTTAAACAAAACAAGTCAGGAGATACTAACCATAGTAAATCTTTCTAAAGAGCAGCTTCGGCAACGGTGGAATACACCACAAGGCCAATATATCCTAAGTAAGTGGAGAGGAAACAAGTATGACCGAAAAGTTTTAGATAGCCTTGTAGGTAAATATTATGGTCATACAGATATCAGAGGTATTCCCCTCGCCAGAGAAGACCTAAGCAAGGTGGATTTGAGTAACGTTGACTTGTATAGTTCAAACATTGAAGATGCAGTTTTTAAATTTACTAACTTAAGTGATTCTTGGCTTTCTGAGTCCAATATGAAAGGAACTTGCTTTGATTTCGCCATTATGAATAACGTATTAATAGATAATGTAGAGTTCAATAAAAAAACTAGCTTTATAGGTGTAAATTTAAATACAATGAATTTTAACCTAGCTGCTCTATTGCAAGATTATGCCACTACTCAACAAAGAATAGAGAACCTCAAAACTAAGCATCCTCTATTGGCTGGTTTTCTCTGGATAACCTGTGATTATGGACGTTCGTTTACCAGGTTTTTTATTTGGTGTCTGGCAGTTGTGATAATTTTTGGCCTACTTTATACCTTGATTCCAGGTTCTCTCAGTAAGCCGGGTTTTTGGAATAGTCTTTACTTTTCAACAATGGCATTTACTACTCTGGGTTCCGATATTCAAGCAATATCACCTGTTGGGAAAATACTTGTGGTCATGGAAGCGGCTATTGGTTATCTGATGACTGGATTGTTGGTCGCGATTTTGGTCAGAAGAACAATAGGTGACTGATCCTTTTATTTTTTTAAGTATGATTGCATTCCTTAGTTTCCTAATTGTGTCAATTGCTATGTAGAGAAGAAAATTTTCCAACTTATTCCAACTTAGAAAATTTTCCAACTTATTCCAACTTAATTGTATGGCAAGCAAACTTACGACGAGTGAGCTTGAAAAAAGTTAATTTACAAGGTACAAATTTAGAAAAATCAGTATTTGCAGAAACCTTAAGTGGGGTCTGTGTAAATAACCTCTGTAAACAAAGATTTGTCAGCTGATACTTAACGACTTCTGACTAAAATAGCTGTGCTATTAACTCCACGAGCGATCGCTTCGGGTATATTACCGTTAATTGTGTGTTGCAAAAACCCTTCCCGACTCGCACCAACCATCACAACATCACATTTATCTGTTGTTGCTAAATTAATTACTGCTTCGGGAACAGAATTTGATTTTAAAGTAATTGCCTTGACGTTTGTATGCAATTTTTTACGCAGAGCATGAGCAGATTTTTCCAAGACAGATGTATTAGGTTGCAACTCATTTTGATGGAAAACTTGACAAAGTTCAATAATTGGTGAATTATCTTGAGGAACTAATGCTGGTAAAAGTTGTAATGCTGCTTCAGCATTAGGCCCTCCTGCCATTGGAATTAACCACTTATTCAATTTTAGATTGAGATTTTCTGATTCTCCCAACTTGATTAGAACTACTTCACAAGCTGCTTGGCGAATTACTGTATCAACAACAGTACCAAAAATTTTGCCAGTAGCCGAAGGTTCAGCATTCCATCCCATTAAAGTTAAATCTATATGTTCTTGTTTGATTGTTTCCAGGATAGTTTGAGCAATATTGTGCGCTATTCTCACCTGTGTATGTACGGGAATTTGGTATTTTTCTGCTAATCTTTCCGCTTGTCGTAACAACCGACGGCTTTTAGCTGTGTTAACGGAAATTTCCGCAGGGGAACGGTGATGAGGTGCAAGAATTATTTGCAAACACACTAATTCGTAATTGCGCTGATGCGCGATCGCAGTTGCTAGTTGAATTAATTTTGGTGCTGTTTGTGGATTAGCTAATGGTAATAACAAACGACCTTTTCTAGTAGCAGGCGATCGCGTTTCATAAACTATGTAAGAGCGTTGAGAACTCGGACTAAATTCAGTAATACCCGCCAGTTTATTAGCTTCAGCACGGATTAAATCGCTCCGCGTAATAATCCCGACTAATCGCTGTCCTTCTGTTACTGGCAATCTGCTTAATTGCAAACGATTAAGTAGATAAAGAACATCAGTTAAAGATGTTTTTGGGCTAACAGTAACAGGTTGGGGAGTCATAATTTGACTTAATGATGTATCGTCAGCAAAATTCCGTTTGTTTAAATCTGATTGAGTAACAATCCCCACTAAATTACCATCATTAACTACTGGAAAACCGCGATGGTGAGAGTGAGCAAAAGCTTGCAAAGCTTCAGTTTTAGTCATTTGACTAGTTAGAGTTTCTACTTTTTGCTGCATCAAATCTTCTGCTTGCAATTGGATGAGTAAGTTATCGGCTGCTTTGTCTTTTTCTAAATGAATGCCATTCCACTCTAAGAGGCGATCGTAAATTGATTTAGGTGCGATCTTTTCCCCAATTAAATAAGCAGTTACACAGCCAATCATTAAAGGTAATACCAGATTGAAATCTCTAGTCATTTCAAAAACAATGACAATCGCTGTAATTGGCACTCTAGCAACAGCACAAAAAAATGCTCCCATCCCCGCTAAAGCATAGTTTATCGGTAAAGTTGTGCCTAAAAGACTGTATTCAACTGTGCCAATTAAATAACCTAAAGCTGCGCCTAAAATGAGAGTGGGAGCGAATAAACCCCCTGGCGCACCCGAACCATAAGCAATGATAGTTAGAATAAAATAACTAAAAAAAGCGATCGCTGCAAATTGCCAACTAGCTTGACCAGTAATTAACAATTCTCGCAATCCGGTATGATCGTGGAAAGCGATCGGCAACAAAGAAACTATCAAAGCACAGATAAAACCAGCTAATCCCACCCGCATTGGCAAATTCAGAGGTAATATTCGACTATAAATTGTTAAACTCTGAATAACTCCCCGATTAAATAGCGACCCTAACAAGCCAGATAAGATTCCTAAAATTAAGTAAAAGGGGATATCCGACATTAGCAAACTACTAATAGGAGTTGCTGAATTTAAGTTAACATCTAAACTCTGACCCCCAAAAACGTGCGATACTACCGCACCAATAAAAGATGCCAAAATAGCCGTACCTAACGTTAATTCTGAGACATCTTGCAGCAGTTCTTCAACTACAAATAATACCCCAGCCATCGGTGCATCAAAAGCAGCAGCTAATCCCGCACCTGCACCCGCAGCTAACAGTTGACGGCGATGTTCTGGCGAAGTGGGTATCCATTTACTCAACTGTGCAGCTATAGAGGCTCCAATTTGAACTGTTGGCCCTTCTCGACCTAAAGCTAATCCCGATCCAATGGCTAAAATTCCTCCCAATAATTTAGTTAAAGCAACTCTTGTATTTAGAGGAATCGGAACTCTAGCTAATACAGCCTTGACTTGGGGAATCCCGCTTCCTGATGTTTCTGGGGCAATTCTTTCTACTAGCAAACCTGCCAAAAATCCACCGAGTAATCCGATGCTGGGAAGTACAATCCAAGGATATGCTAAATGCAATGAATGTACCCGAAATCCTCCTACCCATCCTACTCCTTGTTTGAGCAGAACTGCGGCTAGACCAGATATTAATCCTATTAAACAAGCTTCAAAAATAGCTAGACGTTTAGGTGAAATTAAGAGAGTCGATTTTTTCCAAAATGAAAAGTAATTCATCAGGTCGCCGATGTTAATAATTTATCTTAATCAAATAGCAACTTCTTGAGTTTATCTATCTGATTTTGCATCTCTTATATAGAGCTTTTAAGGAAAAAATGAAATTAGAGTGAAATATATCGAGTCCTTTGGGAATAAATTTTACTTCTGCTTTTAGATGGATGCAACTCCCTTGATAACGTATCACTTTTGAAATAGGACTTTAGTCGAAATTTTGATTTAGTCTAAGAACAAAGTTTTGAAAAGATAGAATTGCTTGGCACTATCTATACCTTTACTGCCAATTGTCGAACTATTTAAAGGCAGACTATGACAAATCCCATTTACCAAACTGTAATTCTCGGTGGCGGATTCACAGGGCTATTTACGGCTCTTCATCTAAGTCATCAGCACTACCCGCGTTCTGTAATTCTAATCGATCGAAACGATCGCTTTTGTTTCAAGCCCTTGCTCTACGAATACTTCAGCGGCGAAATGGATGCCGAACAAGTAACACCCAGATATGAGGAACTGCTGGAACATAGCGGGGTAATTTTTGTACAGGGAAGCGTGCAATCCATTGATTTGCAGCAAAGACAGGTGCAACTTGTAGGCGGAGATTCTTACGGCTACAGCAACTTGGTTTTAGCTCTAGGTAGTGTAACGGGTTACTTTGGAGTAGAAGGAGCGCAGGAGAATGCACTGCCTTTTCGGACGCAGGAGGATGCGATCGCGATCGATCGACATCTCCGAGACTGTTTGCAACGCGCCAGGGAACTGCAAGATCCAGAACAACGTCGTAATTTATTAACAATTGCTGTTGTCGGGGGAGGCCCTTCTGGTGTAGAAATGGCAGCAACCCTAGCAGATTTTATTCCTCAGTGGTATGGCGCAATCGGTGGTAACTCCCAAGAAGTGCGAGTAGTGTTAGTTAATCATGGTGAAATACTAGAAGGTGATGTAAATAGTCAGTTGCGGGTGACGGCAGAGCAAGCATTAAAAGAGCGATCGATCCCAGTAGAACTGCTGATAGGAGCCAAGGTTACAGCTATTCATCCCGATCGCCTAGAGTACCAACTCCATGAGCAAACAGAAACCCTAGCAGCCGGAACAATCATTTGGACAACAGGAACTAATACCCATCCACTGATCAAATCATTACCAATTCCAGATGAACATCGGGATAAACATGGAAGATTAAGTGTGACACCAACGCTGCAACTACCTGATTTTCCAGAAGTATTTGCGGGTGGAGATTGCGCGATGGATTTACAGCCAGAATCCGGTACTGGAGATGAATATGAAACTAGCGAGGTAAATTCAGATCAGTCTACCAGTGCGGAAAAGCATCATAGTAACCCGACACCCTTGCCTCCAACTGCACAAGTAGCCTATCAACAAGGTGCTGCGATCGCGCATAACCTCAGAGCCTTAGCATTAGGATATGCTTTGAAACCTGCCAGAGTAAATTTACGAGGTACGTTACTCAAATTGGGTTTAAATAACAGTGCTGCCAATATTTTCGACACAATTGAACTTACAGGAGAAGCAGGACATTTAATTCGCCAAGGGACTTATTTAGAACTATTACCAACACCAATTCACAACTTTAAAGCAACAACTGAATGGCTAAAAGATGAAATTTTTGAACATTACCATCCCGACGGTTTTAAGCAAGCAATGAAAGTCGCAGGAGTCGTCGGCAGTGTACTAGTAGGAGCCGTCATCGCCAGAAGAATTGCCAAATCCTTAGCAGACGATCGTTCGTAAGGCAGAGCAGGGGAATTTTTCCCTAACCCCCAACCCCTAACC
>NZ_JADEWG010000057.1 GCF_015207735.1 [Phormidium] sp. LEGE 05292
GAGCAGAGGGGCAGGGGAGCAGGGGAGCAGAAATAAAGGTGAAAGGGAAAAGGGAAAAGGGAAAAGGTTAAGATTTTACCAGTACCCAGTACCCAGTCCCTAGTCCCCAATCCCCAGAAAGTAATGGATTTGATTTTATGCCATACAACCGCCGATTTTGATGCTTTGGGAGCAGCTGTCGGGTTAACGCGCTTGCTTTCGGGGGCTAGAATTGTGCTGACTGGTGGTGCTCATCCAGCGGTGAGGGATTTTTTGGCTTTGCATCGGGATGAGTATGCTTTGATTGAAAGGCGATCAGTAAATCCAAAACGAATTCGATCGCTTACAGTAGTAGATACGCAACAACGCGATCGCTTAGGTAAAGCAGCTGAATGGTTAGATTTACCCGATTTAACCGAAATTGTTTTATACGACCATCACTTAAATCAAAATTCTGACATCCCAGCAACGCAAGTCACTATTGAAGCTGTGGGAGCTACTACTACTTTGATAGTAGAACAGTTGCAAAAAGTAGCGGGAGAAAACTTTTTAACCTCTGCGGAAGCAACAGTAATGGCGTTGGGTATCCATGTGGATACGGGTTCTTTAACTTTCGATCATTCTACACCCAGAGATGCAGCGGCTTTAGCTTGGTTAATGACTCAAGGTGCTTCTTTACCTGTTATTGCTGAATATATTGATCCTGGTTTATCTCGTCAATTACAACAATTACTGACTGTCGCTTTAGATAATTTGCAAACAATAAATCAGTTGGGTTATACCTTAGCTTGGAGTTTAATTGATACTCCGGGCTTTGTTCCTGGTTTGTCTAGTTTAGCTTCGCGATTAATTGATTTAACTGAAAGTGATGTTTTATTATTAGCAGCTAGACATAAAAGTGATAACTCTGCTGAAAGTTTAACAATAATTGGTCGATCGCGCATTGATGGCACAGATTTAAATCAATTATTTCAAGATTTAGGTGGTGGGGGACATTCCCAAGCGGCATCTTTAACCATGAAAACCCTGTCCTCGGAACTGATTTTGCAACAGTTAATTGAACGCTTAAAATGGCAAATTCCTCATCCCCCCACAGCTAGAGAGTTAATGTCTTCTCCGGTGCGAACAATTCGCCCAGAAACTACAATTAAACAAGCCCAACGCATTTTATTAAGATATGGTCATTCGGGATTATCGGTAGTAGATGCGAACGATCGATTAGTGGGAATTATTTCCCGTCGAGATATCGATATTGCCTTACATCATGGTTTTAGTCATGCGCCAGTTAAAGGTTATATGACTACTAACTTAAAGACAATTTCACCCGATACTCCATTACCAGAAATTGAGTTATTAATGGTAACTTATGATATTGGTAGGTTGCCAGTTTTAGAGGAAGGGCAATTAGTAGGAATTGTCACTCGGACTGATGTTTTACGACAGTTGCATCAGGAAAATAGGAGAGGAGAAAGAGACAAAAAAACAGGAGTGCATACTGCTTATTGTCCTTTGCCGATTTCTCAGTTGCGCGATCGCCTAACTCCGCCTTTATGGAAACTATTACAAAAAGCCTCTCACCAAGCAGAAAAACGCGGTTGGCATCTTTATCTAGTTGGTGGCGCTGTGCGAGATTTACTATTAGCAGATCGGCAAAAGCAAGTATTATTAGAAGATATAGATTTAGTAGTAGATGGGTTTCATAAATCTGCCGATGTCGGTGCGGGTGTAGAGTTAGCTAAAGCTTTACAAAATATTTATCCGGGTGTGCGTTTAGAAGTTCACGGACAATTTCAAACTGCTGCTTTATTGTGGCATAAAGACCCTGATTTGGGTTCACTTTGGATAGATATTGCGACAGCGAGAACTGAGTTTTATCCCTATCCAGCAGCTAATCCAGAAGTCGAAGCAAGTTCAATCCGTCAAGACCTTTACAGAAGAGATTTTACCATAAATGCTTTAGCCATGAGACTAACAAAACCTCGTGCTGGTGAATTGTTAGATTTCTTTGGCGGTTTATTAGATTTACAATCTCGACAAATTAGGGTTTTACACGCTAATAGTTTTATTGAAGATCCGACGAGAATTTATCGTGCAGTTCGCTTTGCTGTGCGTTTAGGTTTTGAAATTGAACCGCAGACTGAGGGATATATTCGCTATGCCATAGCTAGCGGAATTTACGAACAAATTCAAGGTAAAAATGGCAGAGCCCCAGCATTAGAAACTAGGCTTAAATCAGAATTAAAATATATTTTACAAGCTCCCTATTGGAAACCAGCATTACAAGTTTTGGCTAATTTAGAAGCTTTGCGTTGCATTCATCCAACTTTAGAGTTAGATGAAAAGTTGTGGTGGCAAGTAAGGTTATTCGATCGCTGTCTCCAAAAATTCGATCCGCAAAAAAACTTAGAACATTGGCAAATGCGCCTGGAAGTTTTAATCGCTTACTTAGCACCAGAATTTCGAGGTAAGGTAGCAAATAATTTACAATTACCATTAGATAGTATTGAGCGGTTACAGAATTTAGACAAAGCCGAAACTAACATTACTGAAAGTTTGCCAGAATTACAATTAACAAGCGAAATATTTCAAGTAATGCGCCAGTACAATTTACCTACTTTGATTTTAATTGCTGTGCGAAGTTTCCGTAAAATTAGGCAAAATATTTGGCGTTATCTCACCGAATTGAGTCAGATCAAAGCACCTTTAAATGGCAATGATTTGAAAGCATTAGGATATAAACCAGGGAAGCAATTTAAAGAAATTTTAGATGCTTTGTTGACGGCTACTTTGGATGATAAAATTGATAGTAAAGAGTCTGCTGAGGCTTTTATTGCAGAACATTTTCCTTTAAGTAAGTAGTAAAATTAAATGCGTAGCAGCTTACTTCACCATGAAGGCGATGTCCTGCTTGCAGAAAATATTTGGTCAAATCAGGATAACAATGGTATAACTTTTGACCTTGTTCTTTACCAATTATCCAAAGCTCAGCTTTTCGGCAAATTAACAACAAAGGACAAGCTAATTGTTTGAGTAAAACGTCAGCTTCTTTGCTACTATTTATCAATATAAGGTACAAATTGAAGAGTTAATAGTTTCTTACCTTAGATTAAATAATTCGCAAAAAATCTTTAAATCATGAGTAATTCACTGGGCAAAATTGTAGTTAATGCAGACGAATGGACGCTAAGCGATCGAGGTTTCCAAAACGCGCCTGATGCAGCCACATTCGCAATTAATCTGGCTAAATACTTTGTTGGAGACGAGAAAGGCAAATTTCATGTACTTTCCAACAACTGGAGTTTAACAGAATCGTCTTTAGAGGAAACGATGGCCAAAGCGGGTCATACTTGGACTAAAGGAATACATATCCCGATTAATTTAGCAACCCTTAATCAATATGATGCAATTTTTATTGGTGGCGATCCTGTCGATAATCAAGTTTTAATTGAATATGTGAAAAATGGTGGCAAGGTTTATCTTTGTGCTGGTACAGATCGAGGAGAAGCACAAAAAGAAGCCAACAATTGGAATACTTTCCTCAAAGCATTCGGTCTGAAGCTGGAAAAATTAGATAATACGGTTAGCGAAAATGTAGCAGTGAATAAAAATCACCCACTACTTTCAGAAGTAAAAGCTCTTTATCAAGATCAGGGTATCCATATTATCGATTTACAACCCGATTCTCCGCTTAATCAGATCATCCTGACTAATAGTAGCGGTCAAGGGTTAATGGCTACGGCTGAATTTATTAAAGCCCCTGTACCTAAACCGTTAAATGGCAAAATTGTAGTTAATGCAGACGAATGGACGCTCAGCGATCCAGGTTTCCAAAACGCACCTGATACAGCCACATTCGCAATTAATCTAGCTAAATACTTTGTCGGAGATGAGAAAGGCAAATTTCATGTACTTTCTAATAATTGGGGATTAATTGAATCGTCTTTAGAGGAAACTATGACCAACTCCGGTCATACTTGGACTAAAGGAATGGATATCCCGATTAATTTAGCAACCCTAGAACAATATGATGGGATTTTTATCGGTGGCGATCCTGTAGATAACCAAGTTTTAATTGAATATGTGAAAAATGGTGGCAAAGTTTATCTCTGGGCTGGTACAGGTCAAGAAGGAGCACAAAAAGAAGCCAACAATTGGAATATTTTTCTAGCAGCATTTGGTTTGAAGCTGGAAAAATCACCGAATACTGTTAGCGAAAATATGGCTGTTAATAAAAATGACTCACTATTTTTTGGAGTAAAAACTCTTTATCAAGACCGGGGTATTCACATCATTAATTTACAACCTGATTCCTCGCTTAATCAGATCATCCTGACTAATAGTAATGGTCAAGAGTTAATGGCTACGGCTGAATTTATTAAAAGCCCCGTTCCCCAAACCGCACCTGAAACAACACCCGCATCTGAAGCACCAGTCGATCTCACTCCGACGCTGGAACCAGAGATCGCGCCCGAAGCACCAGTTGATGTCACTCCTGCGCCGGAAACAACACCCGCCTCTGAAGCACCAGTTGATGTCACTCCTGCGCCGGAAACAACACCCGCCTCTGAAGCACCAGTCGATCTCACTCCGACGCTGGAACCAGAGATCGCGCCCGAAGCACCAGTTGATGTCACTCCTGCGCCGGAAACAACACCCGCCTCTGAAGCACCAGTTGATGTCACTCCCTCAGTGGAACCAGAGATCGCGCCCGAAGCACCAGTTGATGTCACTCCTGCGCCGGAAGCAACACCCACATTGGAAGTACTAGTCGATCTCACTCTGGCGCTGGAACCAGAGATCGCCCCCGAAGCATCAGTGGAAATAACATCTGCGCCGGAAAGAGCGCCGGAACCTACACCTGAACCTTTAGTAAGTGACTCGGAGGAAGTTACCATCACCGCTACTACAGATGTCACTATTTCCAAATTACTTTATAAAGGAGAAGTCAAACGTACTCAATCCGATGAATATATAGAGATTAGCAACCTCGGCAACAGTCCAGCAAATATCTCCGGTTGGAAAATCACTTCTGGGGGTGGCTTGAAGCAATTTTTCATCTTCCCAGAAGGAACTATCTTGGAAAGTGGCAAGAGTTTCCGCGTTTATACGAACGAAGTACATCCTGAAACAGGTGGTTTTTCTTATGGTAGTAAAACTGCTGTTTGGAATGATGCAGGGGATGAAGCGAAACTTTTTGATGCTGATGGAAACAATGTTTCTACTTTAGCTTATGGCAAAAATACCGTTGCTGGCATCACACAAGAATTAAAAGTTCCTCAATTAAAGTTTGTTGCTAGTTATACGGTAATTAACAAACAAATGGCTTTAGGAGGAGAAGTCACATTTACGGAAGCTTTATCTTTAGCAATTAAGAGTTTTCTGGAGGATGATACTAATCCGAACAGTCCTTTAGCATTAATTCTTAAAGATCCTGTTGCTTTTGGTTTAAAGGCTCGTGCTACTAAAGCAATGGCTGTTGAAGAATTGCGTTCTTTTATGAACGAAAATGGAACATTGAGTTTACTTCCGACAGCTAAACATAGTACGGGAGAAAATGGGGAAACAGTAGAGAAAAATTGGATTTTTGAGCTATCTCTGGGAGCTTTTGGTGAGACAACTTTCTTTGCAGTTGTGCCACGTTAGTAACAATCAAAAATGAGGTTAGTTGTAGGCGCTTTAGCGCTGAAGCGCCTACAACTAACAAGTTAGCAATTATTTGTTACCCATTGGTTGATGATGCTGTTTACTCGATCGGGTACTTCATCATGGGGGCAATGTCCGGCTTTGAGAAAATGTTCTACCAAATTAGGATAATAATGGCGAAACTTTATACCTCTTTCTTTGGCATTCATCCAAGGATCGGCTTCTCCCCAAATTAGTAATAATGGACAAGCTAATTCTTTAAGTAAAACGTCAACTTTTTCACCTTGACGAGTGCTAAAAACTGAAGCAAAAACTTGCGGCGCACCTGGATCGCAGGAAGGACGATAAATTTCTTCTACTAATCTATCTGTAACTGCACTTTGGTCGAGGTAAACTTTTTCCAAAGTTTTGCGAATTATCCAAGGTTGACGGATGTATTGAAACAGAAGGAAATTTGCCCAAGATTGACGGAGTATTGATAATACTAATTCACCCCAAATTTTTCTGATTAAATCTGGTTCGGGTTGTGGTTCAATTTCTGTAAATGGCCCTGCACTGTTGAGTAAAATCACGCCTTTGGCGGTGTTGGGGCGTTGGGCGGCGACGCACAAAGAAGCATAGCCTCCGAGTGAGTTTCCAGCTAAAACTACGGGTTTTTCTATTACTTGGGTGATAAAATCATGTAATTGATCGCGCCACAAATCGCCGCTGTAATCCCAATTTGGTTTAGCGGAACGTCCAAATCCTAACAGATCGATCGCCCAAACCTCAAAATCTTTACTCAACCCAATAATATTTTTCCGCCAATGGTCTGTGGAAGCACCAAATCCATGAATCAACAGCAACGGTGGACGGTCAGAATGAGATTTTCCCGCCCGGACATAATAGATTTGCTGTTGTCGCCACTGCCAATAAGTACCAGGAATAGAATCTTGTGAGGAAACGAAAGTTGCCGACATTTTTACTTTGAATAATTAGAACCTGGTTAAATATCGTAACAAGCTATGGGTAAAGGCAGAAGGCGGAAGGAAAGAAAGGGGGAAAAGGGTAAAAGTTAAATTTCTCCTTGTCCCCTTGTCCCCTTGTCCCCTTGTCCCCTTGTCTCCTCTGCTCCCCTGCTATCATTAACCTGTTGCAAACAACTGATGGCTTCTTCAATTTCCAATTGGGGAAACTCGTCATAAAAGCGGCTAACGCTGAGGAAATTTTGGGGTTGAGCTAGAACGATCGCTTTATCGCTCCATTCGTGTAACATTGCCATTAAACTCAAAGGTGCGACTGGGGTGGCAATCCAAACCGCAGCAGGTCTTTTTAAGCGTAAAGAAAGAATCGCTACAGCAGTAGTCATGCCCGTAGCGATGCCGTCATCTATTAGAATGGCGATCGCACCTTCTGAGCTAACATTCCGGCAATAAGGCGCTAACTGTTGCAATTGTGCTTCCGCTTTAGATCTGGCTTCTTGAAAAGCTAACTGTAAACTAGGATCAGTTTTAGCGTCGTGTAATCTGCTTGACCAAATTACTAACCCATCTGCTGTTACTGCACCAATAGCCAATTCTGGATCTTCTGGACGCGCAATTTTTTTGGCGCTAATAATTTCTAAAGGGCAACCCAATTTCAGCGCCACTGGGACGGCAACAGGCAAAGCACCGCGAGGCAACGCATAGACAATTGGTGATGCAGAAACCCCCGACGCTTTAACTAGGTTGATCTCTGCCTCAATTGCTTCGGCTAATTGTATTCCGGCACTGTTGCGATCGCAAAACAGTACAGAATGTGGCATACTCTTCTCCGTCACTTGGCAGTAGGATTGCCTCTATCTTGACCGATAGTATAATTTTGTGCTACTAAAATCTTTTTTTTGTAATGTCTGACGCAGAACAAGGCAATCTCTTTGACCTTTCCAACTTTAGTTCATCTGCCCCCAAACCAGATTTTCCGCCAAATCTGATTCCCACAGATGCCAAAATTCCCATTCCCCCCGGAACTTACCAAACTATCACCGAGATGGCAGAACATTGTAACCATTGCCATCGCTGCGAACTAGGAAATCATCGCACCAATGCAGTTGTCGGCAGAGGCAACCCCCAAGCTGATTTAATGATTATTGGAGAAGCACCGGGACAAACAGAAGATGAAACTGGATTACCATTTGTCGGCAAAGCTGGGCAATTATTAGAAAAAATCTTAGCTGCTGTCCAATTAGACAGTGAAAAAGATGTGTATATTTCTAACATTAATAAATGCCGACCCCCAGGAAATCGCGTTCCCACCACTGAAGAAATGAACGCTTGCAAACCTTATTTATTAGAACAAATTCGCCTGGTAGATCCGAGAATTATCTTATTAGCTGGCGCTACCGCTGTCAAAGGTTTAACAGGAGATAAACGGGGAATAACTAAGATTCGCGGTCAATGGCTGGAATGGGAAAATCGTTTATGTATGCCAATTTTCCATCCTTCTTATTTATTAAGAAATCCCTCCAGAGAGCAAGGAAGTCCCAAGTGGTTAATGTGGCAAGATATCCAAGAGGTGAGGGCAAAGTTCGATCGAATTCGTAACCAGCAATAGGTCTGTTGTAAGCGCTTCAGCGCTACATTTAGCGCTGAAGCGCTTACAACAGACTTCAACTAAGGTTTAATTACTCCAGCACGACAATCTCTTAACCAAATTTGCACAGATTGTCCAATAATTCCCGTACTACTTTCTCTGGGTGCAGTAGGAGGATTTGCACTGGGATAAGACCCTAATTGAGAATACAACATTACCGATCGCCAACCACTATTACTTTTTACCAAAAACAACCAATGATAATTTTGTAATAAATTCGCCCTATTAGCCAAATACTGTCTTTCTAAAGTAGTAAAAAATATCTGTTTTGGCACACCTTCGCCCTCAACTGGTGCTGCTGGCGAGTAAACACCAGGGCCAAGAGTTAACGGAGCAAATTCCGGTTTTCCAGCTAAAATCACATAAGTTCCGCTAGGGGAATTTATCGGGTTACTTCTGCTAGTCACACGATTAGCATAGCTGGGTAAATCTCGCAATAATAAATTAGTTAAAGTTTCCAAATCAGCAGGACAAACGTAATTTTGGCTATTAGCTGATGAATTTTCTAATAATACCGAAGTCAGGAAACAAAAGGAACAAAGGAAAAACAAAAAAATTCCCTTTGTTGCTAAATTCTGACCTCTCATATCATTTCCTATAAATCTATCTACCCAGCCCAAATCTTTATCTACTATCTGCGTTCATCTGCGTTTATCTGCGTTCATCTGCGTTCTAAAAAAAAGTTTTTGCCAAGAGCAAGAATGATAATAAACCACGAAGGCACGAAGGACACGAAGAAAGAAGAAGAAAGAATTGTATTTTTATTTTCTTTAAAAAATAGCCAATTCATCGCTAATTTTTGCCCAAGCTTCTTGAGGGTTACTAGCAGCAGTAATGGGGCGACCAATTACTAAGTAATCTGCCCCTGCTTTGATAGCTTCACTAGGCGTAAAAGTCCGACTTTGATCGCCCGTTTCTGCCCATTTGGGACGCACTCCGGGACAAACTAACAGAAATTCATCGCCGCAAACTTGACGCAGTTGTGCTGCTTCTTGCGGTGAGCAAACTGCGCCATCCAAACCAGATTCTTTGGCTAAAACTGCCATTTGTAAAGCATATTCTGGCAATTCAATTGGTACTTTTAAATCAAAAGCTAAATCCCTAGAATTCAAACTAGTTAAAAGGGTAATTGCAATTAGTTTCGGTGGCGGATAACCCGCTTCTGCTGCACTTTCAATTAATGCAGTTTTGGCAGCTTGTAAAGCTTTTCTACCGCAAGTAGCATGAATGGTGAGTAAGTCAACTCCGTATTTTCCGGCGGCGCGACAAGCACCAGCGACGGTGTTAGGAATGTCGTGTAATTTTAGGTCGAGAAAAATGCGTTTTTGGTGGGTTTTGAGAATTGGAAGAATTACCGCACCAGTGCTGACAAATAATTCTAATCCTACTTTCCAAAATTGTACTTCAGGAAGTTGAGAAAGAAGTGCGATCGCATCCTCCTCCCGCGAAACATCTAAAGGCACAATAACCCTTTCTGCTGCTAACACCATTACTGCACCAGCCGAACAAACTTATTTTTCCCTAACTGCAATACCTTACCATACAACTCTTCAGGAGAATCAAAAGTCCGATTTACATCCGTAATTTGTTCCCCATCAATTCGCACCCCACCCCCTTGAATTTGCTTTCGCGCCTCGGAACTACTTTTACACAATCCACAAGCACTCACAACATAAAAGAATTTCGCCGGAAAATTCACACTTGCCAAAGAAAACTCAGGAACAGTATCAGCTTGGAAAGTTTTCCCACCCACCAAATTTTCTGCATCCCTTTGCACCTTTTGCGCCTCTTCTTCACCGTGATATTGCGACACAATATCTAAAGCTAAAAGTTTTTGTCTTTCTCTGGCATCACTTGGTAAATGATCCAAAGATTTATCAGTCAACAGTTCAAAATACTGCTTCACCAAACTATCTGGTGTTTTCTCCAACTTTGAGTACATAGTTAAGGCATCTTCCCTTAAACCTACATAATTACCCAAAGACTTAGACATTTTTTGTTTACCATCAGTACCCAGCAAAATTGGCATCAACATTCCAAACTGCGGCGTTAAACCAAAATGTCTTTGTAAATCTCTACCCACCGCAATATTAAACTTTTGATCGGTACCGCCTAATTCTACATCCGCCTCAACTGCCACCGAATCATAACCCTGCATCAACGGGTAAAGAAACTCATGGAGAAAAATCGGACTTTGCTGCTTGTAGCGCAAATCAAAACCTTCCTTTTCCAACATTTGCCCGACAGTCATTGTGGCAAGTAATTCCAGAATCTTCGCCAAATCCAATTTAGACAACCATTCCGAGTTGTAGCGAATCTCTAAACGTCCGGGGGTATCAAAATCTAAAATCGGGCGCACTTGTTCTAAGTAAGTTTGAGCATTTTGCGCCACATCTTCGGGAGTTAATTGGCGACGCACCTCGGATTTTCCGGTCGGATCGCCAATTCTAGCGGTAAAATCACCAATAATTAGTACTGCTGTATGTCCGGCATCTTGAAAAGCGCGTAACTTCCGAACTGGGATACTATGACCTAAATGGATATCAGCACCAGTGGGGTCAATTCCGAGTTTAACGCGCAAAGGGCGATCGCTTTGTGCTAACCTTTGTGCCAGATTCTCATTTACATCCTGAGAATCAGTCACATTGGGGAAAATCTCACTGATACCCCGGTACAGTTTATTCAGATCTTGGGTAAAATTAAAGGATTTATCAGAGGTCATACTTGCCAAATGTCCAGAGGGTGGTAAACTCACTGGTTGACATCAAAAATAAAATCAGCCAGGTTGATCTAACCGCAAAACTTGTCAGAATATTAATGCTAACTCAATCCAGCCGCTCTCGACCTCGAAAACTAATCCATCTTCAGAAACACACCAATAAAAGTGATTTATGCTAAAGTTTGACCTTGGCAGTCCATCATCAGAATCCAATACAAAATGTCCCCACTTTCCTGTACTCAATATAAGTCTTTAGAATAAAGCAGTTATAAGTACTCACTTATCTAAACCCAGATAATTTATCCACTTTTATTTCAGTATTGTCGCGTTGAGGAAGTCAAATCGCCGTGTCGTCTAACACACTCCGACAAAAGCCATCCGGCAGTAACGCATCCAGCTTTCAATTTGTACAGACCATTGCCACAATTACTGGTGGCACTCTACTGAGCATTACCATGCTAACCACTTCCGTTGTCGCTGGAGGATTGGTTGGTCTGGCGATTAGCTTCCGCAATTTGCCAGATGTGAGAGTTTTACGTACTTACGCCCCCACAGAAACTTCTCACATTTATGATGTTAAAGGTAAATGGCTGGCTAGCATTCACGGTGAAGCTAATCGGGAAGTTGTTCCCCTAGATAAAATTTCTCCAGAACTCAAGCGAGCAGTATTAGCAATTGAAGATAGTCACTTCTATCTGCATCAGGGAATTAACCCTAGCAGTATTGGTCGGGCGTTTAAAGCTAACTGGGAAAATGGCAATGTGGTAGAAGGTGGTTCTACTCTCACTATGCAGTTGGTGAAAAACGTTTTTCTCTCCCACAAGAGGGCTTTTAGCCGGAAAGTGGCAGAAGCAGTCATGGCAATTCGCCTGGAACAAATTCTCACCAAAGACCAAATTTTAGAGTTGTACTTAAATCAGGTTTATTGGGGACATAACAATTACGGTATCCAAACTGCGGCAGAAAGTTATTTCAATAAAAAAGCTTCTGACTTAACTTTGGCAGAATCAGCGATGTTGGCGGGTATTATTCAAGCCCCGGAAGAATACAGCCCTTTTGTCCACTATAAGATAGCTAAACAGCGTCAAGCTTTAGTTTTAGCCCGGATGCGGGAGTTAAACTGGATTACACCACAGGAAGAAGCCGCTGCGAGAAAGCAACCTTTAAAGTTGGGTAAGGTGACATCGTTCCAAGGTAGTCAGTTACCTTATGTTACTGATGCGGTGAAGCAAGAGTTAATTCAGAAGTTCGGTCGGGAAACGGTGCAAAAGGGTGGAATGCGGGTGCAAACCACTATTGATCTTGGCTTCCAGCGTATGGCGGAAGATTTTATCGCCAACGAACATCGGAGATTACAACGTCGCGGACTCTGGAAAACGGAACTGGCATTGGCGGCTGTTGACCCACGCACCCATTTTATTAAGGCGATGGTTGGTGGTTCTGATTACGAAAAGAGTCAATTTAACCGTGCTACCCAAGCTACAAGGCAACCTGGTTCTGCTTTCAAGCCGTTTGTTTACTATACAGGTTTTGCTTCGGGTAAATTTACGCCTGACTCTACTGTTTATGATACTCCGGTACGCTATCGGGATGGGGTGCGTGGTTATTCTCCCAGAAATTACGATAATACTTTTTCTGGGCCAATAAGTATTCGGCAGGCTTTAGCCGTATCGCGCAACGTTCCTGCTGTAAAAATGGGACGTGCTGTGGGATTGGATAAGGTAATTGAAGTGTGCCGTACTTTGGGAATTAAAAGCCCAATGGAACCTGTAATTTCTCTGCCTTTGGGTGCTATTGGTTTGACACCAATGGAAATGGCTTCTGCTTATGCGACTTTTGCTAATAATGGTTGGCAGTCTGATACTACTTTAATTGTGCAAGTGACTGATACTCAGAACAATATCATTTTAGATAATACGCCGAAACCTAAGTTAGTTCTCGATCCTTGGGCAGCAGCTTCTATTACTAATGTCATGCAAACGGTAATCAATAGCGGCACCGGAAAAATGGCGAGTATTGGTCGTCCAGCTGCGGGAAAAACTGGTACTACTTCTTCGGAAAAGGATGTTTGGTTTGTGGGTTTTGTTCCTCAGTTATCTGTGGCAGTTTGGATAGGTCGGGATGATAACCGACGTTTAGCTTCTGGTGTTACAGGTGGTCACTATGCAGCACCGATTTGGCGGAATTTTATGAATCGCGCTTTGGATGGTGTACCTGTGGAGTACTTTGTGCCACCTTCTAAATTTAAACGTCCGCGTGCTTAGGTTGATTCAATTAGGGTAGTGGTAAAGAGTAAAGGGTAAGGGTGAAAGCAGACATTACCCTTTACTGTTTTTCGCCATTAAGCTAATCATTGAGTTAACTTTATTGCCAAAGCGACAAAATTGGTTAGGGCTGTTTGTCTAATTCGGATTTCATCCGTTCTAGGGTGAGGTGCATTTGGTCGAACATTTGCTGAGGTGTAATCCCAAATTGATTGAGTTGGGTTTTTAGTTGTTGCATGGTCATTTGGGCCATGAAGTCCTCAGATAGTTCAAAGCGTTTCATAAATATACGGTATCGCTCCATGAGTGCTTCCCATTGTTCTATGAATAGCTTTTTGCCCTCGCGATCGAATTTTCCGTAGTTTCCTCCGATGTGAATCAAGGATTGATATTCTTCGGATAGTTCTTTTAGTTCTTGTTGAACGATCTCAGAGTCAAAAAATCCCATTTTCTTTTTATTAAACTGAACTTTTTAATTCAGTTGGTCGTGTATTAGTTGTGTTCCTATTTTAGTCCAGGGTGGATTGGTAATTCAAACTATATCCTGGGCTATTTTGTTGTAATTTAGCCGATCGCATTCAATTTGACATCAATTGTCGGGTAATTTGTAATCAGCAAGTGGGAAAAGCCGAACAGTTGAGGCTTTGATGGTTACAGAAATCTATATCATAGATTCAGATGTCTATTGATGAGGTAACAAAATTCTTGGTGACAGTTGTGGCTAAGTTTGGCAAAACGAAGCTAAATTAATGGGTTAACTACAATTTTTTACTCTTTGAGGGTTGACGCAATATTATGTTAAGTAAGCCGAAAAGTAGACAGGTAGCGGCAATGCTGGCATTTAGTGGAACTTTAGTTCCTGTTGCGGGACTGCATAAGTTTTATTTGGGACAGCCGCTATGGGGTGTTTTCTATTTGATGTTATCGTGGACTCCGATACCTCGTGTGGCGAGTGCGATCGAAGGTTTTTGGTATTTAGTCCAAGATTCAGAAGAGTTCGATCGCAATTTTAATGCCCAGACAGGTGTCACTTTCAAATCTACTGTTGAACCACAAAATGTCAATGCCCTTGCCGATGCTTTGCGCCAATTGGAAAGTCTTCGTCAAGAGGGTCTAATTTCTGATTACGAATTTGAACAAAAACGCCGCCAATTACTTAATTGTTAAGTTGTCGGGGCAATTCATGAATTGCCCCGATTCAGTTTTGAGTTATTAATTCAAAATTCAAAACTTAAAACTGATAACTTTTCTGGAAAATCTTCGATCGCCAATCTAAAATCTAAAATTTCCCACATAAAATCGAATTTAGGTAAAGGACTAAAGGCTTGAGAAAATTGGTTGAATTTTGTAAATCGTGAGTAAAAGGATGGAAATTTAACACAAATGTTTATTCGCAATCGTTTATTAAAAGACCCCTATTATCGATTTCAATCAATCGAAGAAGTTGTTTTAGCAGCAAGTTTGGGAATTAGAATTGATGTAAATCAAGCGACTGTTGATGATTGGTTGAGATTACCGGGTTTGTCGATTCATCAAGCGCGATCGCTTGTGGAACTTAGCCGCAATGGGGTAGAGTTTCATTGTTTGGAAGATATTGCTGCTGCTTTAAGTTGGTCAGTCCAAAGATTACAACCTTTAGCACCAATTCTGCAATTTTGTTATTACGATGTAGAAAGCATTTATTCACCAAAACCCATTAATCTTAATACTGCAACTGGGGAAATGTTAAGTAAAATCCCTGGTATTGATAATTTGTTGGCTGATAAGATTGTCGCCAATCGAGAATCTGCTGGCTTTTATCGCAGTTTAGCAGATTTCCAAAATCGCTTATCTTTACCAGGTGAAGTAATTGGTCAGTTAATGCACTATTTGCGGTTTTAGGTATTGGTTAGTTGGTAATTGGTTAAACATCTGTGTTTATCTGTGTTTATCTGTGAACATCTGTGGTAAAAAAAAGAGTTCCTGCAAAAATCGATAACCTCTCTGTACCATCTGCGTTTATCTGCGTTTATCTGCATTCATCTGCGTACAAAAAAAATTCCTAACTCTGACCATAACTCTAATTACAAATAGCCTAAATTAATCTTTAGTCACAAATCCGATGCGGTCAAAAGGCCAGAAACGAAATAAAGCACGACCAATAATATTGTCAGTGGGTAAAAAGCCCCAAATATGGGAATCGTTGCTATTATTGCGGTTATCTCCCATGACGAATATTTGATTTTCTGGAACTTGTTTTGGCCCCCAACGATAATCAGGTGATTCGGCAATATAATCTTCTTTTAGGGGTTGGTTATTAATATAAACTTTGCCGTTAGCGACGCTGACAATTTGCCCAGATTCACCAATTACTCGTTTAATAAATGCTTGGTCTTTTGTATAACCTTGAATTTGTAATTGAGTAGGTGGTTCAAAAACTACGATATCGCCTGCTTGGGGTGGATGGAAGTGATAGGAAACTTTTTCGACTACTAGGCGATCGCCTAACTGCAAAGTCGGTATCATCGAATCCGAAGGGATAAAGCGCGGTTCTGCGATAAAGGCGCGAATTAACAACGCTAATCCCAAGGCGATGCTTAAAATGAGCAGATTTTCCTTTATTTGTCGCCACACTTTTGCTACCCCGACGCTTGGCGAAGGTGACTCAGTAGGAGAATCTTTTAAGTCTTGGTCTTTATATTGCATAAATTGTTATTACTGATACAAAAACGAAACTAGTTTTCTCATAGCGATATAGAGCCATCTTACTCACCGAATCAATCTTTCTCTAGTTTCATGCTAAAGACAGATGAAATTGGATAAACTATGGCACTACATATATTCAATGAAGCCTAAGAAGCGATATTTCACTTACAAGATGCACGAAATATTAGAACTATGAATCTATCACAATTTAGTTCCCGGAAACATTATAAAGAGTTATGGAGTCATAGTTATAAGCAAATTTTAAGGATACTTGGACAATGAGCTTATTAGTTCTTTTTTGAGGAGATGCTATGGTTTTGATTCGTGATGTGGTACAACAGGCTTTAAACAGTGGGTATTTAACTATAGAAGCCGAAGACTTACTGCGACAACTTTTAAGCCAAAAGTATGAGTCGGAAGACTTCAATGCTTTTCTGAAGTTACAATTAGCAGCTATGGCTGGTTATGTAAAGCAAGAGTCTCGCGAGTTAGTTCAGGCTAACAATTGCGCTTGTTAGTTTTTTAGGCGATCGATCTAAAGTGGGAAGGAAACGGGGAACAGGGAACAGGGAACAGATATTTCTGTTAATTTGTCCCAACTTGAGTTGGTAGCCCGTTTCATAAATTTAAAATCGTTAGATGGCAAAATTAGGTGTTCAGAAATATCTGTTACGCACACGCTAGGCGATATACCTACGGCACGTTACGCAAACGCGATCGCCTCACCCATATTATCAGGCTCCTTTTCTTCCGAAACTTGATCTACAAAAATCTTCATTTCTTCTAATTTTACTGAACCAAAAATAGTTGCTACAGAAACATCTGCCGCATCTCTACCTGTACCAACCCGAATAAAACCATCTTCTGGTGCTAATTTTGTGGCATCAAACAAATACCAGCGATCGCCCAAATAAGCCTCAAAAACTGCATGAAAATCTTGTGGTTCTAATTGATAAGCATACACACTTACAAAACGTGCTGGGATATTTAAAGCCCGACAAAAAGCCACACCTAAATGAGCGAAATCTCGACAAACACCCGCCCTTTGCATTGCAGTTTCATAAGCAGAAGTCTGCGAGTCACTACTCCCAGAAAGATAAGTCACCTTCTCATAAATCCATTCACAAATTGCCGCTACTCTAGAATAACCAGGTTGTAAATTATTAAATTCACTTTGCACCAAACCAAACAACATATCTGATTGACAATAGCGACTGGGATAAAGATATTTAAAAGTCTCCATTGGCAATTCTGCTGGCGCTACTTCTGCGATCGTTTTCCCATCTGTCAAAAAATGCGACAAATCTACAGTTGCTTGATAGTTTACTGCCAAATTACCCACAGGTGCAACTAAGCGGATATAGCGATTTCCATTCTCATCGACAGTCAATTCATCAAAAGGTAATTGGGGATCGAGTTGTAATTCTTCGGCAATAATCTTTTGGAAATCATTTCGCACAACCTGCACATTAAAAATAAAAGTGCTGGGTTGATTAATTGTATAAACTAATTGCGAATTTACTTTATATTTCATAGATTTTTCCTTTAAAAGGGAACAGGGAAGAAAGTTCGATACGCCTTTTCTTGAATGCCCGACAGGGCTATACGGCACGCTACGCGATCGGGATTTACAGAATTTACAGGATTTACAGGATTTACAGATTGACCAGATAGATTTCTTGATTAATCATCCTGATTATCATGTAAATCCATAAATCCCGATCCTGTTTTGAGATAGATATGCGGTACACAGATCCCCGACTTCTTGAAGGAATCGGGGATCTAGGTTGCAGTAATCAACAGAAAAACGGTAGAAATTAACCCTACCGTTTTTCAAAACTTTGAAGTTTGAACTTTTGAGTTGAGTAATAACTTAAAACTCAAAACTCAAAACTTCAAAACTTATTCAGCAGCTTGGGGTAGCAATTCTCGCTTTTCCCCTTGGCGTACTTTTACCTGACCTTGGTCATCTACATCCACAACTACAGTATCTCCGGTTTGGATGCGACCAGAAAGGATTTCCTCAGCCAAGCTATCTTCCAACAACCGCATAATTGCGCGGCGTAATGGTCTAGCACCATAGCTGGGGTTGTACCCTTCCTGTACCAAGCGGTCTTTGAAAGCTTCGGTTACTTCTAAAGTAATTTCTTGTTCCAACAGACGACCGAATACTTCCTTGAGCATGATATCAGCAATTTCCTTAACCTCATCCTTGGAAAGTTGCCGGAAGACAATAATTTCATCCAAACGGTTGAGGAATTCTGGACGGAAGTATTGCTTCAATTCTTCATTAACCAAAGAACGAATTCGGTTGTACTGCGCTTCGTTTTGGTCGGAGGAGAATTCAAAGCCCAAAGAACCGCCGCCTTTTTCAATTACCTTAGATCCGATGTTGGAGGTCATGATCAATAAGGTGTTCTTGAAGTCTACCGTCCGACCTTTGGCATCAGTCAAACGACCGTCTTCTAAGATTTGCAGCAGCATATTGAATACATCGGGGTGAGCTTTTTCGATTTCGTCGAAAAGTACCACAGTGTAGGGACGACGACGTACTGCTTCGGTTAATTGTCCACCTTCGTTGTAACCAACATAACCCGGAGGAGAACCAATCAACTTAGAAACGGTGTGCCGTTCCATGTATTCCGACATATCCAAGCGGATCATTGCTTCTTCGGAACCAAAGAAGTAGGATGCTAGAGCTTTGGCTAACTCAGTTTTACCTACCCCGGTTGGGCCAGAGAATACAAAGGAAGCGATCGGACGATTGGGATTTTTCAATCCAACTCTAGCCCGACGGATTGCCCGTGAAACTGCTGTTACTGCTTCTTCCTGACCAATCAAGCGTTGGTGCAGGGTGTCTTCCATGTGTAGCAGTTTTTCCGACTCAGACTCAGTGAGTTTATTCACTGGTACACCAGTCCAAGAAGCGACAATTTGAGCGATGTCTTCTTCAGTGACAACTGGTGAAACATCCTTGTTGTCGGAAGTTTCGGTAGCCTTTTTATTTTGGGAAATAGAGCGAATTTGGCTCTTAATTTCCATTTCTCGATCGCGCAACTCACCTGCTCGGTCAAAGTCTTGGGCTCTCACTGCATCATCTTTGTCCTTGAGGACTTGACGCAGTTCCTTATCCAATTCTTTCGCTGCTGGTGGTAGTTGCGAGTTAATCAAGCGTACTCTAGAACCTGCTTCATCAACCAAATCGATCGCCTTATCTGGCAAGAACCGATCGGAGATGTAGCGATCCGATAATTTCGCTGCTGCTTCTAAAGCTTCGTCGGAAATTTTCAGTTTATGGTGTTGCTCGTAGCGATCGCGCAAACCGTAGAGAATTTCAATTGTTTCCTCTACAGTTGGTTCGCCCACCATTACTGGCTGGAAGCGTCTTTCTAGAGCAGCATCTCTTTCAATATGTTTGCGATACTCGTCTAAAGTTGTAGCGCCGATGCACTGGAGTTCGCCCCGTGCTAAAGCAGGTTTGAGGATATTAGCTGCATCGATCGCACCCTCAGCCGCACCCGCTCCAATTAGAGTATGTACTTCATCGATCACTAGAATTACATTTCCAGCCGATCGAATTTCATCCATAATCTTCTTCAAGCGTTCTTCAAATTCACCCCGATATTTAGTACCTGCAACCAGCAAGCCAATATCGAGAGTGACCACCCGCTTATCTTCGAGAATATCTGGTACATCAGAATTAGCGATGCGTTGGGCTAAACCTTCTGCGATCGCTGTTTTACCTACACCAGGTTCCCCAATTAATACCGGATTATTCTTAGTCCGCCGACCCAGAATTTGGATTACCCGTTCAATTTCCCGTTGGCGACCCACCACCGGATCGAGCTTACCTTCCCCAGCCATCTGAGTTAGATTCGAGCCAAACTCATCCAAAGTTGGAGTTTTTGTTCGCCCTTGACTTACACCAGGGGTAACTTCGGTATTTTCGCCCAGCATCCGAATGACTTGGGTGCGGACTTTCGATAAATCAACACCTAGATTTTCTAGAACTCTTGCTGCGACCCCTTCCCCTTCCCGGATCAGACCTAAAAGGAGATGCTCAGTGCCAATGTAGTTATGTCCTAGTTGACGAGCCTCTTCCAGGGATAACTCCAAAACGCGCTTAGCACGAGGGGTAAACGGTATTTCTACAGCAACAAAACCAGAACCTCTACCGATAATTTTCTCTACTTCAATTCGAGCGTCTTTCAAATTAACGCCCATCGATTTTAGTACCTTGGCGGCGACACCTGTCCCCTCACCAATCAGACCTAATAAGATCTGTTCTGTACCAACAAAGTTGTGTCCCAGGCGACGTGCTTCTTCCTGGGCCAGCATGATCACTTTAATAGCCTTTTCTGTAAAGCGTTCAAACATGGCAGCTTTCCATCACCTGCTGAGTCCCGGTAGGTTTGATTCTAGCATAGGGATTCTGAAGGGCTGTCATTATCTTTGGCAAACACCCCTTAAGATGACTAAATTTATTAATAAAAAATTGGCGCTTTTGCATAGGCAATAGGTGCTACGTAGACGTTCTCCGAGCGCCATTTATTTAGCTAAAACATCTAAACTCTTCCTTTACTAACTCTTAATTTTTTCCTTTTAATTAGCAATTTCTTTAATTTGTAATTCCCAACCACAAGCAGCAAGACGCAAGCCAATTTGCTGTTCCCACTCAGCCAAAGTCTGAGTAAATTCGGGATAGTGTAAGCCATTGAGCCAAAGAATCAAAGCATCTTCACCTGTATCTTGATAGTATCCGCGTCGCCTTCCAGCTACTTTAAAGCCAAACTTTTCGTAAAGAGAGATGGCTGGCTGATTGGACGCTTTTACTTCTAAGGTGGCTCGTTCTAAACCTCGTTGTCTGGCTCTAGACAACAAAACTAGCAGCATCGCCTGACCTAAACCTTGATGTTGGTAGTCGGGACAGACAGCCACAATTGTAATGTGTGCCTCATCTAAAATAGCCCACTGACAGCCCATTGCCAAGAGTCGGGTACTGGGGACTGGGGACCGCCATCGACTGGGGACTGGGGACAAGGGGACAAGGGGACAAGGGGAATCTTTACTTTCTGCTCCCCTGCTCCTCTGCTCCCCTGCTCCTCTGCCCCTCTGCTCCTCTGCCCCTCTGCTCCCCCGATCTGCCAAAATTAACATAACGTCACTATTAGGGCTGTCTAACTCTCTTTGGTAGCCTTCCAGAGTCCAGAGTCCAGCGAAACATTTTTGGTCTAGTTCGACTACTGCTGGTAGTAAGTCTGTGGTTAAAGGTTGAATAGTTAGTATATGTGTCAAGGCGCGATTGTAAACTGGTGAAAGTGAATCACTTAAGCTTGTTATTTTGAATTTTTGAGGATCGCTCTCACACTATGGTATCAACTCACCCAGCCGGGGTTCGCAATTCTGGTTCTCAGTATTTGTCTGATTCCAGGAGTGCTACTGCTTCGCCAAATCAGGAACTTTTACCTTTGACAGCTCAGGTTAATAGTAGTGGCTGTTTGGAAATTGGTGGCTGTGATGTCACTTCTCTGGTGGCGCAGTTCGGTTCGCCACTTTATATTTTGGATGAAGAAACTCTCAGAACTGCTTGTCGCCAGTATCACGATAGTTTTAAGACTTACTATGCTGGGGAATCTCAGGTAGTTTATGCTTCTAAGGCTTGGAATTGTTTGGCGGTTTGTGCGATCGTCCACAGTGAAGGTTTAGCTGTAGAAGTAGTATCTGGAGGCGAACTGTACACTGCTATTCAAGCTGGTATAGCTCCTGAAAAACTCTATTTTCACGGCAATAATAAGTCAGTTCAGGAATTAGATTTGGCGATCGCATCCCAATGTACAATTATCGTCGATAATTGGCTAGAATTGGAAACTTTGGCTAGTTTAGCTAAATTGCCAGTATCAATTATGCTGCGGCTAACTCCGGGGATCGAATGTCATACTCACGAATATATCCGCACTGGTCACTTAGATAGTAAATTTGGCTTCGATCCCCATCAAATAGATCAAGTATTTAGCTTTGTTAGCAAAAATCCTAACCTTAAATGTATAGGACTACACGCTCACATTGGTTCGCAAATTTTTGAACTCCAACCTCATCAAGATTTACCAGGAGTAATGGTAGGCTGGCTGAAAAAAGCAGCTGATTATGGTTTGCCTGTAACTCATTTAAATATTGGTGGTGGTTTAGGTATTCGCTACACGGAAACAGATGATCCTCCAAGTATTGCTGAATGGTCGAAGGTTGTTTGTGAATCTGTAACGGCTGCTTGTCAAGCTCAACAAGTACCTTTGCCAAAATTAATGTGTGAACCTGGACGTTCTTTAATTGGTTCTGCTTGTGTGACAGCTTACACGATCGGGAGTCGGAAAGAAGTCCCCGAAATTCGCACTTATATTTCTGTAGATGGGGGGATGTCGGATAATCCTCGTCCTATTACTTATCAATCAGTTTACCGAGCTGTTGTCGCCAATCGGATGTCTGCGCCTTTAACAGAAACGGTGACTGTTGCTGGTAAACATTGTGAGTCAGGAGATGTCTTGATTAAAGATATTTCTTTGCCACCAACTCAAACGGGAGATATTTTGGTGGTGCCCAGTACAGGTGCTTACAATTACAGCATGGCTTCTAACTATAACCGAGTGCCTCGTCCGGCAGCGGTTTTAGTCAAAGATGGGGAAGCGAATGTAATTATTCGGCGGGAGACTTATCAGGATTTGATAAGATGCGATCGTCTCCCAGAGCGACTAATCTAGAACTGTAAGGCAGCAGGGGAACTCTAGGAGCAGGGGCGGGGGGAGGCGAATTCAAAACTCAAAAGTTAAAATGTGCTCCGCACCGCTACGCTAACTTAATTCCAACCTTTGTTGGAGCCTTCTGCCTTGGAGCCTTCTGCCTACAAAAATATTGAGTTTTGAATAAATGGTTTTTGAACGGCGAAAAGCAATATTTATCTCAGAACATGAAAAAATTTTTTCGATCGATTTCAGTCAAAAAAACAATTAAAATTAAATGAAATTAAATGAACAATCTGAGAATTTGTAAAGCTTTGATACCACTGGTAATAATTGAAATTATGATAAAAATACATTCTTTTTGGCTAAACTCTCGTTCAGCTTAATTGATATGGTTAGGAGCAAGAGCAGTTGTAGAGTTATTTATTCCAGAACTGATGGGAGATGCGCTACGTAAATGGCTGACCGACCCTGGTTGGGTTCTACGTTTAGTTGATGTGGGGTTGGTTCTGGCTCTCACCTACATGGTGCTGGTCATCATTGGTGAGCGACGCACCCTTTGGGTGGTCAGGGGATTTATTATCTTGATGTTGGCTAGTGTGTTAAGCAAAAGCTTAGACCTGTATCTCTTAAGTTTTGTTCTGGATAAATTAGTTGTTGGCTCAGCTGTGGCGATGGCTGTGATCTTCCAGTCGGAGTTTCGCAGGTTTTTAGAACAGCTTGGTCGAGGGGATATTATGCAATTGTTTAATCACCCTGGTCGAGTTACACCTAAGCAGGACAGTGTAACTGACGAAATTGTAGATGCGGTGAAAGAACTCTCGCAAAACCGGATCGGTGCTTTAATCATAATGGAAACGAGTAGTCCAATTGATGAGCAGGATTTTTCGGTGCCAGGAGTGAAACTGAATGCGGAAGTATCAAAGGAACTGTTACAGACGATTTTTCAGACTTCAACTTTATTACATGATGGGGCGGTGTTGATTGCAGGTTCGCGAATTGTGTCTGCGGGAGTGATTTTACCTCTTTCGGAGCGGACGGCATCTCGCCAGTTGGGGACACGCCATCGGGCGGCGATGGGAATTACAGAACGGGTCGAAAATTGCTTGTGTATTGTTGTATCTGAAGAAACGGGGTCAATTTCGTTAGCCGAAAGGGGTGTACTAAATCGACCTTTAACCAGCAGTAAACTAAAGGAACTTCTGGAATTGCGCTTTTCTCCTTCTAGTGATGAGAGGGCTGTGGCTCCTATACGTACTTTAGGTCGGCAAATTGGTTCTGGTGGACAGGCGCTGTTTGGGCGTTTGTTCGGTTCGCGCTCAAATTCACGGGATAAGAAATGACTTGTCAGTGAGGACAAATAGGCGCAAGCTATTTAAAATAACGATGTGATGATTCGGACATTATGCTTCTTAGATGGTAAAGATTAACTGAATTGAAATTGTTCATGCCATTGAAAAACTAACGCATTCAAGATTTTTAAAGTTTATATGACGGCTAAGCAAACTGTTTTGAAATATCTGCCGGATGATTTGGAGCCAGAGAGATTGCCCCGGCACGTAGCGGTGATTATGGATGGCAATGGTCGCTGGGCGAAACAACAAGGTTTACCGCGAATTATGGGGCATAGGCGAGGGGTTGATGCGCTGAAAAATTTGTTGCGCTGTTGTAAGGATTGGGGAATTGGGGCGTTAACTGCTTATGCTTTTTCGACGGAGAATTGGGGGCGGCCTTTAGAGGAAGTTGATTTTTTGATGACTTTGTTTGAACGGGTTTTGCGTCAAGAATTGCGGGAAATGATGGAGGAGAATGTGCAAATTCGTTTTGTGGGTAATTTAAATTCTCTACCTTCGTCGTTGCAAGCTGAGATTGAGCGATCGATGGCTGAAACGAAAGAAAATCAAGGGATTAAGTTTACAGTTGCGACGAATTATGGGGGAAGGGAGGAGATTTTACAGGCTTGTCGGGCGATCGCAAATCAAGTCAAACAAGGTACTTTAAATCCAGAAGAAATTGATGGATCTTTGTTTGAAAGTCATCTTTATACTGCGGGAATTTGCGATCCTGATTTATTAATTCGTACTAGTGGCGAAATGCGTATTAGTAATTTTCTGCTTTGGCAAATGGCTTATGCAGAAATTTATATTACCCAAACTCTTTGGCCTGATTTTGACCGGAAGGAGTTTCATCAAGCTTTGTGTGCTTATCAGCGACGCGATCGACGTTTTGGAAAAGTTTAGCAAACAACTGGTTCGTTGTAAGGACTTTAGTCCTTCTATTTAGCAAAGAAATGACTGAAGTCGCTACAACAAACAACTGGTTCGTTGTAAGGACTTTAGTCCTTCTATTTAGCAAAGAAACGACTGAAGTCGCTACAACAAACAACTGGTTTGTTGTAAGGACTTTAGTCCTTCTATTTGGCAAAGAAACGACTAAAGTCGCTACAACAAACAACTGGTTCGTTGTAAGGACTTTAGTCCTTCTATTTAGCAAAGAAACGACTGAAGTCGCTACAACAAACAACTGGTTTGTTGTGAGGACTTTAGTCCTTCTATCTGGCAAAGAAACGACTAAAGTCGTCACTACAAACCGACTAAAGTCGCTACAACAAACAGATATTAAGGCCCTGAGAAAACTGCTTCTTCAATGTCGCGGCGACTCAGGGAATATTTAAAAGAACGCTGAATATCCTGACCATTTTCCCCTGCGTTGAGATAACGAACTGTTATTTGGTCAATATCTAACCACAATTCTGCTTTCCAGGCGGGTTTTTCTACTCGCCAACAATGCAGTTCTGTTTCATCTTGTTGACATCCTTGCACTTTTAACCATTGTTCAATTTCTGGTAGAGGATGGTTATACAAGGGAGTTTCTGGAGGAGGAATCGTCATAGTTTAATAAGTTAAAGGTGAGGAATCGTTAACCTTTAATTATTTTTACCCTTATTAGCCCAGAGATGGTGCAGAGTGAACCGGGAATGAACTTACTGGAGTGGGAGTTGCTTGTTTGAGTATGGTTTGATTTGCTGTGTCTGTAACTATGGGTTGTAATGCTGTCTCACCACGAGTTAAGGCGACAAAGAAGGCTAAGGCTAAACAGCCAATGAAGGTTAACAGGAGGAGAAATAAGGCAAAAATTTCTCCTCCATCGAGGGGTCTGTCGGTGGGGTCGAGGTAGGCGGAAGAGGTTTTTTGGACTGGTTGGTGTAGGTTTGGCTTTGGCTGAACTACGGCGACGCGAGAGTAGCCTATTTGATAGTCGTAGGTTAGCCTGCGTTCTGGGTTGCTGAGGGTGGCGTAGGCTTCGTTGAGTTGTTGGAATTTGCTGGTGGCGATCGCTTTTGGTAAATTTGTAGTGTCGGGATGGTAGCGTTTGCTTAATTCCCGGTATGCACGCCGAATTTCTACAGGGGATGCGGCAGGATGCAGCCCTAATAAGGCGTAATAACTCGAATTTATGCGATCTTTGGTGGAAACGCTGGTTTCGTTTTGGTTTTCTGTCGCCCTGTTGCTAGTCACCTCTGCTTCCCTCTGACTAGTTGTGAAAGTTTATCGACTATTTTAGTCTAAGAAGGCAGAAGGCAGAGGGCAGAAGGCAGAAGGGAAGAAGATTTACATAAATCAAATGCACCAATTACACTGCTCAAATCGCCATTTTAAAGCTTCTTTTTTAGGCCAATAAAGTTGATCTTTGGGAAGTTGCAGAAGTTTCCCATGAAGTTGTCTGTAGCTGCTTTCACGTAATCTTGGGTCAAGAATGACTTCCAATTTTTCTGGGTCAATGGTGATTAAGTTTAGGTCAAAAAGTGTATGTAAATCTGCTCGAAGTAACAAGCCGTTGGAAGGATGATTATTTTCAGTTGCAATGTAAGGAATGATATGAGCAGCTTCTAAAGCTTCTTGGACATCAAATTCGGTAATGGCGCAGCGATAGTTATATGCTTCGAGTAAAATTTTGCGAAATTCATATTGTCCTTGCCGTCGAGCAATGGATATTATGTTTCTCTCGTTGGCTTCTTCAGAAGTTTTTGGAGTGAAGAATTCTTCAGTATCTAATAGTTTTTGTGCAGCAGCAATTTCTTGATCTTGCTTTAAAGCTAACTGGGCAATTTTAAGATAATCGGAAGCTTTTCTATTATCAGGATCTATCTGAATAGCTTGATTGTAGTTCTCAATTGCTCCCATATAGTCCTGTTTATCAGCTTTTTTTCGACCTTCTTCTACAATTTCATCTGAAATTTTTCTAACCTGGGTTAAAAGATTGTTGTATTTTCCTTCATTTCCATAATGAAGAAACCTTTCTGCTGATTTTTTCAAATCTAAACTTGCATTCAGTTCATCACCCCAGCTAAGGTAAGCTAAACCGCGTTTTTCATAATTAATACTTAAGTGATAACTATCATTAATTGCTTGAGTGTAATCTTGAATTGCTTTTTCGTATTCTCCAAGTTGCAGATAAACATCACCTCGCTGTGAGTATGCAAAAGATAGTTCTTGCAATTCAATAGCTCGACTGTAGTCTTCAACTGCTTCTTGGTAAAGCTTTGCGATTCTTTTTTTGTTGGCAATCCCATAATAGTAAAAAGCATCTATAGGCGGTGGAGCATTCATCTTGTCACGGAAACTTTGTGCAGCAGAAAAGACTGGAACTTTAGTTGCTGCAATTTCAATTTTACTGCCAGTTTGAGGATTGCGAGCCTCACGCGCCATACGTTGACGCGGCTCAAATGAACCGAAATTGTTAACTGTTACTTTATCTCCTTGAGCAACAGCTTTTATGATAGTATCTAATGCAGCTGCTAATATAGCGTCTGCTTGCCTTTTAGTGACGGGATATTTCTCGCAGATAATGTCAATTAATTCAGCTTTATTCATTTTGATATTCTCAATTTTTTAGTTAATGTATCTAAAAATACAAGTGTAGTTATCATTGGATAAATAATACTTTCAATTGATATTTTAGTATTTAATCAATAAAAATAAATCCGAAAAACAACGTAAGCGTTTGTACTGAATTTAAAATTATACAACCCGTCTGCTATATAGACAAATATACTAAGATTTAGCTGCGATCGCTCTTCGACTACAAACAACTCCCCAAATTCCAGCTAACAACAACCAACCCAAAGCATTAACTCGCAAATCAAACATTGTCACATCAGCTGTATTAAACAAAATACAACCGAAAAATGCTACTAAATGACTGAAAAATATAAATTTATCTGCTGAACTATCTGACCAATCTCTGATTAACAAAAACCCTTTAACAATTATCCAACCGACTAAACCACAGAGGAAAATTGTGGCGGGAATGCCGATTTCTGCGGTTAACATTAAAAATAAGTTATGGGGATGTCCTAACCAAATTGGCATTTGGTAGCTGGAATACTTGGTAATATAAAGAGGTGAAAAGTTGCGTAATCCCCAACCTGTTAGGGGGCGTTGTTGAGTGAGTGACCAAGCAAAATTCCATTGGGTTGAACGTAACATGGGAATTGGTCGATCGCGAAACATTTCATCAGACAGTCGCCCCCAAATGAAATAAGGAACAATTTTTCTAAAATGTTCTCGAATTGGTGAGGGTGCAAAGGCTGATAATAGGACGATTCCTGAAATTCCGCCAACTATAAATATTAGCCAACGCCAACCTAAATATACAGCAAAGGTTAAGGCAGAAAAAACTGCGATCGCCCAACCATTGCGTGAATTTGTTAATAGTAAAGCTAGGGAATTTCCTAATAATGCTACTATTAGGAATTGGGACTGGGGATTGGTGATGACAGGCAAGATGCCTGTCCTACGGGAATGGGGATGGGTTTTTTGTTGAAGATTTTCGATTAATAGACCTAAGTTTAAAATAAAAACTATTGTTAGATAGGCGGCGAGAATGTTGGCGTACATAAAGTTAGCGGACATTCTGCCTGGGGGGTTTCCGGTGGGTGCGATCGCTAAACCCAAAAAACTTTGCAATGCCCCATCTGTTCCCCAACCTAATAATAATTGAATTAAACCAAAAATTACTATTGGGACAGAACTAACTACTAAAATCCAACTAATCCGTCTTAGTTGGGCGGGAGTTTGAATTAACCCACTAATGCCAGTAAAAAAGATGAATTGGGGAATTAAATTGCCTAAACCTAAATAAGCTTCTGTTGGGTAATAGCCAAAACTCGATACTATAACTAACAAAACTGTGAGAATTGCAAAACCCCAAGTTAAAGGTTGGCTAATAATTTGGCGATATTTTTTCCACCAAGTTGCTAAAGCTGATAAAGACAGTAACACCACGCCCACTGCTGGAATTACTGGAAAAGTAAGTAAACCCAGCTGAAACATATTACCCAAAAATTGCCATTTGCGATCGGGATGAAAGTGAGAGGTTTTAATTTTCCAATTTAAAAATTTTTCCTTCATCTTTCATCCTTCATTTGGTTAAGCTAATTCCCAACATTCTCCACGAGTTAAACGAATTTGGGCTAAGGCAAAAATGGTGGGAATAATTCGCGCATAATTGGTAGCAATTGCCCGCCAACCAACATCTGCAACAAACCAAGCCCACATTGCGGGGCCTAAGAATGAAAATATACCACGTACTGCTGAATAACGAGCAGCTGTCATTGCCATTCCTTTTTCCGCTGCTTGCAAAGCCATATAACCTTGGAATTTTGTGGCTACTGCTACGCCGCCTTGAACAATAGCTTCTTTCGCCATTTGATAAGTAGCAAAATGAATCGCAAACTGACGGGCAATTTGTTGCAAAAGCATTGGTTGAAGAATGGAATTTACCGCTAAAGCACTACCACCTTTAACCAGCCAGCCAAAAGGATCTTTTTGTACTGAAAGGGGTAATGGTTCAGAGAGTTTAGATTCAGATAATCCAATTTGGACTCTCTTTGTAATCTCGTTTTGATCGCCAGTAGGTAATTCTTTCCAAGCCCGTTTTAGCAGATTGAGAAAAATTTCTGCTTCTATGTCTGTGGTAGAAAGTTTATGGGAATAACGGATTTTGAGATAGCGACAAACTTGAATTAAAGCTTGGCGGTAGGTTACTTGCTGGGTACGTCCCCGCAATACTGTTATGCCATCTGCTGCTAAAAAGCGAAATCTATTTTCGATCATTTCCAGCCAAGCTTCACGGTCTTGGCTTTGTACTTCTATTGGGTCAGGCGTGTGAATATAATCTATAGGATTAAATCTGCGGCAGAACAGAATTGCGGTAAGTTGTTGCAATTCTTCTTCTGTTGCTAATTCCAGCGCCGATCTCAACTCATCCAAAATCGAACCCTCCCAGACTAGAGATTCGTTGCTGTACCTTATTCTACTTCTATCCTTTTGAATGCGGAGTTCACTAAGTCATGTTTGATGTGGCAATTATTGGTGCTGGTGTGGCTGGCTTGACTGTGGCGCAACAATTGCGTCAGGCTGGCTATGGGGTGGTAGTGGTGGAAAAGTCGCGTGGTGTGGGGGGAAGGGTGGCGACACGCCGTTTACATAATATTTGTGCCGATCACGGTTTGCGCTATTTGGAAGGGAAAGGTGAATTGTTGCAGCGTTTGGTAAAGATTTTATGCGATCGCCAAATCCTCAAACTATGGACGGATACAATTTACCAATTTTCACCTGACTCTCAACTTTCAACTACTTGTTACGTTGCGCCAGAAGGAATGAGTGCGGTTGCTAAGTTTTTGGCTAAGGGTTTGGAAATTTGGTTAAATCATCGGGTTGAGTCAATTATTTTAAATAATCAGGATAGTTGGCAATTAAATTTTGCTGCTATTAATGATGAGTTGCCGAAAAGTTTAACGGCGAAAGCGGTGGTGATGGCAATTCCTGCACCCCAAGCTTTGGTTTTATTAGAACCTTTGGTTTCTGAAGAGGTTTTAGCTAGGTTCCGGGCGATCGAATTCGATCCTTGTATTACTGTTATGGCAGGTTATTCAAATTCCCTTCAAGTCGATCGACCTGAGAAAGCAATTCTTTTTTCCCAAAATGATGATTTAGCTTGGATAGGTTTAGATAGTAGTAAACGTTTCAATCCAGAAGCATCTGTTTTTGTCATTCAAAGTAGCGCCAAATTTGCTCAACTTTATTTAGATACGGAAGATTTACAACCCGCAGCTAGAGAATTATTAGCGAGTGCAGCTAAACATTTTATTCCTTGGTTAGATACTCCTACATTCTTTCAAGTTCATCGCTGGCGTTATGCTTTTCCTATTCGTCCTTTGTCGGAAATGTTTTTAGATGTTCAAACAAGCTTACCTTTAATTTGTTGTGGTGATTGGTGTGGTGGAAATTTGGTAGAAAGTGCTTTGCAATCTGGCTTATCTACAGCCCAAAGAATCAATTCTCAATTGCAAAATCTCTCTTTGCCAGGAGATAACTTTTTTGATTCTCTTTAAATCCGGGTTAATTACCTCTTTTTTAAACTCCAAAGACGCGGTAGCACAATTATTCGCAATAGCGAATTAGAACACCAATAAAAGACGAAGAAGACAAAGGGGGTAGATAACCCGGATTTGCTATTAACTAATTAACACTTTGTTGTTTACGACGACCGAAATAAGCACCTGCTGCACCCACTAGTGCTAGACCAACTATTGTGTTTGGTTCGGGAACAGCCTTAGAACCTTCAAATGTAACGGCAGCATTCACTGGAATGTTACCAAAAAAGGTGGCGCTGAAAAGAGCCGTTGCACCAGCACTAAATGAACCATCACTTAAGGTAAGAACTTTGCCATCGCTTGAAACTTCTGCCTTTTTGAAAAAATCAAACGTAGACAGCGATGACCAAACCGCATCTTGGCCTGGAAGAATAGTGTAGATGAATTTGGTAAAGTTATAAGCTGTGTCATTTGTAGCAAATACTGAACTTGTGCCTGGATTATATGTAAGATTTAGCACGTCTCCTGGTTTGCACAGTCCCCCAGTAGCACACTCTCCAATCACAGTACTTCCGGCAGGGGGAATTGCTAGGTTTGCATTTTGTAAAATCATGGATGCCGCGTTACTCTGTTTACTCGTAAAGAGCAGCATTACCACAGTTGTCCCAGCTAACAGCCCATATCGTATGAAATTCATACTTAATCTCCTGATATTTCTAAAAAATGAATTAAATCGAAAAACAGCTAGCTGATATTTCTGTTCGCATCCATTTGAATCTCATCAAAAAAATGTCATACCCCGATCGGCCTCGTCAATCAGTTTGAGAGAGTCTTCATCAAAAAAATAAAATATTGTCAATAATTTCAGATATTCTTCATGAAAAAAATACATTTGAAAATAGAGAGAAATACTGCCGAGAAGCGAGACAACTCAGTAAAAACACTAATGCTCTGAGGCTTTATTTCAGGAATTTTGCCTCCAGTTATAGCCAAATTCTTTATTAAACTTACTTACAGTTAGCTAACCTGAGTAAGTTATTTGGAAAGTGTCAGGAGTCCATTTTTTCGAGGCTATTTAATTGTTTGTGTCAAAAATCATCCAAAAGAAAGAGCGATCGATCGGTAGTTTAAGTTTAGATTAAAAAAAACTAAATTACACTTAACTTTCGTAGGAATAGTGCTAACACACCTGCGGATAGTTTTATGCCCTTAATTTCTTAAGGTGGTAAATATTGTGGGACTAAAAAATTTTAACTTTTTCAGGAAATTCAACTTCAACAATCAGTCTATTAGACTATTTTACTTATTTTTAGTGACCGATCTTGCTTTTATGTTACTTCATTTGATTTATTCCTACACAAATTTAACAAAAAATAATGCTTTTTCCTTGGAAATGGATCGGGGATTTTCGGAAATATTTCAGTATATCAAAGAGTATTGGATTGCTATGTTATTGGGCATTTTAGCCGTAAAAACTGGGTTATTTTTATATGGAACTTGGTCATTATTATTCTTTTATCTTTTGCTTGATGATGCAGTTGAAATTCATGAGAGATTAGGTCATATCATCACTAATCAATTTGCTATTCCTGGGTTGTTCAATTTGCGGGGACAAGATTTCGGAGAACTTGTGGTAATTGGTATAGTGGTTCTAGTTTTCTTAGGATTAATTACTGTTACTTATCAATTTAGCGATCGCACTTCTCGGAGAATATCAAAACATTTAATTATGATGATGTTTGCTCTTGCTTTCTGCGGAATCATACTAGATTTAGTTCACACAATAGCTACTTCTCCTGTGTTAAATCCTATATTAATCCTATTAGAAGATGGCGGTGAACTGGTGATTATGAGTTTCATTGCTTGTTATGTATTTTCACTGTTTGAGGTTTTACAATCAGAAGCAAATAAATGCAAAAGTGTGGCTCAAAAATACCCATTGGAAGTTTTGGAAAGAAAATGATAGCTATCGGCAAGAAATTACTTGAGTAATTCTTCTAATTTTTGCTGATTCCAAAGTGATTGATATAATCCTGGTTGTTCTACTAATTCGGTGTGAGTTCCTACTTGGACAATTTCTCCTTTATCCATGACAAAAATTCGATCGCAACTCGCCGCCGCAGACATTTGATGAGAGATAAAAATTACGGTTTTACGTTCAGTTCCTAAAGATAAATTTTCCAAAATTGCTGTTGCTGTTTGGTTATCTACGCTTGCTAAAGCATCATCTAATATTAGCACTGGTGCATTCACTAATAATGCTCTGGCTAATGCGGAACGCTGTCTTTGTCCCCCGGAAAGTGTAATTCCTCTTTCGCCAACTATGGTTTCATAATTGTGAGGGAAAGTAGTAATTTCTTCGTGAATTTGTGCTTGTTTGGCTGCTGTTTCTACATAAGGCTGTTCAACTACTGGCTCGCCATAACGAATGTTATTTTTAATGGTGGTACTGAAGAGAAAACTTTCTTGAGGAACGTAAGCGATCGCATTTCGTAAGTCTTGCAACCGCAAATAAGTAATATCATACCCATCCAAAAATAGACATCCTTTAGGAATATCTAATAAGCGGGGAATCGCATTGGCTAAGGTTGATTTACCGGAACCTATTGGCCCAACAATAGCTACAGTTTCTCCTGGTTCAATGGTAAAATTGATATTACTTAAAGCGGGGATTTCCACACCAGGATAAGTGTAGTTAAGATTTTTAGCGACTAATTTTCCCCTAACTTTTTCGCGTGGTAATGGTACAGAACTTACTTGATCTTTGACTTTTGCTTCTACTGTTAGAATTGCTTCTATGCGATCGATACTTACTTCTCCTCTTTGATAAGCTATAATCGTAAAACCTAGCAATGTTGTGGGAAAAACTAAGCGTTCCACATAGAGAATTAACGCGACAAAATCTCCCACAGTAATTGTACCAGATGCGATCGCGCTTACTCCCACCCACAGTAACACCAACAAACTGATATAAGACATTCCCTCAACTAAAGGAAATAAAGTAGTTCTCGTTCTAGCTAGTTTTAAATTTGCTGATAATAACTCATTATTTAACTCAGTAAAAGCGCGTTTTTCATTCGCTTCTTGGGCATAAATTTTAATTAAAGAAATGCCACTCATATCTTCCTGAATTAACTCACTCAGGTTAGATAATTTTTCTTGGACTACCAATTGTTCATTACGCAATTTATCACTAAATAATTGTACCATTAGTAACATGAAAGGATAAATTGCGATCGCTGCTAAACTGATCGATGGGCTAATGGTTAACATCACTGGCAAAGTTAATCCATAAGCAAAAAAAGTATTTGCCAAACTCAGCACA
Organism: [Phormidium] sp. LEGE 05292; assembly: GCF_015207735.1. Taxonomy (GTDB): domain Bacteria; phylum Cyanobacteriota; class Cyanobacteriia; order Cyanobacteriales; family Aerosakkonemataceae; genus Floridanema. The sequence continues at coordinate 34,337 of NZ_JADEWG010000057.1, forward strand.
GCAAAACCCAATAACCGCCTAATATTATCTACATCACTAGTCGCACGGTTAATAATATCCCCTGCTGTATTCTTGTGAAAATATGATGGTTCTAAAGTTAGTAAATGTTGAAAAATCTTTTGCTTTAAGTCAAACTCTACCTGTCTTCCAATCCCAAAAATTAACATTCGGGATACTACACGAATCACCCACATGATAGATGCTAAAACAAAAAGTAGCACCACATATCGCAGAACTTGATTAAAGCTAAAAGTAACATTAAGTTCATCAATAATTTTCCGAATTAGCAAGGGAATATATACCCCTAAGCTGTTGACAAAAAACAATGCTATGATGCCTAAGCCGAGTTTTCTCCAGTAGGGACGGAGATAAGTACCAAGTTTTCTTAATCGAGAATTAGCCATATTTATATGTTATATCCATAATTGTTTGTTGTAGCGACATTATTCGTATATTCCTAAACAAAAAGACTAAAGTCCTTATAACGAACTACTTTTAACATCTTATATTCTGAGGTTGCGGAATAGGATCTACACCAGTAGATAACCAACCGCGTAAAAAGTAATAAACTGATGACCAAAATTCATTAATCACGCGAGTACTCAACAATAAAGAATCTACATTAGGCATAAAATCAGAGAATTGTACTTCCCGCGCATTGCGGAAAGTAATACTAATCGTATCGCATCTATCTTTTTGGGTAGTCATAAAAATAACTCTAGGAACTCCCCCAGCTTGAAATGTATAAAAAGTAGCTGGACTGGGAATAGTGGAAATTCCTAATTGGGCAAAACTTTGTCTAGCGCGTTGCATATTTAAAGCCGAAGCTACGAGAATAACTCGTTTACTAATAATGCCTTCATCTACATATTTTCGTCTAATTGCTTCGGCACTAGTGCGAATATCCACACCTGTTGGTTCAATTATAATAGCTGATTCGGGAATACCTAAATTTTTGAGGATTCTAGCAATAGAAAAAGCTTCGGGAGGGTTAGGTTGATTCGGATTTAATCTTTGTCCTGGTCTAGGGCCAGCACTAACAATTATAAAAGCATCGTTGCCTAATCTTGATTGTTGTTCGTATTCTCTAGCTGCTTGCAAAATGCGATCGCCTGCGTCAGTCAAGTGAATTTGATTTGCTTCCAAAAAAGGTTGTTGAGTTGTTGCCTGTCCTAACAATACAATAGCGTCAACTTTATCCTTGCGATGAGCCGCTGCTTGTAAAGCCAAAATCGAATCAGATTCAATTAATTGCACCATTAAAAAAGCAATAATCGGAATACTAAAAAACAACAAAAGTGCTGTAGCAATTCTTATATAGAGCTTGGCATCGTTGGTGATTCCTCCCTTGGCAATACCCATCAATGCAAATAACAACAATAAAATAGATAATCCCAGTGGTTTTAGAGGTAAAGATATAATGCTCCAAACCTGGACTACTGCGCCATTATTCGGGGTTAATAATGCTAAGATTACTGCCAGGAAAACAATTAACGCCCCCAACCAAGCTAAATAATCTCTTGGTCTATATTTCCCCTCCCCAAGACCACCAGCGCCAGGATCGCCGTCTTTACGAGGTCGAAAAACTACCCGCCAAACTAACCAAACTATTAACGTTAAAAATATTAATTGAGTTAATGTGAGAAACAACATAAAAACACTACCTCACGAATTTAGTTATTAGTCATTGGTCATTTGTCATTCATAATTTGTAGGAATTCAGCAAAAAATGGGTTTTTCAACTCAGTAGCAACTCTCGTTAATAAATAATCAAGAAAGACAAATGACCAATAACAATTATCTACGCTTTAGTTCCCGGACGATCGCACCACTAACAGTTTGAATTACTTTAACACGGGCAAAGTACTTGTCATTAGCTGGAATCAAAGTCCAAGGAGCAGTAGGAGTACTAGTACGTTGAATAGCTTGATTTACTGCTACCTCATATAACGGCCATTTTTCTCGATTACGCCAATCTTCCTCAGTCAGTTTATATTCCTTAAATGGGTCGTTTTGCCGTTCCTCAAACCGTTTCATTTGTTCTTCTTGGCTAATATGTAGCCAAAACTTCACCAAAACATAGCCATCGCTGGTTAACTGGGCTTCAAACTCGTTGATTTCCTGATAAGCGCGTCGCCACTCATTTTCCTTAGCAAAACCTTCTACTCGTTCTACTAATACTCGACCGTACCAACTCCGGTCAAAAATGCCGATCGTTCCTGCCATTGGTAAGCGTCGCCAAAAACGCCACAAATAATGATGCGCTTTTTCTTCGTCAGTAGGTGCAGCAAAAGCATTAACCTTGTAACTGCGAGGGTCGAGAATATCTGTAAGTCGCTTAATTGCGCCGCCTTTTCCAGCCGCATCCCAACCTTCAAAAATGATTAAAACGGGGATTTGATGTTCGTAAATGCTTAATTGTGACTTTCTAAGTTTTACCTGTTCCCGGCTGAGTTGGATTTTGTATTGTGACTTAGACAAACTTTGAGTTAAATCTACCTGTGCCAATAAATTTGGTTCGGCGGGACTCAGGCGTTCTTGGGGAGGAAGAGAAGGCTGCGGAATTTGGCAATGTAGGCGATCGAGTGCTTCGGTCATTGTCGCCACAAGTTGCGTCAAAACTTTCACCCTTGCCCAGCGTTGACAGTCACCTTCAACCAATGTCCAAGGAGCCGATCCAGTGCTAGTATGAATCAACATTTCCTCAGCTAGAGCAACATATTGCTCGTAATTTTTCTCTTGTTGCCAATCTTCAGGACGAACTCGCCAAGAATCTAAAGAGTTGGAAGCGTATTTTTTCAACCGTTTTTTCAATTCTTTTTGGCTCAGATGAATCCAAAATTTAGCGATCGCCGCCCCATCATCGACCAACTGACGTTCAAAAGCATTAATATTCTGCATCACCATCGGCACTTGCGCTGTTTCCACCCGCTCAAACAACCGATCTTCGAGTACGTGAATATACCAGCTATGATAAAAAATCCCAATACTGCCACGCGCTGGTAATTGTTTCCAAAATCTCCACAAAAAAGGATACTTTTGTTCTTCCGGACTCGGAGGCCAAATTGGATTGACTGTAAAACCTCTAGGGTCCATGTAGCCAACCATTTTCTTCACTAAACTGCCTTTGCCTGCCGCTGCCCAACCTTCTAAAACTACCACCATCGGTTGTTTTTTATCCCAACAGGCTTTTTGGAGCGATCGCAACTGCCGCATTAAAGCTTCAATCTGAGTGCGATAAGTATTTTTATCTAAAGCCAGATCCAGATCGAGAGTATCCAACATAACTTAACCAAAAGAAGAATCTACTAAACACCAACGCTGTCTATCCACAGCCAAGAAATCAAAATATCTCTTCCCCAAATTAACAAAAGTGACTAAAAGTACCTACGGAGTGGAGGAGATGGGGAG
>NZ_JADEWG010000315.1 GCF_015207735.1 [Phormidium] sp. LEGE 05292
GGGAGATGGGGGGATGGGGAGAAAATATAACCTTTACCCTTTCTTTCCTTGGTGCCCTCTGCCTTCTGCCTTCTGCCTTCTGCCCTCTGCCTTCTGCCTTCAAAAAGCCTTCTGCCTTTCTTCTCTTGTGCTCTCAATTAAAGTTAACTTAGTTGTTTATCCTTAAAGGCCCGATTCGAGTTAATCTAAAAACGCTCTCTTCTTTCTTTCAGGGCTGTTCGTTTCCGTAACATTGGGATTTAATTGTTGATATGACGGCTTTTTCAACATCCGAAGTAACCTCTTCTAATTCTGTACCTCCAGCTGATTCCAAAGCTAGAATTAGCCACTTTATGCGCCAAATCCAAGACGAAATTTGTCAAGGTTTAGCAGCATTAGACGGCGTAGGCAATTTCCTAGAAGATTCCTGGGAACGACCAGAAGGCGGTGGTGGTCGTTCTCGCGTCATGCGCGAAGGAGCAGTTTTTGAACAAGGTGGTGTTAACTTTTCGGAAGTTTGGGGCGAACATTTACCGCCCTCAATTTTGGCACAACGCCCGGAAGCAGCAGGGCATGGTTTCTATGCTACTGGTACCTCAATGGTATTACACCCCCGCAACCCCTACATTCCGACGGTACATTTGAATTATCGTTATTTTGAAGCTGGGCCAGTTTGGTGGTTTGGTGGTGGAGCTGATTTAACACCCTACTATCCTTTTGCTGAGGATGCGGCACATTTCCACAAGACTTTAAAACAAGCTTGTGATGCTCACCATCCAGAGTACTATCCGACGTTTAAATATTGGTGTGATGAGTATTTTTACTTGAAGCACCGTCAGGAAACCAGAGGGGTCGGTGGTCTGTTTTTTGATTACCAAGATGCTCAAGGAGAATTGTATCGGGCAAATAATACTAATGGGCCAGCAGCACTTCATAGTGCTAAGGTTGGTTCATTGACTCGCAATTGGGAAGAATTGTTTGCTTTTATCCAAGATTGTGGTAGAGCATTTTTACCTGCTTACGCTCCCATTGTGGAACGTCGCCGTAATTTAGAGTATGGCGATCGCGAACGTAATTTCCAACTCTATCGTCGCGGGCGTTATGTCGAGTTTAATCTCGTTTACGATCGCGGCACCATCTTTGGTCTGCAAACCAACGGACGTACAGAGTCCATCTTGATGTCTTTACCACCCCTGGTACGCTGGGAATATGGCTATCAGCCAGAACCTAACACACCAGAAGCTGAATTATATGAAACCTTCTTGAAGCCTCAAGATTGGGCTAACTGGACTGCTTCCTCAGCTGAGGTGTAAGTTAAACTACTGAGATGAACAACCCAAAATTAAAGAGGTTATTCATTTTTGCCTCAGCCTGGGAACAATAGTAAGAGAAACCAAAAATACTATTTCCTAAAACCGCAAAACTGTACAACTGTCGATCTTCTAAATTTCATCTTGGCACCTACATACCTGGGATTGCTTAACGGTTTATAAGATCGAGGCTGTGTGCAAAAACTCCAAACTCTTACGATTTCAAGGGGAGGGTCAGTGATTCAGATCGAACAAAAAACCCACACGACCCAAGACGGCACTACTGTGATCGTCTTGACACCAGCAGGTCGCCTGGACATTACAACTGCATGGCAATTTCGGCTAAAGTTGCAAGAATGTATTTCTAAACTCAGCCGTCATGTGGTCGTGAATTTGGGTTTAGTAAATTTTATCGACAGTTCTGGCCTTACATCATTGGTGGCTGGAATGCGAGACGCAGATAAAGTTAAGGGGAGTTTCCGCATTTGTAGCGTGCATCCAGAAGCTAGATTAGTTTTTGAAGTGACGATGATGGACTCGGTATTTGAAATCTTTGAAACCGAGGAAGAAGCTTTGGAAGGTGTACCCCGCACCATTGCTAGCTAGTGGCAGAAGGCAGAAGGCAGAAGGCAGAAGGCAGAAGGCAGAAGGCAGAAGGCTCCAAGGAAAGAAAGGGTAAAGGTTATTTTCTCCCCATCCCCATCTCCCCATCTCCTACTCCCC
>NZ_JADEWG010000316.1 GCF_015207735.1 [Phormidium] sp. LEGE 05292
CCCCATCTCCCCATCTCCTCTGCCCCCCTGCACCCCTGCACTCTGCGATTAATTCTTAATTCGCACGTCGATGACGGTGCTGTTAAAGTTGTAATCGAAACCTTCTAGTTCTAGTGGGATACCAACTTTTAATTTACTGTTACCCAAAACTGGGCCATTGTTGGTGATTTGGGCTTTGCCAGCTAAAGTAATTATCATATCGGTGCTAAAGCTATCTTTTCTGGGATCGGGGAGTGCTTTAACAGTACCGTCAGGTTGGGGAACAATTACGGTTCTGGGGAGTTCTCTAACTGATTTTACGTCTACTTGACCGTAGGGTTGGTTACGAATGATGATGTTGGTTTTCTTTTTAGTTTGAAAATCTTTGATTAAATCTTGTGGTTGGCGGATGCTTAACCCTCTTACTACCACGTCTACTTCGACGGGTTTGGTTGGGACTCCTATTTGTGCTAGGGAACCAGATGTGCCGGGAAACAAAAAGATTCCTACTATTACTAACAGTATGACTATGGCTGCACCCAAGTCGAGGATGCTGAATTTACCGAATATGCGACCTTGTGAGTCCAAAATTTTCATGAGGAGTGATCCAGATAATCGAAACGGCCAACTAACTAAAAGCGAGTTATAGCACGAAGTAGGATTTTTTAATCGGTGTTTTGGGGAAGACTAAAAATTGGGCAACCTAATTTATGGAAAATGCGTCTGTTTTAAACGAGGGGTGGGAATTTTCCGGCTAACTTGCTGATAGTTTTGATTTTCAGTGAGTTTTGAGCTTATACCAATTCTCTATGAAGATGCGCTGCATCTCACCCCACCCCAAACCCCTCCCCGTCTACAGGGAGGGGCAATGATTAAGCGCAATTTTACAGAGCATTGGTATTAATTAGGAAAGTGCGATTTGTCGATCGCATTTATCTTTACAATTCTCTGGGTTTTTTGTTAAGGTTGCCCATTTAGTTGCGGCTTTTCTGAACGATATAGTTATGTTGAATCCTTTGTCTGTAGTCAGTTCTCGCTCTCGTCGTCGTTGGTTTTATCCTTTGCTGTCTGTGATGGTAGCGTTGGGTTTAGTATTGTCGCCAATGTCTGCTTCGGTAAAGGCGCTGCCTTGGGATAGGTTGCTTTTTCAAGGTGTTCAGGTTCTTCAGTTGTCTACGATTTCCGATCGCCAAGAGGTACAACTGGGAAAGCAGATTAACGATCAGATGGTCGGAAGTCAGATTAGATTGTACCGCAATGCGCGAATTAATCAGTATGTGGATCAGGTTGGTCAAAGGTTAGCGGCTGTGAGCGATCGTCCAAATATTGCCTATACTTTTCAAGTAGTGCGGGATGATAGTGTTAATGCTTTTGCGACGATGGGTGGTTTTGTTTATGTGACTACTGGTTTGCTGGCAACGGTGGATAATGAAGCACAGTTGGCGAGTGTACTTGGTCACGAAATTGGTCATATTACGGAACGTCATGCCCTAAAACAGATGCGTCAAGCGGCAATTACTAGTGGTATTGCTACGGCTGCGGGTGTTGATACTAACAGGTTGGTGGGTTTGGGTGTAGAATTTGCTCTCAACCGTCCTCGTAGCCGCAGTGATGAGTTACAAGCGGATCAAAGAAGTTTGCAGATGTTGGCGAAGGCTGGTTATCCGCAGTCGGCGCTGATCGCTTTTTTGGAAAAACTCTTGGATCAACCTTCACCTCCGAGCATTTTGAGTACTCACCCAGCAACCAGAGATCGGATTGCTGCAATTCAAAAGGCGATCGGTCCTAGTAATGCTAACACTGGTTATGGTTTAGATCCTCAAGCTTATCGAGCAGCTGTTCAACCGTTAAGGTGATGAAGGAAAGGCAGAAGGCAGAAGGCAGAAGGCAGAAGGCAGAAGGAAAGAAAGGCAGAAGGCAGAAGAAGAGGTAGGGAGATAGGGAGGTAGGGAGAGTTGAAGAGTATAGTTAGTGTTAAATTATTTTCCCCCATCTCCCCATCTCCCCATCTC
>NZ_JADEWG010000058.1 GCF_015207735.1 [Phormidium] sp. LEGE 05292
GGGACAAGGGGACTCTTGAGAATTTTTATCTTCTGCCTTCTGCCTTGGAGCCTTTCTTCCCTTCTGCCTTCTGCCTTGGAGCCTTCTTATACTGATGCGGTTTGTAGTTTTTTGTATTCTCGCTTTCTTGGTTCTACAATGCGGGGATTGACTTCGTATTTTTCTGCTGCTTGGGTCATGGTTAAGTCTAGTAATTTTTCATCTCCTAATTGTTGTTTTTCTGTAGGTTTAATTGGGTCTATTCCTAAAGCTTTAATAATTTCTGATGCGATCGCTCTTGCCAACAAAGGTGGTACGGAATTTCCTACTTGTCTAAAACCATGCCATTTAGTTGAGTGAAACCTGAACCAATCAGGGTAAGAATGCAGTCTGGCTGCTTCTCTAACTGTAATACATCGCGGACTAAATGGGTGAATTGGTCGGGGGGATGTAAAGGCACCTTGATTACTAGGTGTTCCGGCTCTCAATGTGTTACAAATTCCTTCGGGATGCAATTTATAAAAACGGCTAACTGGTTCAATTTTGCCGTGACTTGTTTGTTCAAATCTTTGCATTGCTTCTGCCGAATGTTTGGTACGCAAACTAGCAGTAATGATTGTCGAATCGAACTCTCTTGTGTAACTATAATTATCGTCTTCTTCTATCAAACTGCGAAGTTTTGCTGCATATTCACTGGGAATACCGTACTTGGCAATTATCCAATCTTTAGTTAGTAATTCTGGGTGATTTAGTACTTCTGGTAAATCTCCGATCGCATCCCAAACTGTAGGAACTAAAGGTAAGGTCGAAGTCGTAATTTGTTTAGTTTTTCCGGCTCGTTTGGAGTTAGTGGCGGTGATTGGTTCGGGATATTTCGGTAAGGGTAATCCTGGGCGCGAACCTAACAAAAATACCCGCGATCGCGCTTGTGGTACTCCATAATGAGCTGCATTAAGTACTTGGTAATTTTCTCTTAATTGATAGCCTTTTTCTTGAAATTCCTGAATAATCTCTCCAAGTAATGCTTGGTGTTTCCCTATAGTTAATCCCCGAACATTTTCTAAGACAAAATATTTAGGTTGTAGTTCTACCACTAATCTCACAAATTGTTTTAATAAAGCGTTGCGCGGATCTCCTAAATCTCGTTTCCCAATTAAAGAAAACCCTTGACAAGGAGAACCACCAAATACTATATCTATTTCGCGATCGCCAATTTGCGAAAGCTCTCTAATGTCTCTGCCAGTTGTGTTGTTAATATCCCGACATAAAGTAGTACAAAAGGGAAAGTTATATTCGTGGGTGGCGCAATGAATGGGATCTATTTCTACAGCAGCTAATACATCAAATCCTGCTTGTTCAAAACCAAGCGTCATCCCACCAGCACCCGCAAATAAATCTACACCAATAGGCCGTTTTTTGCTATTCATGCTATATTCTGCTGAATTTTTTATTTAAGAATTAAGCTGGATATCAACTTATTTTTCGTATAGCTAACCCAGTATTGGGAATAATACAGCATAATCTCTGGCTATGGCTGAATTTTTTCTGTCAAGTTACAAGAAGTATACTTTAATGTGTGTTTCTGTAATCTATTCGGGTATTTTTGTTACTTACAGTTAGGTAAAGGGGTGATATTAATTCCCATAAATACTTTTAGTTAATTCTGACACAAAAAGCTAGTTGTGCAGCGACACAGGGAGATTTTTATGGGGGTGATTAGCCGGACTTGATATACCAGCAGTTTGCCGGAAAGATTAATTAAAAGCGATCGATCTTAGTATTTACCTTGCTGATTTAGGATGAGAAATAATTATCACATTAAGGCTGAATTTTCTGATTTGGTTGAAACGGTTTATACTCCCCGCCTAAAGCTGTGACGATCGCCTTAGTATTAGCAACCATCATTTTAATATAAGTATCTCCATCGCTACCGGGCGCACCGATTGAGTCAGAATAAAGTTGGTTTGGTGCTAATTTAACTCCGGCTTCCTGCGCCACAGTTTTAATTAAAGCTGGATTAATTGTGGTTTCAGCAAAAATTGCTGGTACGCCTGATTTTTTTAAAGAATCCACTAATTTTTTTACTGTTTGGGCGCTGGGTTGTTCTTCCGTACTAATGCCAATTAAAGTGCCAAAAATCTCCATTCCATACCCACGACCATAATATTGAAAAGCATCGTGGCTGGTGACTAATTTACGCTTATCAGCCGGAATTGTGCTAATTTGTTGGGTAATCCAAGTGTCCAACTGTTGCAATTCTTGTGTCAACTTTTGGGCATTTTCACTAAACTTTTGTTTGTCTTCCGGTGATAAAGTAATCAAAGCATTGCGAATTGCATTCACCATTTGAATTACATTTTTTACATTACCCCAAACGTGAGGATCTGGGACTACTTCCCCTTGACCTTTGTCTAATTGTAAAGGTTTCACTACCTCCCCCGCTGCCAATTTTTGCGCCTGAATACCCGCAGCATTCATTAACTTAATTAATCCCGGTTCTAAGTTATAGCCGTTGTAAACTATTAATTTGGCTTTTTCTAATGCCACACTGTCAGCGGGGACTGGTTCATAAACGTGCGGATCGGCACCAGGTTGTAAAATTCCCTTTAATTGAATTTTGTCTCCTCCTATTTCTGCTGTCAAGTCAGCGAGGATGGTGCTGGTGGCGACAACATTGGGTTTACCGCTTGTCTGAGTTTGGGAACGGTTCGCACTTTGGGGGTTACAGCTAAGTAAGCCAAAAGCTAGGAAGGACAAGGAAAGGGCGAAAGCTGTGGCGGAAAACTTACCCTGTATCCGGTTTGCGGTGTGAATCATTGGTGCCATTTATCTTTGGTATTCAATCCTTTTATAGATGTTTTCATAATTGTCTCATTTTTATACTATGCTCAAAGAAGTACGATCGGATCAAGATTATGAAAACTCTCAACTTACCCACCGATGAACACTGGATGCAGCAAGTTTGCCATGTTAGGGATATTCCCAGGATTACGATTAATCACTTAGGGGTCAAGTATCGCACGGTAGAGGCATTGCGCGACGTTAGTTTTACCTTAAATTGTGGTCGGGTGACGGGAATTATTGGCCCAAATGGTGCGGGAAAAAGTACCTTGTTAAAAGGGATGTTGGGGTTAATTCCGGTTAGTAGTGGGACAGCAATTTATCAAAATCAACCTTTGATGGATCAGTTGGCAAAAGTTGCTTATGTACCGCAACGATCGCAAATTGACTGGACTTACCCCGCGACAGTTTGGGATGTAGTCATGATGGGTAGAGTGAGAAAAACGGGATGGTTTCGCCGCTTTTCTATTGTAAGTCGTAAAATTGCCCAAACTGCGTTGGAAAGAGTGGGAATGAGTGCGTTTCGCGATCGACCGATCGGACAACTTTCGGGAGGACAACAACAAAGGGTATTCTTAGCTAGGGCGTTAGCGCAAGAAGCAGAAATTTTCTGTTTTGATGAACCCTTTGCTGGCATAGATCAAAAAACTGAAGCTGTCATATTTGAAATTTTCCGCGAACTAGCTAACGAAGGCAAAATTGTCTTAGTTGTGAATCACGATTTAGGTGAGTCGATCGCTAATTTTGATGATTTAATTTTATTAAACCAAGAATTAATTGCCGCAGGTTCTAGAGAAAAGGTATTTACCCAAGAAAACCTTTATCGCGCCTACGGTGGACAAGTGATTTTCTTCCAAGGAAAAGCAGCTTAAGCATCTAACCAAAAATTAAGCTTTGGATATTTTTTCACCACAGATATCCACAGATGAACACAGATGTTTTTTTAATCTCTTTGTCTGATGCTAAATACCTTTTTTCTCTTTCCTTTGCGTCCTTTGCGTCCTTTGCGGTTTAATAATCTATGCTCGAAGCGTTAATCGAACCATTACAATATAGCTTCATGCAACGATCGCTAATTATCGCCATATTAGTTGGCTTAATTTGTGCGGTTGTTGGCAGTTATTTAATGGTACAAAGACTAGCTTTGCTAGGAGATGCCATTAGTCATTCGGTGTTACCGGGATTAGCGATCGCCTTCATGTTAGGTGCGAATATTTTTATTGGCGCTTTTATTGCGGGGGTGATTAGTACAATGGCGATCGCATTTATAAAAACTCGATCGCCCATCAAAGAAGATGCCGCAATGGGGATAGTTTTCTCCGCCTTTTTCGCCTTGGGAATCACCTTAATTACTATCATTCAAAAAAGCAACAAAATCGACCTAAATCACTTTTTGTTTGGCAACATTTTAGGTGTCACCTTTGATGAAGTTTGGGACACCGCAATTATTGCCGCCATCATCTTATTCGTAGTAGGATTAATTTACAAAGAACTACTTTTTTACACCTTCGATCCTTTAGGCGCACAAGCAGCAGGTTTACCCGTTAACATCCTCAACTTCGGCTTAATGCTACTCATCGCTTTAACCATAGTTGCCAGCATGAAAGCAGTCGGAGTTATCTTAGTTTTAGCATTATTAATTACCCCAGGTGCCACCGCATATTTACTAGTAAAACGCCTGCATCAAGTAATGATTTTAGGTGCGCTAATTGGGATATTTTCCAGTATTTCGGGAATGTATCTCAGCTACTTTTATAATTTACCTTCTGGCCCCGCCATTGTCTTAGTCGCATCGGGATTTTTTATATTAGCATTACTCTTTAGCCCCAATTATGGCATCTTCACTCAGAAAAATTTCAGCTTGGGACAATCATCATTGTGGCGAGAATTAAAACAAATATTTCGTTAAAAGCGAAACCCAACCTACGATTCTACAATTCCAAAATCCGAGCAGTATTGAGAGTGAGTGCGATCGCACTACATTTTCTAGACTAACTACTGAAGCTATTGGGGTGAATAATTTCCAGTCCTTCAATTGCGACGAAATCTTGAGGATTTAAGGTGAGGAGATGAGAGATATTATGAGTTAACATTACTGCTTGTATGCGGACATCATGGGTGCGTTTACCTGAAATTTTGTGAGATGTAACAAGACTCAACCATTGGGGAAATATTGCAGGTGTTTCTTCTAGCAAGTCGAATTGATTAAGCAACATTTGTACTGCTTGCTCTGTTTTTTCTACTGTCCATCCTAGTCCATTTACATTTATAGGACGAGTGGCTACAACCCAAAATTCCGTGATAACTTGAGCGGTAATAAAGCACTGACCACCTTCTACCAAGATTTGTGAAATAGCATTATTTATCAGGTTATACTCGATGGAGTCACTATCAGTAAATCTGAGAATAATATTTGTATCTAGCAAATAGTTAGTCATCTGCCTCGAGCGTCATAAATGTTTTCTCGGCGTAGAGCTTCATCACATAGATTAACATCACTTTTAGGAAATTGAGCGGCCCATTTGCGAAATTGCTCGGCTTTTTCGATTGAGGTTACACCTTTGTGAGTAGTTGCCTCTCTTAGTCTATTAGAGAGCTTTTCTTGAAAGAGTATTTGGTCTTCAGGTGAGAGGTTTAATACCATTTCCACAAGAGAATTAACAATCTGTACATTCATAGTTTTTTCGGAAATTTTTGAGCTTATACTCTATTATATGCAAGTGTTGTAGTAAACAAAAACGCGAAGAACTTTTTCCAAAAAATTCTTCGCGTTTGTTAATTCTTGATGCTGTGATTCTTTTACAAATCAAGAATCATTTTCACCATTGGTTCACCCAAAATACGTTCTGCCCGAAAACCTAATTTCTGACTGATGCGTTGCATTGCCATATTATCAGTGAGAATGTCGGCAGTAACTCGGTTTAACTTTTCATCACGGGCAATTTGTAACAGTCGCCGCAGAAATTCTGTACCTAAACCTTTATGTTGATACTTGTCAGCAATTAACATGGAAAATTCGGCTTCATCTGTACCATGTAGTTTGCTTAATCTGCTAATGCCAATGATTTGGGGTTGTCCAGTTTCGGGATTAGTGTATTCTGCAACTAATGCCATTTGGCGATCGTAATCAATAAAACAAATCCGCGATAAGCGTTCGTGAGTTGTTCGCTGACTAAGTTTTACCAAATGTGCGTAACGCAAATAAACCGACTCTTCGGAAACCATTTTATGAAAGTCAAACGCCAAAGGTTCATCTTCAGGACGGATGGGACGGATGGTAACTTCTGTACCATCTTTCATTGTCCAAGGTGCAACATATTGGGTGGGATAAGGTCGAATGGCTGGTTTTGGCAGTTTATCTTCGCTAATTTCAGGATCGTGCAGAACTACGCGAGCGTCAAGAGCTATTAACCTGTCTGGCGATGCAAGTAGCGGGTTAATGTCAATTTCCTTAATCCAAGGTTGTTCGACAACTAACAAGCTGAATTGTACTAATAACTGTTCGAGTTTCGCTAAGTCAACTGGTGGACGACCGCGAACTCCTTTCAAGGCGGTGTAGATTTTGGTTTGTTCCATCATCCGCCTTGCTAAGGTAGAATTCAATGGCGGTAATGCTAAAGCGCGGTCTTTGAAAACTTCTACTAGTTGTCCGCCTGTACCGAACAGTAACACAGGGCCAAATTGTGGGTCTACACTACTACCAATGATAATTTCGTAACCTTCGAGGTTGAGCATTGGTTGCACAGTTACACCGAAGAAGTGTTCTGCACCGACTTTTTCGGCTACTGCTGACTGAATACCACGATAAGCGCCTCTAACTGTTTCGGCATCTTTGAGTAGTAACCTGACTCCACCCACGTCTGTTTTGTGGGTAATGGTTTCGGAATATAGTTTGAGAACTACTGGATAACCAATTTTTTCTGCAAGTTCTACTGCTTCTTCTTCAGTGGTGGCTATTTCTGTGGGAACTGTGGGAATGTTGTAACTGGCGAGTAGTTGTTTAGATTCGTATTCGGTGAGGATGGTTCTACCAGTTTGTTTGACTGAGTTAATTATGGATTTTGCTAGGATGATATCGCATTCCTTTTCCCCACAATTGTCTGATAATATCGGAGTCTCATATATACCCCGCAAATTATAACTGTACCGCCACATCAAGTTAAATACATGAGCCGCTGTATCGGGATAAGGAAAAGTGTAAATGCTGGCGCGGTTGAGAATAGCTTCCCCTGCTGCTACTTCATGCCCACCCATCCAACTCGCTAAAATTGGTTTACCCTTAACAGGGTTTGTCTTCAGTTGTTCTACCACATCCTCAGCCGTTTTCGTTGGGTTAGACATGGCTTGAGGTGTGAGCACTATTAACATTCCATCACTGTTAGGGTCTTTTAGCGCTATTTCTAGAGATTTGCTGTACCTTTCTGGGTCTGCATCTCCTAAAATATCAATTGGATTATGAGTACTAGCTGATGGTGGCAAAATTGGTTGAAGTTTCTCGACTGTTTCCGAAGACAGTTCTGCTAGTTCTCCCCCACCTGTAATTAAAGCATCTGTAGCTAATACTCCAGGCCCTCCAGCGTTGGTGAGAATAGTTAAGCGTTTGCCTTTGGGACGTGGTTGTTTGGCTAAAACTTCTGCCATATTAAACAAGTCGTCAATGGTGTTGACTCGCAATACTCCACTGCGACGGAATGCGGCGTTTAATACTTCATCGCTACCTGTAAGTGAACCAGTGTGAGAGGCGGCGGCTTTGGCTGCGGCTTCAGTTTGTCCGACTTTAATCACTATAATTGGTTTACTTAAGGCTACTTCTCTAGCTGCGGAAAGGAACGATCGCGCATCTCCGATCGACTCCATATAGATTACTATGCTCTGAGTATGGGGGTCATCGCCCAAATAATAAATTAAGTCGCCCCAACCTACATCTAACATGGAACCAATGGAAACGAAGGCACTAAAACCGACGTTTTCTTGGAAACTCCAATCTAAAATTCCGGTGCAAAGTGCGCCACTTTGACTGATGAAGCCGACGTTTCCCGGCAAAGCCATTTTACTGGCAAAGGTGGCATTTAATCCCGAAACTGGATTCATTACGCCCAGGCAGTTTGGCCCAATAATTCGCATTCTGCCGCGACGAGCTTGTTCGAGGACTTGCCGTTCTAATTCTAACCCCGCAGCGCCAATTTCTTTAAATCCTGCGGAAATTACGATCGCGCCTTTCACTCCCGCATCCACACATTCGCTAATTACTCCTGGTACAGTGGCAGCAGGTGTAACTATCACGGCTAAATCTACTTTTCCCGGAACTTCTCCGATACTGGGATAAGCTTTAATTCCTAATACGCTAGGGCGTTTTGGGTTAACCGGAAAAACTGTACCGCCAAAGGGACTACTAATTAAATTCCACAGTATTGTCCGTCCGACACTGCCTAGTTTTTCCGTTGCGCCAATTACTGCAACATTTTTTGGCGCAAAAATAGCATCTAATGGTTGATGTTCATATCGCAACACATCATGTGCTGGGTCGGTAGTTGGTTTTATATAAGTTTGCATTGAGCGTTCCTCTCGATCAACTCATTTCTTTGAGTCGCCGCCTCTTCTCCAATTTAACTATTTTCTTTTACTACTGTCACTTGGATAGAATACTTTACTAAATAAGTTAACAATTCCAATAAAAACGCTACATTCTAGTAGCGTTAAGTGGATTAATTATACAATTTTCATACAGGATTAATTTAAATTTTCAGGAATTTCTTTATGTTTGCTGATTAGCTAACTCTCGATTTGGTGGCAAATTCTTGTAATCAGCACCAAATTGTACAATTGCTAAATGACAACTTTTCCATTCCGCTCTTACTGATACACCCAACATTTCACAATATCCACCACGTCTTCCAGTTAATTTGTAGTAATGACAACACCTACAGGTTGAGGCTGTGCTGTTTGACGCTTTCATAGAGGACATTTCCTGTTTATTTTTTTTAGCGAATTATTGTGCCGATCTGAGTAAATTATGCAAGAGATTTTTGAGATTTCGCCATAATTAGTTGAGTTTGTATTTAAAAAATTGTATTTTTTTATAAAACTTTACACTGCTAATTAATAAATGTATTGCTGTTTACAATTTTGCAGAAAATAGCTTTTTCAGAATTAATTCTTCATACAGCAAAACTATTGCATCTGTCGGTGTTCTAGAATACTATTTGTGCTATGGATACTATTTTGCTAGGCGCGAACTTGGTCTACCTTTGACGGAACAGGAAGCTGAATTTCAAGAGTTTTTGCAATGGTTACGTCAGAAATTTCAGGTGGAAATGGATCAGAATAACATTGTTTACGAACGGCTTGCTTTTGATCCCCCCAACCCCCCTTATCAAGGGGGGCTAAGAAAGAGCCAGACTTGTAACTAGCAACTTGAGTTACTACAACTGTTCTAGCAACCTGTCATATTCTGTATGTGAACCAACCCAAAACCAAATTACAGTGTCTCCATCCAACACACCAACCGCTCGATAGTTTTTGCTAATTCTGGCAGAATAAATTGGTAATTCTGAATGCACTTTCTTGAAACGCAGACTCGGATAAGAAGGATCTCCTTTAAACTGGCGATATGCCACCCGTGTTTGCTGTTGAACTGCTGCGGGTAGATCGGCAAACAATCTACGGAACTCGATTGTAGTGCGTGACTTCACAATGTTTCTGGATCGAGTTCTTGAGTTTTGCCTGCGTGATACTCTGCCAATGCAGTTGCTGCAAGTTTAGCCAGAATATCTGGGGAACGAGAGAATGATTCATCCCAGCGTCGATCGTCTTCAAGTTCCTCCAGAATCATTGCTGCGATCGCATCTTGTTCACTAGCAGGTAAGGTTTTCAATTTGGCGATCGCACGTTCCAGTAACTCAGTCATCGCTACCACTCTCTGACAATGAAAACGATATTTTATCCATTATCGCCTTACTTCAGATAAAGAAAGCATTGCCTTCCAGCTATATCTGAGAAAGAGCGATCGCCTACGGCACGTTGCGCGATCGCCCTTTTGCTCAATCTCCCCTTGAATCAAGAAACTTCCCTCTGATTAAAATGAGAACAGACACAGGCAAGCGTAACTTTAAATAACTCTAGCCGCTATTCAAATCAACTAACTATGAACTACTCAGAAATCATTACCATTGAACCGGGAAAACGCAGCGGTAAACCCTGTATTCGGGGAATGCGAATCACCGTTTATGATGTCCTCTCCTACCTCGCTTCTGGAATGACCTATCAAGAAATTCTCGAAGACTTTCCTTATCTGACTCAAGAAGATATTTTAGCTTGTCTCAGCTATGCTGCCGATCGAGAACGGCAAACCTTAATTGTGAAAACATGAAATTATTGTTTGACCACAACTTATCCCCTCGCTTAGTCAATCGACTGGCTGATATTTTCCCTAATTCCAATCACCTGTTTTTGTTGGGATTTGACCAAGTACCCGATCGAGAAGTGTGGCAATATGCCCGCGATAACAATTTTATAATTGTCACCAAGGACTCAGATTTTAACGAAATTGTAATTCTGCGCGGTTTCCCGCCGAAAGTGATTTAGATTTGGCGGGGAAACTGTAGTACTGGAGATATTGAAACAATCTTGAGAAATAACTTTGTTGATATTGAAAACTTCAATCAAAACCAAAACTTAGGCATTTTCACTCTGTATTAAAAAATAGTATTTATTTGGAACTTCAGATGAATATGCGATTGCTCTCGATAACTAATGAAGAAAGCGATCGCCTTCCAGCATATCTAAAGAGCGAGCGCACTTGAAGAGAAACAGTCAGTAATCAGAAATCAGGCGATCGCAGTTGCCATCACCTACAGGACGCTGCGCGATCGCAGCCTTCAACCCAAACCTCGGCTACAATCAAATCAGACCACTGGTGAGTGTCTAGACTAATCATGACTATATTCCTACCACCACAACTTAAGTATCTACCAGCGACTTTGCCTATTGAGGGTGCAGTTCGGATTGAGTTGGAAGAGGGGATTCCAGTTTTTCGGGCATCGAGCATTGTTCAAAA
This sequence comes from [Phormidium] sp. LEGE 05292, assembly GCF_015207735.1. GTDB lineage: Bacteria > Cyanobacteriota > Cyanobacteriia > Cyanobacteriales > Aerosakkonemataceae > Floridanema. The sequence continues at coordinate 10,877 of NZ_JADEWG010000058.1, forward strand.
CCAGATCGAAGCATTATTGGTCAAGCAACAAACCACGCTACTTAGCCCAGAAGAAGAACGAGAACTCGATTGCTACGAAGAAATAGATGACTATTTAAGTTTTGTGAATCGAATGCTCCGAAATTTATCGCTCACTCAAACTCAGCAATCATTGTAGTTGTGTCTTCTCGCAGCAAAATTTCTGACTTTGTTCAAGCACAGGTACGCCAACGTGCAGGTTATTTATGCGAGTATTGTCATGCGTCCGAACAATGGCAGTATGTTCAATTCACAGTGGATCATGTTGTACCGTTATCATTAGGCGGAGCCGATGATTTGGAGAATCTGGCCCTTGCCTGTTTCCATTGCAATCGTAGGAAAAGCAATCGGCTAACGGCAGTTGACCCACAATCGGGCAAAGAGGTGCCGCTATTCAATCCTCGACAGGATAGTTGGTGTGAACATTTTATCTGGTCTATAGATGGACTTTTGATTCTGGCTTTGACTGCCATTGGACGTGCAACGATCGCAAAATTAGCCTTAAATCGAGAGCGAGCGATCGATATTCGCGCCGCCGATAAAGAGGTGGGTCGGCATCCACCAGCAGATGATCCAATTCAATCTGGAGTTGATGGAAGCCAGTAGGGAATGGGATATAGCCATTTTCTAGTAATTATTCAGTAGCGATCGCACTACTCCAAAAAAGCTATCAAGAAGCGATCGCCTTCCACCATATCTCAAGAAAGAGCGATCGCACTCATTAAACAGTATCTCCAGACCAACGCTCGATCTAAAAAAAACAAAATTCCAAGCAACAAAAAAGTGCGATCGCCTTCCACCACATCTCAAGAAAGATCGATCGCACTTTAAAAGAAACAATCAGTAAACAGAAGAAATGCGAGATTAAATCAAGACGGATTCAGGATACTCGACCGATTAGCGATCGCCCTATTCCTTGACTTGAAGTGTCAGATTAAATTGCTGGACAATCGATCGCTCTCCCTCCCAAGGTCGCCATTCCTTGAGTTGTAAACTGGTTAAACCTATAGCTTTAATCCTGAAGGTTAATATTCGTTCTCCTCCTCCACCTACGCCTGCATTTTGGGGAAGAGAAAATTCTGAACTTTGAAGTTCAATAATATTAGAATCAATTTTGTCGATCGCCCAACTGTATCCTGTACTCGGATTTTCTGCTAGGGTGATTACAATCACATCGCCACGATGAACTGTAAATGTTTTATCTCGATCTGTTTGGGTAATTCTCAGCTGTGACACTGTTTTCCTCTCGATATGGTTCACGCGATCGACCACTAAGGCTGCTTTGGGTGTGTTGAGATAACTTGTCACCCCCAGATGAAACTCTAGAACCATAGCCAGAATAATAGGAATCAAAATAGAGAAGTTCATCTTAACTGCACTGTTGTTCTCAATGTAAGTTGGATTAGCCTCACCCCATCAGTCTTCCCAGTTTGGGAAAAGTAATTAGGGGGTGAGACTAAGTAGCATCTTGGACAAATCAGACTATTGCCAAAAAAAGAACATCAAGCTAACTTCCTAAACCGAAATACCATAAGCTTCGGTAAAAGCCGCCTGTGCATAAGCATGAGAGGCATAAGCAAAGCCTTTGTCTCCCCAAGAGGTACTCCAACTATTTCGGATAATAAATCTGTCGGCAGTGTACCCCACAATAGAAACCGCGTGTCCGCCTCGGACGGTTTCTGGTTTATAAACATCAAGCTTGCCTTGTGTGCTAGTTGCTTGATCCCAAGTCGCATCTACTCCCAGTCTAGTTAGAATTGGGCCTTGGGTTGCCAGCCAGTTTTTCCAACCTTGTGCTACTGTCTGCCAACTATCAGAAGGTCTACGCAGGGTAAAGTAACTCGTGATTTTGTATAGAGAAGCCAAGGCATACAAAGAACTTTGGGACTTGTGGCTCAACTTCTCTGGATAGAATACCAATTCAGTTTCGGCAACACAACCATATTTACGGATAATATCAAGGGCAGCCTTCAGGCTAGTTCCAGGTTGTTCCAAAAATGTCGTGGGATAATCAGTGAACTCATCCATTTCTTTGGCAGCCATCCAGACGAATCTTCTGGATAACCATTTAGTCTTATCCTTGGGAAATACTCCCTTCTTAACCAAATGCCACCAAAGAATATCAGCCGTAGCAAAACCAACACAAGCACCATGATCTGTCTGATCTCCAATTAACCACCAGTTATCATCTCTTAGATCTACCGAGGGTGGGATACTCTCTGGTACACTCAATGCTCCTGCTTCAATGGCGGTTTCAACTCCCCAATCTTTTTCAATTTCGCGGGATGGAATGCAATTTAAAATTCTTTGTGTCGGTTTGATTTCTGTAGTCATGGTAAACCTCTATTAGTTAATTTTGGTAAAAAATTGAACAAAAGATCTTGAACTTTACTCAATTGAGCCGCTAATCTGACGGTAAAGTTGATTGTCTAGCCGTCCTTTACCCGTTTGGAACAACCATTTCTCCAGAACACGATTTTTGTCAACAAATTTTTGGGGTTGGTTGTCCTGTCTAGCTACGACTAGTCCATTAGAAATCACAATCTCCTGAAAGCCCTCAATCTCTTTTCCTGGAACGCTGACAATCAGACCGCGATATCCTAATCCTTCTTTGAGAGTCCCTTCTCCTGATGATGGAGGTAAAGATTGAAATCGTTGTACAAACTCATTAGATTCTTGCTCTGTTAATTGCCAATGGGGATTTGGTCTACCGCTAAACACATCCACTTCGATTTGCATTTTTCTGTTTCCTTCTGGGGCAGTACATCCAAGCAAGGCTACCAAAACCACTGATAAGCCTACATTAATTAACCGTTTCGGAGATCCGGCGAACGCACAAGTCCATTGCATGGTTGATTTTTCCTGCTGATTTTGAAGGGGATAAAGTCATGTATAGCCGAAGGCAATGCTTTGCGGTGTAGAGCTTCCATCTATTTAATCTTTTGACTCCGACAAGTGTAGAAGTAACCACAGAAGATGGTGTAGCCATCGCGATCGCAAGTTTGTGGGTTGTAAATTACTTTGCCACTGTTATCAACATTGCGAACAGGGGTGCTACCCGGTTTGTGTGCCCAATAACCTTCCCGCATCAGACGATACCAGTGGAAATCATTAAAGCCAGGACCAGGAGCGATGACCAATGCCACTAGATAGCGGGGTGCCTCCGAATCTGGAAAGCAATCATAGCGGCGATGTAATCCGTCGCATAAGGCAGCACGAGTCACTTCTGCACAATTAATGGCAGTGTACATTTGACCACAACCTCGTCCAGGTTGGGCAAAGGTATCTGTTCGTTTGTTGCTTGCGTAGTTGTAACAATTGTTATTACGCAGAATGGTAGCGTTGTTGTTCCAGAAACCAGGATTGTAGGGTGATGTATCGTAAGTACAAGCAGCTGCCATTTCAGCGGCTGTCTCCATTGTCATCATCTGAGGCAGTCCTTCAACATCGGGAACAGATACTCGATTTGTAGTTTCTAGTTTTTGCTGAAGAAAACTCTGTAACATTTCGCCTAAAGGTAATCCCCCTTCATTGATAGAAGCAGCGTCGGGAGAGATTTCTGCACTACTTATCGAGCTAATTAACCGTTGAGCAATCTCACTGGCTTTGGTGCCAGCTATACCAGAAGCTGTTGCCAAATATAGACTTGCTGGAAGATCGTAGTCTTTCGCCAGTTCGTCTGATAACGGCTCAACTATAAGACCACGAAATCCTAATCCGGCATTTCCGGGTGCAGACTGAGCGACGACACTGCGATTATTTGCAATTTCTTTGAGCGTCGTCCGAGCTTCTTGTTCATCGGTAATAATCCACTCTGGATTAGGTCTACCGGAGAAAACATCGGCACTAATTCGTAACATAATTCATTTCCTATTTCCTCGTTTTTTCAGGGCGAAACATGAGAAAGTTTCTATACTGCCCTGGTTCCATGTATATTAATTTGGAGCTTATAACTATGAATTTCAACCGAAGTTGACGGACTTAAGGAACAATATAAAACTTCTTTTAAGTTCGGTAAATTAACCTTAATTTCGATATTTTTAAGAGTTGGCGATACAGACAAGCTACCTCTGAAAGAAACTCAATATATAGTTGTCACCAAAGAAAGAGCGATCGCGGATTTTTTTTCATACCGCGATCGCTCTTTTCATTTTCACCAATCGTTCCCTATCCTTGACTAAAAGTGGAATTTTCAGTTTTCATAACGATCAACTCCTGTTAGTGGGAAATTCACAGAGAATCTTTCTATTAAGTCCATTTTGCAAATTTAATTCTGTCTAAACAACCGAATTTTAGGAATTTAAGAACGAACTTAAAACAATATTGCTATCTATTTCCAGAAGCGACCATCATTAACCATTTCAGCTAATGAAAAAATGACCGCATAGCATGAAACAAAATCCCAAGCAACAAAAAAGGCGATCGCCTTCCAGCACATCTAAAGAAAGATCGATTGCCTACGGCACGCTGCGCGATCGCACTTTCATCATCCAAACTACAAACCACGCAGAATTACAAACTGCATTGGCTCAAGTTCGAGTTTTACAAATAACGATGGATTGTTAGGATCGGGATGGCTTAAAATCGGAACCGTACCTTCTTTACCGTAAAGGAATTTCATTTCACCTCCCTTCTTTTGCAGGTTACTATCAACCATGACAAAATCTGCCCGATGTTCGGTAGTCGATGTATTGTAGGCGATCAAAATCTCTTCGTAACCGAGAATTCGAGAAAATGCCAGGGTACAAGGGTGTCCTTGAGGTAAGCCAAAATCACGACCATTACCAGAAATTTCTCGGAAGTACATTCGACCAAACCGCAAAGGTTCTGTGTGCCGATAAATATTCGCAATTTTGGCAATTTCTTGGTAAATATTGCATTGCTGATTTAGATAATTAACCTGTGGTTTATCTAAATCAAACATCGCTTCTCGGATTAATTCATCATCTTTACCTTGACCAGCAAAACCTTGCTCTGTTCCGTAATAAATGCAAGTAGTTCCTAACGCACAAAGCAGATAACCTATCCCAGCAATTACTTGTTTATCAGGTGCATGAGCGGCAAATCGCTGTTTGGGATTTAACCCAATTTGATCGTGATTATCAACAAAGGTTACTCGATATCGTCCCAGTTCTCCTCGATTCAATGCTGAATTTCTGAGCGATTCATAACGATCGATTAGATTTATAGGATTGCTCAGACCTTTGAGAACATTTGGTAAAGTCCAGTAAAGGGGAAAATCTAGGACTGATGAAAGACCAAAATAAACCGTTTTATCACCTACTTTTGTAGGAGTGTTTGCACCAATATAACGGTCTACTGTGTCATCTCCAGCTATCAATTCACCAAACAAGAAAAACGATTTTTTGCCCAAGCTGTAGGCATACTCTCGCACAACTGAAGAAAAGCGGGATATTGCCAATTCACCAATGTGTTTTACTGCATCCATGCGAAATCCGTCGATGTCTGCTTCTCGTATCCAGTAGCAGTGAGATTTGATCAGAATATCTTGCAGTTCTCTACCTGCTCGATCTTCGTCATTATTGAAGTCTTTTAGTGAGAAAAAATCACCGCGCTGGTATTCAGGATAAGCATCCCAGTTACGAACTTGACCTCGGCGATGATAATAATCTGGGTTTCTTAGTTCCTGGGGAATTGGTCGGTCTTGTTTCCGCCAATCTCCGAGATCGAATTGTCGATCTTGGTAATAATAATAGTCTTGGTTATTAGGGTAATACCAGTTATCTCCTGAGTGATTGATAACGACATCAAGGAAAACTCGCATTCCTCGATCGTGCGCTGCATTTACTAAATCGATTAAATCCTCTTTAGTACCAAAGCGGGGGTCTATATTCAGATAGTTTTGAATAGAATATCCGTGATATTTATCCGAATCTGGATTAGGCGCATCATTGTTTTCAAAAATGGGACTTAACCAAATGGCGGTGCAGCCTAAGTTTTGAATGTAATCTAAGTGATTTTTAACTCCTTTGAGTTTGCCACCACAAAATTTTTTTAGTTGAGCTTGTTTTCCGCTACCAATAGAACGAGAAGATGTATTAACAGGAATGCGGTTTAAATCATCGTGAAAGCGGTCTACAAGTAGAAAGTAAACGAACTCTTCGCGCCATTCCCGATCGCAATTCCAATAGTGTTTGCCCGGAATCGGACTTAAATCGATTTCCTTAATTGAAGTTGGATAATTCATGGTTTTATGAGAAAATTAAACTGATTCGATCGCACCCATCAAAAGAAAGCTAGTAAAATCCTGTTTTGAAATCTTGTCTGCACCTGTCTAGTATGCAAATTCAATTACATCTAAACAACCGAAGTTTAGGAAGTTAAGAAAGAACTTAAAATCGGAAAAAGTTTCTTAACTTCGGTAGTAATGCGATCGCCTAAAAAAATCAAACCAAAAGAATCAATCGATCCACTATGATTCGGCTAGAACAGAATAACGGAAGTGCAGGCTCGATCGGCGATCGCACCCATCAAATCACAACAACTTTGCCCTATTCACAATGCCGAAGTTAAGGAACGTCCGTAAAATTACTTAACTTTACAAACAGAAAAAGGCGAGTAATATGGGAATAGCTAGGTGAATTCCCATATTCACACCTTAATCTCTGATTTGGTTTTAGTCTGAAGTAGGGCATCGCATCTGTGTTTCTACTCAGAGTTCTTTAAGAAATTCTTTTAATGGGAGCAATTTTTCAGATAACTACCTTTTTGAGTTGTAGATAACTCTGTGGATTTCGACGCTTAAGCCATGTTGCAGGGAAAAATGCAAGTTATCTCCTGTTTCTTAGCGCTTTCTAACGACTGCGCTACAGACGGGCAATTTTCCTCATCCATAAAACATCAATTTATAAATTCGAGAGGTTTCCGATGATACTGGAACGACGGAGCCGGAGACGTGGTGTAATCCTCACGCAACAAGGATTGCAGAAACTCCAAAATGCTAAATCCGAATCCGAAAGTAATGATAACTTTGATAAACGTTATACCCGTGAAACTTTAGGTTTTCGCACAGGGTTAGATCCAGACACGATAGCAAAGGTCTTTGCTTGTGAAGTGGGAGTTGATAAAAAAACCCTAAAGTACTGTTTCCAAACTTTTAACCTGCAACTTGAAACCAATGATTATCAGTTTGTGAAGCCAGACCTCGATTCACTGACAGATAATAGAGAAATTCAAACTGCAAAATTGACAGTTGAGAATTTTGTAGATTGGGGTGAAGCTCCCGATGCTTCTCTATTTTACGGACGCACAGAAGAACTCGCAACGCTTGAGCAATGGATTGTCAAAGATTCGCCTAGCGGCGATAGCTGCGCTTCACGCACTCGCTTAGTTACTCTCTTAGGTATGGCAGGAATGGGCAAAACCTACCTATCTGTGAAACTAGCCCAACAAATTCAGGATAACTTTGAGTTTGTGATTTGGCGATCGCTCCTCCCTACCTCGCCAGTCAACGATCTCCTTGCAGACTTAATCGCCGTCTTATCCAATGGCAAAGAAACTGAACTACCAGAATCATGCGATCGCCAAATTTCACGACTGATTCATTATTTGCAACACCACCGTTGCTTACTAATTTTAGATGGTGCGGAAAAAATTCTCCAAGACTGTGCCCCAAAGATGACCTGTCGAGATGGTATCTGTCTTGTCCACCCAAATCAGGGGGGATACTGTGAGTTGTTCAGGAGAGTAGGGGAAACCACTCATCAAAGTTGCTTAATCTTAACTAGCCGAGTCAAATCACAGCAGATCGCCCCGCTAGAAGGCGATACACGACCTGTGCGGGTATTCCGTCTTCAGGGATTACAAGTTACAGACATCCAAAAACTTTTCCAAACCAAAGGAACTTTTAGAGGAACAAAAGACGACTGGAATCGATTAATCGAACTATATGCCGGAAATCCCTTGGTTCTCAACCACATCGCCACAACGATTCAACAGTTATTTAATGGCAGCATTACTGAATTTTTAGACCAAAAAGTTACAGTTTTTGGTAGTGTTCTCAGCAGTTTAGACCAAGAATTTGCACAGTTGTCGGATACAGCTAAAGCCACAATTCAATGTATGGTACACCATCGTCAACCAATTTCTTTTTCCAAGTTGCGAACCCAGATACAAACCTGTGTTTCCTCCCAAGCACTTTTGGAAACTTTGGAATTCTTGCAAGCGCGATCGTGGATTGAAGCTAAAGCAGGTGTGTTCTCTCTCCAACCAATGATGATTGAATATGTTAAATCTTTTCTGGTTGAAGAGAAGAGGAGTAATTTTCTGGCGATCGCTTTTCTAGATCAACAACATCAACGTCAGGTAGCAAGCTAGTTCAGCGTCTTAGAAATGCAGCACTTTCCCGGTAAATCTATAGGGTGCATCATCACCTTAAACCTGAGTTGTCAAAAAATGAAATTATGATTCGCCCTAGATTTTCTATGTCTTATGGACTGGCTTCTAAGCGGAAACAAAGGCACGATTACCAGTTTTCTCGATTGCATTCTCCTTTGATCCCCACCCGATTACCGCTTGATCCCCTATGTTTCCCAGGGTAAAACCACAAAGTTGACAAAAATATGTATAAGAGTATACCATAGAAATATAACTAGACAGCGATCCCAAAGAAATTACAAGAAAAATTACAAAAGTTGCCTAATTTACCCCTATCTCTATGCCGATCGCTACACTAGGGCTATAAGGACGATCGATTTGCGATCGGCATTTCAAAACAAACTGTTGTTAACAAAATAAGTTAGGCATGAGTGTGTTTCCTAACAGTTAGGAAGCATTTACTAGGAGTTTTTTTCGCCTAAAACCTGGGCGATTTTATTATTTGCCAAATTTTTACTTGATTACCAAGAGGAACTACTCATGGTTAGAGCAATTCAGGAAAAACTTTTTCAATTCGCTAAAGAACAATCTTTAATTCTGTGGTTTGATGAAGTGGGAATTAATGATATTGCTTTAGTTGGGGGAAAAAATGCTTCTTTAGGGGAAATGATTCGAGAATTAACAGCTAAAGGAATCAATGTTCCCAGAGGTTTTGCCACTACCGCTTATGCTTATCGTCATTTTATCCAAGCCGCAGGAGTTGGAGATAAACTGCAAGAACTTTTTGCCGAATTGGATGTGGAAGATGTGAATAGTTTGCGGGAAACAGGGAAAAAAGCCCGGACATTGGTGTTAAATACACCTTTCCCGACAGATTTGAGAAATGCGATTACTAAAGCTTATCAGGAAATGTGTATTCGCTATGGAGAAAACACCGAAGTAGCTGTGCGTTCTTCCGCCACCGCCGAAGACTTACCCGATGCAAGTTTTGCGGGACAACAGGAAACTTACCTGAATGTACAAGGTTTGGCTAGTGTATTACAAGCTTGTCATAAATGCTTTGCTTCTCTGTTTACCGATCGGGCCATTTCCTATCGTCATCAAAGAAACTTCGATCATTTTAGCATTGCCCTTTCCGTCGGCATTCAAAAAATGGTACGTTCCGACCTAGCTTCTTCGGGAGTTATGTTCACCATCGACACCGAAACAGGCTTTAAAAATGCCACCTTAATTACTGCGGCTTATGGACTAGGAGAAAATGTTGTCCAAGGTGCTGTTAACCCTGATGAATACTTGGTTTTCAAACCCACTTTAAAAGATGGCTATCGCCCAATTTTAGACAAAAGATTGGGAAGTAAAGAATACCGATTAATTTGTGATGACGGCGGCTGTAAAGACATGAAAAATGAGCGCGTTCCCGATGTGGAACAGCGACAATTTGCTTTAGATGATGACGAAATTTTACAACTAGCTAAATGGGCTTGTGTCATTGAAGACCACTACAGCAAAGTGCGCGGAACTCACAGCCCAATGGATATCGAATGGGCAAAAGACGGCATTACCAAAGAATTATTCATTGTCCAAGCCAGACCAGAAACTGTCCAATCTCAAAAAGCCGCAAATCTGATTCGCAGTTATGAGTTGAAAGCACACAGCAATGTATTAGTAACTGGGCGGAGTGTTGGCGAAGCAATTGGGCAAGGAAAAGCCCGGATAATGCTAGATGTGCAAAAAATAGAATTGTTCCAAACCGGGGAAGTTTTAGTTACAGATAAAACCGACCCCGACTGGGAACCAATCATGAAAAAAGCCAGCGCCATTATTACTAATAAAGGTGGTCGTACCTGTCACGCCGCAATTATTGCGCGAGAAATGGGCATTCCGGCAATTGTCGGTTGTGGCGATGCTACGGAAGTTTTAAAAACAGGTCAAGAAATTACAGTTTCCTGTGCAGAAGGGGAAGAAGGAAGAGTTTACGAAGGTTTATTACCTTTTGAAGTGAAGGAAGTTGCTTTAGAAAATTTGCCCCATACTCGCACTAAAATTATGATGAATTTGGGCAACCCGGAAGAAGCATTTCGCTTTGCATCTTTGCCGAATGATGGTGTTGGTTTAGCCCGGTTAGAATTTATCATTGCCAATCACATTAAAGCTCATCCTTTGGCTTTAATTAATTACGACAAAATCGAGGATGATGAAATTAAAGTTCCCTTAGCTAAACTCACAGAACTTTATGAGAATAAACCCGATTACTTTGTGGATAAATTAGCCCAAGGGGTAGGAAGAATATCGGCTGCTTTTTATCCCAAACCTGTAGTTGTGCGGATGAGTGATTTTAAGAGTAACGAATACGCCAATCTTTTAGGCGGTCAATTGTTTGAACCGGAAGAAGAAAACCCGATGTTAAGTTGGCGGGGTGCATCTCGTTATTGTGACCCGAAATATCAGGAAGCTTTTGCTTTAGAATGTCGGGCGATGAAGCGAGTTCGGGATGAAATGGGTTTGACGAATGTGATTCTGATGATTCCTTTCTGCCGCACGCCTGCTGAAGGTCGCAAAGTGTTAGCTGAAATGGCGAAACATGGGTTAGAAAGGGGTGTAAATGGTTTGCAAGTTTATGTAATGTGCGAACTGCCCAGTAATGTGATTTTGGCAGATAAATTCAGCGAAGTTTTTGATGGATTTTCTATTGGTTCTAATGATTTGACTCAATTAACTTTGGGGTTAGACAGAGATTCTGGTTTAGTTGCTCATTTGTTTGATGAAAGAGATGAAGCGGTGCGAAGAATGGTAGAATTAGCGATCGCTTCTGCGAAAAAACACCACCGCAAAATCGGTATTTGTGGTCAAGCGCCTAGCGATTATCCTGAGTTTGCTCAGTTCTTAGTCGAGTTGGGAATTGATTCTATGAGTTTGAATCCTGATTCTCTTTTGAAAACACTGTTAATGGTGGCCCAAGTGGAGAAAACGCAGGGTTAACAAACTTGCAGCAGGAGAACCTCCCATATCTTTTAAATCTCTTTCCCAGGTTCAACCTGGGAAAAAAAATTGAGGCTCTGCCTCGAGTAATTTTAACCCTCCTGAAAGCAACGAGTTTTAAATTTTGTTTGAGGACTAGAAATTTCGATGGGGAGATTGCCTGATTAATTATGGGAATCTCCCCATTTTCTTTAAGCATAGATACCCAGGATCTGTAAATAGCTATTGTAAAAAGATTTATAACGTAATGTAAATTTTTTTTTAGATTTAGATCCGGTTTTGATTTTGAGTTGTAAATCAAGAGTTTTCTATAACTCAAAACTCATTACTTAACCTAAGCACCCAGTCTGTAAGATTAACTTTTTTAAAGCTGAGTGCTCATTATGTAATGAAATAACCTGCATTTGCTTAGAATATGAGCTTAAGTTCTTCTGTAGATTTCCAAACAAACAAAGAGGAATATTAAGTATGGCCGATCCTAGAGATGCAGAGGTCGTTAAAGCCTATAATGGTGATCCTTTTATAGGTCACTTGTCCACCCCCATCAGCGATTCCGCTTTTACCAAAACTTTCATCGGCAATTTGCCAGCCTACCGCAAAGGCTTATCTCCTATCCTCCGAGGTCTAGAGATTGGCATGGCTCACGGCTACTTCATCATTGGCCCTTGGATTAAGTTTGGGCCATTACGTGATTATGGCGAAGCTGCTAACTTAGGCGGATTAATCTCTGGCTTGGCGTTGATTCTCATCGCTACTGCTTGTATGTCTGTTTATGGACTAGCTTCTTTCCAAGAAAATGCCAGCACTATTCCTAGCAAGAATCCTCAAGCTCCTGAGCCACTTAAAACCGCTGAAGGTTGGAGTCAGTTGACTGCTGGTTTCTTTGTTGGTGCAATGGGTGGCGCTTTCGTTGCCTTTTTCCTCTTGGAAAACTTCAACGTTGTAGACGCTATTTTCCGTGGTGTAGTCCATCACTAATCCTCTGTCTCTGGTGAACTGACGGAGATTTTTTAATCTCTGGTCAGTAACATGGTCAGATAATCAATTTGGCAAAAATCACTTTAACCTTTTTGGAGATTCTGAAATGACAGGTTCATACGCAGCTTCTTTCTTGCCTTGGATTCTCATCCCCATCATTACCTGGCTTTTACCTGCCATAGTAATGGGTCTGTTGTTTATCTACATTGAGAGCGAAGCTTAATTCTAGTTCTGTCTGAAAGCAGACTCGAAATATCACTCCAATTCCTAAAAATCCCTTGCCAAACGGTAAGGGATTTTTTACCCTTTAGGTAGTTGTTACTTTTGTATCTATGGTTATTGATATTTCGATTATTGATATTTCTACCTTTGTTAAATCTTTTGTAGCAGTGTTTGTTTTAGCTGATGCTTTGGGAAATGCACCTGTTTTTTTGATTTTAACGAAAGGAATGGAACCCGAACAAAAAAATAAAGTGTTTAATAAGGCAGCTTTGTTTGCTACAGGGGTGCTACTTTTGTTTGCTCTGGTTGGACAAACAGTTCTCAATTATTTACACATTAGTATGGGTTCTTTGCAAGTAGCTGGAGGTCTGTTATTGCTGTTAATTGCTTTGCAAATGTTGGAAGGGAAAATGGATGAACCAATTGTGGAAGCAGAACGAGATATCGCAATTACTCCTTTGGCTTTTCCTTTGTTGGCGGGGCCTGGTACACTTTCAGCGGTCATGGTGTTAATGTCGGAATCTCCTGAAGCAGGTTTAAGTGTTGCTTTGGGAATAGTTTCTGCGATGTTTATCTCTTGGGTAATTGTCAGGCAATCTACTCGCGTTGACCATTTATTAGGTGCGGAAGGGGCGATAATTATTACTCAAATTTTAGGCTTTTTGTTGGCTGCTTTGGCAATAGAAATTGGCAGTGCTGGAATTCGGGCTTTATTTTTTATTTCTAGCCAGTGAAGACGATAAAATTAAAGTTTTTTGTTCTGTGTAAGTTTCTCTCAGGTTCTCTAATACTGTCTGAGAAAATAGGGTTTTAAGTAAGTTGATTAAGTTATGCCATTGAAATAATTTTTCTAGTGAAAGTGTTGTTTTTAACTGATAGGTATAGAATTTTTGCCAGAATTCTTGGGCTGGTTTCTTTTTCCAGCGTTTATGCCAAAAGTAAAAATCTAATGCTGTGGGCAGGTTTACGGATAAAATGGGGGGAAAGTCGGCATAACTGACAAATCTGCTGACTCCTTTGCCGTGAACGTGGACAACATACCGCAAGCAAGTAATTTTGTAGATTTCCTCGACGGAAATCTTGAATAGTAGCGCCGCTGCTGCTTCGGTGACGAACCTTGCTAAGGGATGCAGGGTTGGCGATTTGTGGACAATTTTTGATTCTGAGATTTTGATTGATGAAATAATCTCAAAACTTTGCAATTCTAGCTTTGATGTTGATAACATATATTTGACTCTATTTTTTTGGGTCTTTTTTGCGATCGCCCTTTTTGTTTGTCAGACTACGGGGGCGATTGCTTTTACATTAGTAATTATTTATTATAAGGTGTAATTGCACCATTAGTCAAGCATGGGTCTAGTGAGACTAAGAATTCGGGAACTAGCGGCGGAGAAAGGGTGGACACTTAAGGAAGTTGCCGATCGCTCTGGAGTAGTGTACAACACTGTTAAAAGTTATGCTCGTCGTTCTGAATTAGCTATGGTTGATTATACGGCAGTGCATAAGTTAGCGCGAACTTTTGATGTGATGATTGAGGATTTGGTGGAGATTTTAGAGGAGTAGGGGAGCTCCCTAAATCTATAGTTGAATTCTGATATCTATAAAATTAGGATAAAAGTAGAAATTAAATGAGAGAGTGCAAAAAATATGATGTCAAAGGAATACCAGATAGGTCGTTACCATATTATTTTGCCCTCTGACCATTTACTAGATAGTTATCAATCTACCTGGTTGAGATATGATACAGCTTTGGGATACATTGCTCAAGCTATTTTTCAAAAGTACCCTGAATCCTCAGCTATAGATATAGGGGCAAATGTAGGAGATAGTGCAGCTTTAATTAAACAATATTCAGATATCCCGGTATTGTGTATTGAAGGTAATCCTAATTTTCTGGAATATCTTAAACAAAATGCTTTCAGAATAGGTGGAGTTGAAATTGCTGAATGCTTTGTTGGTAAGGATGGAGAATTAGTTAACTTAGATCGGTTGTTTAGTAGTGGCGGAACTGCATCAATTGTTCAAGCGATCGATCGGGAAGGTACAACAGTTGTTCCTACAAAGAGTCTTGAATTAATTCTTTCTGATTATCCTATCTTTAAAAATGCTAAACTCTTAAAAATTGATACTGATGGTTTTGATTTTTACATTATTGAAACCTCTCTTGAAGCGATCGAAGGGCTGGCTCCTGTAATATATTTTGAGTATGATATTAGTTTCCAAAATCAGGGAGAAGAAGCTGGACTAGCAACAATTCAAAATTTATTTGATATCGGGTATGAATATTTTATGGTTTATGATAACTATGGCAACTATTTAATTAGTTTGTCTCATCAAGAATACGATCGCTTTCTCGACCTGACAAGTTATCTAGCCTCAAATCGCAAAAAAAGTGGCACCCCTGTGGTTCATTATTTTGATATTTGTGCATTTACTGAAAATGACATTGATTTATTTGAATCGATTAGACTTGGCGAAATTAATCTAAATTTTTGATTGACTCCAGTGAGGAAACTTAGTGCGATCGCTAAAACTAAAACCCAATTAATCACTACTTTTTGAAATTTGCTTATCCTGTATCAGTGAGTAAGGAATAGGCATTCTTGATTACCCGTCCTATTTCTTAAACTTTCAGTTGCTTATATGCTCTTACCCAATTTAAAATTTTTTTAGAGCCTACGCCTAGCTGTTTCTGCATATCTTCTATAGAAGAGTAAAATCCGTCGTTTCTAATTTGTTTTGCGTATCCTTTAATTCCAGGTATGGAAGTAATATTAGCTTTGGGATCGTTAATAAAATTCAAAAACTTTGTAATCTCTGGATTTTCTAAAGGTTCTAGTACTCTTTGATTGAGTTTGGACTGTAAAAGAGCTTGTTCAATAGCTTTTTCTGCTTCCGCTTTTTTGGCTGCGATCAGAAATACCCAAATCCGCTCAAGTTTTGCCTCAAGAGCAGCTTCATAAATTGGTAATCCTGTCATCAAGTGGTACTATATCTTCTTCATCTGTTAGACAAACGATAGGAAGAGAAAAGTTAATCTGCCAACTTGTCAAACTGTCAGTAAGTTGCTTCTTTTTAGATTTGGACATTATTAATTGACACTGAACAAAATATCTAGCAAAAATCCCCCACCCAAAGGGCAGGGGATTTATTAATTACCTAACTACGAGGTGATTTCAGTTAACTCTCATCAACCGAACTTACCAGCAGTAGAGGCAATTACGAAGGCTGCGTAGGTGAGGACGTAACCCACAGCGAAGTGAGTTAAACCAACCAAACGAGCTTGAACGATCGACAGAGCAACTGGCTTGTCTTTCCAACGAACTAAGTTCGCTAGAGGAGTACGTTCGTGAGCCCAAACTAAGGTTTCGATCAACTCTTGCCAGTAACCGCGCCAGCTAATCAGGAACATAAAACCAGTCGCCCAAACTAGGTGTCCGAAGAGGAACATCCAAGCCCAAATAGACAGGTTGTTCATGCCGTAGGGGTTGTACCCGTTGATCAACTGAGCGGAGTTCAGCCAGAGGTAGTCACGGAACCAGCCCATGAGGTAAGTAGAAGACTCATTGAACTGAGCTACGTTGCCTTGCCAAATACCCAGATGCTTCCAGTGCCAGTAGAAGGTTACCCAACCAATGGTGTTCAGCATCCAGAACATAGCGAGGTAGAAAGAGTCCCAAGCAGAGATGTCGCAAGTACCGCCACGACCAGGGCCATCGCAAGGGAAGGCATAGCCGAAGTCTTTCTTGTCGGGCATCAGCTTAGATCCGCGTGCATCCAACGCACCTTTAACCAAGATCAAGGTGGTGGTGTGCAAGCCGAGAGCGATTGCATGGTGAACCAAGAAGTCGCCAGGGCCAATTGTTAAGAATAGAGAGTTGGTGCCAGCGTTGATTGCATCCAACCAGCCAGGTAACCAAACGTTGCCGTGGTTAGGCCAAGCTGTAGAAGCAATGCTATCTGGGTTGGACAGCAAGGTTTGCATACCGTATAGCACCTTACCGTTAGCAGATTGAACGAACTGAGCGAATACGGGTTCGATCAATATTTGCTTTTCAGGAGTTCCGAAAGCAACTACCACATCGTTGTGGACGTACAAGCCCAGCGTGTGGAAGCCCAGGAACAGAGAAACCCAGCTCAAGTGAGAAATGATGGCTTCTTTGTGTTGCAACACGCGATCCAATACGTTGCCTTTGTTTTGCTCAGGGTCATAGTCGCGCACCCAGAAGATTGCTCCGTGGGCGAAAGCACCGACCATGATAAAACCGGCAATGTACTGGTGGTGGGTGTACAGCGCTGCTTGGGTTGTGTAGTCCTGCGCTATGAAAGCGTAGGGAGGCATCGAGTACATATGTTGAGCCACCAAGGAGGTGATTACACCCAAGCAAGCTAGGTGCCAACCCAACTGGAAGTGCAAGGAGTTGTTGTAGGTGTCGTAAATGCCTTGGTGAGGCAAGTTAAACGGTCCTTCAACTTTCGTGCCAAAGAAATCCTTGGCATTCATCATTTCCTTGATACTGTGACCAATCCCGAAGTTCGTCCGGTACATATGACCAGCGACGATAAACAGAACTGCGATCGCCAAATGGTGATGTGCAATATCTGTCAACCACAGAGATTGAGTCTGTGGATGGAAACCACCCAAGAAGGTCAAAATTGCGCTACCTGAACCTGTAGCTGTACCAAATACATGACCAGCAGTATCGGGGTTTTCTGCGTAAACTCCCCAATTTCCAGTGAAAAAGGGTAGTAGACCAGCTGGGTGAGGCTTGATACTCAGGAAATTATCCCAACCTACGTGCTGTCCGCGAGCTTCGGGGATGGCAACGTGGATCAAGTGACCAGCCCAAGCTAGAGAGCTCACACCGAACAGACCAGCCAAGTGGTGATTCAGACGAGATTCAGCGTTTTTGAACCAAGACAAGCTGGGGCGGAACTTAGGCTGTAAGTGCAACCAACCTGCGAACAGGAAGATTGCTGACAGCAGCAGTAAGAACAACGCACCTTGGTACAGGTCGCCGTTTGTCCGCATCCCGATGGTGTACCACCAGTGATAAACACCTGAGTAGGAAATATTTACTGGATAGTTAGCACCAGCTTGGGTGAAAGCTTCAACAGCTGGTTTACCGAATTGCGGGTCCCAAATCGCGTGAGCAATGGGACGGATGTTTAGCGGATCTTTTATCCACTGTTCAAAGTTGCCTTGCCAAGCGACGTGGAACAGGTTACCGGAAGTCCACAGGAAAATGATTGCGATGTGACCGAAATGGGAGGCGAAGATCTTTTGATAAAGATTTTCCTCCGTCATGCCATCATGGCTTTCAAAGTCGTGTGCTGTAGCAATCCCGTACCAAATCCGACGAGTAGTCGGGTCTTGAGCAAGGTCTTGGCTAAATTTAGGGAATTTTGTTGCCATAAGCCTTGATGAATGCTGGATCTTGCTTAAATCATCAACGACGTACTGAGCTTCTGGGTTCTGAATATCTGAATTTTGAGGAAAGTTCAAAACTTGGTAACTCAAAACCCAGAAGCTTTTTCCGCGCTCTTTCTTATCCTAAAGACAGCGATCGAGCTAGGAAGAATGCCCATGTAGTGACAATTCCTCCCAAGAGGTAGTGAGCTACCCCTACTGCACGGCCCTGAATAATACTCAGAGCGCGAGGCTGAATCGAAGGAGCCACTTTCAGTTTATTGTGTGCCCAAACAATCGATTCGATCAACTCTTGCCAGTAGCCACGACCACTGAATAGGAACATTAGGCTGAATGCCCAAACAAAGTGAGCGCCTAAGAACAGTAAGCCGTAAGCTGATAGCGCAGAGCCGTAGGAGTTAATCACTTGAGAGGCTTGCGCCCACAAGAAATCGCGCAACCAACCGTTGATTGTAACCGCGCTTTGAGCAAAGTTACCACCTGTGATGTGAGAAACTGTGCCATCGGGTGCCACAGTACCCCAAACATCTGATTGCATTTTCCAGCTGAAGTGGAAGATCACAACCGAGATGCTGTTATACATCCAGAACAGTCCCAAGAATACGTGGTCCCAACCAGATACTTGGCAGGTGCCGCCACGACCAGGGCCGTCGCAGGGGAAACGGAAGCCTAAGTTTGCCTTGTCTGGAATCAGACGAGAGCTACGGGCGAACAGTACGCCCTTAAGCAGGATCAGCACGGTGACGTGGATGGTAAACGCATGGATATGGTGTACCAAGAAGTCTGCCGTACCCAAAGCAATTGGCATCATTGCCACTTTGCCACCTACGGCAACGGCACCGCCGCCGAAGGCATAGCTAGCAGGTTGTAACGCATTAGGAGCGGTACCGCCTGGAGCCAAAGTGTGAATATTTTGTACCCACTGAGCGAATACTGGTTGTAGTTGAATGCCAGTATCAGAGAAAGTGTCTTGGGGACGACCAAACGCACGCATGGTGTCGTTATGGACGTACAAACCAAAGCTATGGAAGCCCAAGAACATACATACCCAGTTCAAGTGGGAAATAATTGCGTCCCGATGACGGATTACGCGATCGAGCAGGTTGTTCTGATTCACTGCAGGATCATAGTCGCGCACCATGAAGATAGCGCCATGAGCAGCACCGCCAACGATTAAGAAGCCGCCAATCCACATATGGTGTGTGAAGATTGACAACTGCGTAGCATAGTCCGTTGCCAAGTATGGATAGGGAGGCATCGAATACATATGCTGCGCGACGATGATGGAGAGTGAGCCCATCATGGCTAAGTTAATCGCCAATTGCGCGTGCCAGGAAGTTGTCAGAACTTCATACAATCCCTTGTGACCTTCGCCAGTGAAGGGACCTTTGTGGTTCTCCAGAATTTCCTTCATGCTGTGACCAATGCCCCAGTTTGTCCGGTACATATGGCCAGCGATGATGAACAGAACTGCGATCGCTAAGTGGTGATGTGCTGAGTCAGACAACCACAAGCCGCCTGTTACGGGGTTCAGACCACCTTTGAAGGTCAGGAAGTCCGAATAAACTCCCCAGTTCAAGGTAAAGAATGGAGCTAAACCTTGGGCAAAGCTAGGATACAACTCTGTCATCAAGTCCTTATTCAGGATGAACTCTTGAGGCAGGGGAATATCTTTTGGAGCTACCCCAGCATCTAAGAGTTTGTTGATTGGCAGAGAAACGTGAATTTGGTGTCCAGCCCAACCCAAAGAGCCACAACCCAGCAACACTGACAGGTGGTGGTTCATCATCGACTCCGCATTCTGGAACCATTCCAGTTTGGGAGCGCGTTTGTGATAGTGGAACCAGCCAGCAAATAGCATCAAAGCTGCCATTACTAGCCCACCAATTGCGGTGCAGTATAACTGGAAGCTATTGGTAAAGCCAGCAGCCCGCCAGATATAGAAGAATCCAGAGGTAATCTGAATCCCGTGGAAACCGCCGCCTACATCGGCATTTAAAATTTCCTGACCTACGATCGGCCAAACCACCTGAGCACTGGGTTTAATGCCAGTGGGGTTGGCTAACCAAGCTTCGTAGTTGGAGAATTTAGCGCCATGAAAATACATGCCGCTTAACCAGACAAAAATAACTGCCAAGTGACCGAAATGAGCGCTGAAGATTTTCCGAGAAACATCTTCTAGGTCACTGGTATGACTATCAAAGTCATGGGCGTTAGCGTGTAGGTTCCAAATCCAGGTTGTGGTTTTTGGCCCTTTGGATAAGGTGCGATCGAAATGTCCAGGCTGAGACCACTTCTCAAACGAAGTAGGCACCGGATCATTATCAACTACCACCCTTACCTTTGCCTCTCGCTCTGGAGGACTTATCGTCATGAAGACTCTCCTCTCTCTTTAACTAAGGCACGAGGTTTACCCCGTTTGAATTTATCTTGAGGTTTTGTTAGGTGTTGTGCTACCCTTCTTTACCCTTGCAGGTTTAGTTAGGGTTTCTCGCTTCTTTGTCCCGGCGCACCGTCGGACTCCACGAGCTTTAACCACGGATTGCACTACCGCAGTTTTTTTCACCTTCAAACTAAGCTTTTTCCCATTTTGGAGAAATTACTTAGCTTTTGGTCTTCCAGGGTACCCCAACTTTGGGAAAAATTTTACCAAATCAGTACTTTTAGCTTGTGGCTGGCCTGTGTTTGGCAGGGGGTAGTTCCTTTTGATGAATTATAGGACTAGGTTCCCATTCTTTTTAAAAGTAGTTAACAATAATTCAAATATCCTAGAGCATAGACACCTACTAGCTTTTACCTTATAACTCTTGGTCAAAAGTCAAGGGGTGTTGCGATTTAGTTTACAAAACTCAAAAATTAGTAAAGTTTAACTATTAGGTTAATCAGTGATTAATACCTAAACCGTAAGGCTCTGAGCCGTTTTGGGCTATAGTCTCAAATAAATAGCTTACTGAGAAGTCTATTATTAGTTGTTTAGGAGTATTAAAAGGTGTATATGCAAAATTGGCTACCAGGAAAGGCAAAACAGCTATTAAGTTTCTTATTGGCAGCAGCAGTAATTCTTAGTTTAGTAAGCTGTGCCAATCAACCCCTTACAAAAGAGAAGGATAAATATAGATCTGATTCTGGGTTAACCATAGGAAAAAACATTGTCGAAGTTTCTCCTCCCGAAACTCTTCAAGAATTGCGCCAAGGATTAGAAAGTTACCAACCCCAAGTCACCATACTGAGTCCCCAAGCAGATCAAATTTTAGAAGACAATAGCGTTACTGTAAAATTTCAGGTGGCGGATTTACCGATATTTAAGAATTCTGAACTAGGTTTAGGCCCACACCTGCACGTCTTTTTAGACAACCAACCTTATCAAGCAGTTTATGACCTTACTCAACCCTTAGTTTTTTCCGACTTAGCCCCAGGTACTCACACCATTAGGGTTTTCGCCTCTCGTCCTTGGGACGAAAGCTTTAAAAACGAGGGTGCATACGCCCAAACAACTTTCCATATTTTTACCAAAACTGAGGAAAATAATCCCAATGCTACCCAACCCCTGCTAACATACAGCCGTCCTCAAGGTAGCTACGGTGCGGAACCTATCATGCTGGACTTTTACCTCACGAATGCGCCTTTACATTCAGTAGCGCAAAAAAAACCTGATGATGAAATAGCTGATTGGAAAATTCGCTGCACAGTCAATGGTAAAAGCTTCATTATTGATAAATGGCAACCTATTTATCTCCAAGGCTTTAAACCGGGGAAAAACTGGATCAAATTGGAGTTGTTAGACGAACAGGGCAAGCCATTAGAAAATGTGTATAACAGTACAGTGCGAGTGTTGAGCTATGAACCGAATGGCACAGATACACTTTCGCAATTGGTACGAGGTGAACTTTCAGTTGCTGATGCTCGTGGGATAGTCGATCGCAACTACACTCCTCCTAAACCACGAGAACCGGAAACCATACCAACTCCCGAAGCAACAGTTACACCAACACCGGAAACACCAACAGAAGTTCCGGTAAAAGAAACACCATCACCAGCAGAAGCTACCAAAGCAGAAGAAATTCCGATTACTGAAGAAGTAGAACCGCAAGTTCTACCTGAAATTCAGGAAACACCAACTCCTGAACCGGAAGTTACACCAATTCCAGAAACTAAAGCAAAAGTAGAATCTATACCTGAAGTTACAGAAACACCAACTCCTGAACCGGAAGTTACACCAATTCCAGAAACTAAAGCAAAAGTAGAATCTATACCTGTACCTGAAGTTACGGAAACCCTCTCCCCGGTACCAATAATTAAGGAAGTATCAGCACCTTCAGGAGAAACTTTAGCGAAAACCAAGGTGGAAGCTACAGCTACTGGGGAAGAGAAAACTCCAGCAGAAATAACTGAGACACAACCTATAAGCAAACCACAGAAGTTGAATTTTAGAAAGCTGTTGGAACGTTTCGAGTTACCAGGTTATAAAAAAGTGAAATCTCAACCCAGTTTGCCAATTATTGCAGTAGAAACCCCTATACCAGAATTAGAATCGGCTGCACAAATTTTGCAAGAAAGTCCTGCAACTGTGGGAGAAACAAAGGTAGAAGATACAGATTCTGCGGTTAACGCTGAGGAAACAGCACAAACAAGTGTTTCTGTGGAATAGTTAGCTACTGAAGCAAAATTTTTTCCTAATCAGGGGAGTTGAATCAACAAAAGAGGTTCAACTCCTTTTTTAATGCCTGTTTTCTGCAATTAGCGTGATGGTCAGATGAGTGGTAGGCTTAAATAGTGGAGTAACATGGATGCGATCGCCATTACATAAGGAGAATCTATGGCACCTCGCGTTAGAGCGCCAGAATTACCCCAAAACTTTACTTGGCTAAATACCGATCGTCCCTTATCCTTAAAAGAATTAAAAGGGCGAATAGTAATTCTAGATTTTTGGACATATTGCTGCATTAACTGCTTGCACGTCTTGCCCGACTTAAAATATTTAGAGCAGAAATACAAAGATACCCTTACCGTTATCGGCGTTCACTCCGCCAAATTCGACAACGAACAAGAAATAGAAAACATTCGTCAAGCAATTCTTCGTTACGACATCGAACATCCAGTAATAGTAGATCAAAACTTTCAAATTTGGCAACAATACGCCGTGCGTGCTTGGCCCACTCTAGTCATAATCGATCCCGAAACTTATTGTGTAAGTAGTGCATCTGGAGAAGGCAACCGCGACGCTTTAGACGATTTAATTTCCCAAATTATTCAAGCACATCAAGAACATGGAACCCTCAATTTTCAAGAATTCTCAACTAATTTAGAAAAACAAAAAACCCCATTAAATACACCATTAGCCTTTCCCGGAAAAGTACTAGCTGACGGAGAAGGAAATCGACTATTTATTGCTGATACAGGACATCATCGGATTATTATTAGCACCTTAGAAGGCGAACTATTACACATAATTGGTAATGGAAAATCAGGCTTAACAGATGGTGATTTTACACAAGCACAATTTTTTGCCCCCCAAGGAATGGCATTAGATGAAGAACAACAAATTCTCTACATTGCCGACACAGAAAATCATACTTTACGCCAGATAGACCTAAAAAATCAACAAGTAAAAACCATTGCCGGAACAGGCGAACAAGGTCATTACATCCGTCCTCACAGTGGACAAGCTTTAGAAACAGCCCTTAATTCCCCTTGGGATTTGGAAAAAATCGGTAACAGCATCTATATTGCTATGGCAGGGCCGCACCAAATCTGGGAAATGGAACTAGAAACAAATATAATTCGTACTTATGCTGGAACAGGTGCAGAAGGTTGCGTAGATGGTTCTCTAAGTAACTCAGCCTTTGCCCAACCAAGTGGAATTACCAGCGATCGCAGAGAATTATATATTGCTGATAGCGAAATTAGTTCAATTCGGGCTGTTGGTTTAGCTGATTTACAAGAAGTACGTACAGTCTGTGGTAGTGGAGAATTATTTGGATTTGGTGATGTAGATGGCATTGCTTCTGAAGTCAGATTGCAACATTGTTTGGGAGTAAAATATATCCCAGATTATCTTTGGATAGCAGATACTTACAATCACAAAATTAAGCGTGTAGACCCTCACATAGGCAAATGCCAAACTATGTTAGGAGATGGAATACCCGGACATCAAGATGGTCAAGGAAAAAACTCTCGATTTTTTGAACCCAGTGGTTTAAGTGCAGCAGGTTTTCTATTATTTATTGCTGATACAAATAATCACGTAATTCGGCGGGTAGAACTGGATACCTTGAAAGTAACTACTATGGAATTTCCCAACTTATGTGCCCCCGATGTCTGCATTCCCAAAACAATAGTATAGGTCTGTTGTAACGACTGAAGTCGTTAAGCACTGAAGTGCTTACAACGAACTATTTCTAAACATCTGGAGGCAACAACAACCTTAAAATTTTATTCATATCTTCTATTTCACCAACAATTCTTTTAATAGGTTTAGGCCATACTTTTACCAAAGTCGGTGTAGCAGAAACTTGGTCGGCTTCTGCTTGTTCTGGATGTTTAAAAACATCAATTACTTTTAATGTATAGGGACAATTAAGAGATTCTTCTAATAACTTATATAAATTTTGCAGAATTCTTTCTGTTGCCACACTGTAATTCGACACAAACAAACGCAACACATAACCTTGAGATTCTGGAGGTAAAAGACTAGACTCATCGTTTTGTGGAAGGAAATAATTAATTAAACCATTCTTTTCAAACCGCACTACTAAATCATTTTCTTCCCAAAGTTGGGGAAATTGTTCGCGATAAGTAGCCAAAACAATTGAGTCACAAAGTCCTTCTTGCCAAGGTGCAACTTGCCAAACTAAATTATCAATGCCAAAGACCGCATTTAGCAATGCTTGATGTCGCCTAACTAAAGGATAGGCTTCCGCAGAAATTCGTAATTCTTGAGAGCGCGGGTCTAACCATTTATCAATAGTAGCAGTGTAGCAAGGTACTAAAAAATGTGGAGGTTCTGACAGTCCGAGCATTTCCTGTAAACCAGCACATAAATCTAAATGCCATCGACCTTGTTTATTGGGGTCAATACAATAAATGAGATCTCCACCTGGAGTAAACAGTGCAATACCTTTAAAAAGTTCCGGCAACTGAGGATGATTTTGGTTCAAGGCAACTATTCAGAAAGGGCAGAAAGAGAAAAACTAAAGGCAAAAGAATAGAAATTTATCATTACTTTTGCCTTTCTAATTTTAGTGCTAAACACGACCTCGGAGGAATTGAGCCATTTCGTTAGGAGTGGGTGATTTTTCCAAAGCTTCTTCTTCGGTAATTCTACCTTCTTGATACAAAGCTAATAGTGCTTGGTTCATAGTTTGCATTCCGTCGAATTTGGACTTCAGCATGATGCCAGTAATTTCTTCGTACTTACCTTGAATAATGTACTCTTTAATCGCGTCGGTATTGATCAGGATATCGTGATAGGCAGCACGTTTGCCGTCTGTAGTTTTGCACAATCCCTGAGCGATAATTGCAACTAAAGATTCTGCCAAAGCAACTTTCATTGATTGTTGTTCTTCGGCACTGTAAAGGTTAAGTATCCGTTCAATGGTTTTCACTGCACTATTGGTGTGCAATGTTCCCATAACCAAGTGACCTGTTTGTGCTGCTTTGAGGGCGGTGTTAACTGTTTCTTTATCGCGCATTTCACCGACGATAATCAAATCTGGGTCTTCCCGCAAAGCTGCTTTTAGGGCATTGTCGAATTTCTTGGTGTGTATTCCTACTTCCCGGTGTTTAATTAAGCTCTTACGACTGGTATGTACGAATTCGATCGGGTCTTCAATACTGATGATATGCCTTGCCATATTCTTGTTCATGTAATCTACCATTGCGGCCATTGTGGTAGATTTACCGGAACCTGTTGGCCCTGTGACTAAGATGAAGCCTTTGTGATAGTGGCAGACATCTTTGAATACTGGAGGCAAGTTTAATTGCTCCATAGATAAGATGTTGTTGGGAATCAAACGCATGACCATTGCTGGTCCTTTCATTGAGCCGAAAACGTTAATCCGGGCACGAGAGAATTCGTATTGGGTAACTCCGTCAAAGTCTAGGGTTTCTTCAAATTTGCGAATGTCGTCGTCAGTAAGTACTTCTTGTAGCCAACTCATGAATGTGGCTTCGTCAGTGACGGGCCAATCTGTGGTGATGATGTCGCCGCGTTTCCGGTAGCGTGGTGATTCGCCTACGCCAACGTGAATGTCAGAAATCCCGTCATCAAAGGCTTTTTTAACTATTTCCAGTAGAGTGAGTCGCCCTGTGGCTGAGTGAGAAATTTCTGGTGGTCGAGCTGAAACTGGTACTGTTTGTGTTGCCATCTGTGCTGATGGTGCCGCTGGTGGCGGTGCCATTGATGGCGGCGGGGTTTGCGGCACTCTGGGAGGTGCTCCAGGGGGGACTGTTTGTGTTGGTGCTGATGATAGTGGTTGTGTTGCTTGTGTTGCCCCGGCACCCTGCATCCGCGCCACTGTTTGTGTTGTCCCTGCGCCTGGGGTGCGAGGAGGTACTCCTGGGTTGGTTGGTGGTACTCCGGGAGTCCTGGCACTGGGAGGCAAGGGCATGGTTTCATCTGTATACCGCTGTGCTGCTCCGGGAGTTGCTTGTGCGGGTGGCACTCTCCTGGCAGCGGGCGGCACTCCTCCGGGAGGAAGGGGGCGAGAACCAGGTGGAGGAGGCATTTGTGGGCGGTTTGAATCTGTCATAAGTCTTTTGGATTTACGAGAATAGGAAACTTTGGTCTGGGGATAGAGCCGACAGCCCATATCTCTTCTATATGAAGTTTTCCCAAAAATTCCTGTTGAGCAACATTAATTTTTAAAG